>NZ_MPPC01000002.1:0-2613 GCF_001896635.1 Aminobacterium sp. EBM-42
ACGCCGTGCAAGTGTAGAGCTGAAGGCACTAACGTCTTCTACAGCTCCTCCCATCCATTGAACCATATCTACATAATGAGCGGCTTGATTTGAAAGGCATCCACCATCGAATTCCCACGTCCCTCGCCATTTAACTTGGTCTTAGTATTCTTGAGGCGTGTCTCAAATACATTAAATGAAACCATATAAAACCAACTATACTAACTAGCTTCAAAAGCTTTTCGCAAAAACTGAATGATCTGAGTGAATTTGTTTTATTTTGTAATAAAATAAGATACTTATACTACATTATAACGCATATAGTTACATCTACTGATTCAAGATATCAGCTGTTTTTTGCTTGCGTTATTATAATATGATCTGAATGAAAGCCATATCATGTTGTTCCCGAGCATTTTTATTCGTCTCTTCCCTGTGGTATCTTTCATATGTAACATTCTGTCTTGAGATAGATTTCGTTGGTCGCAAACAGAAACCATCTTCTTTCGGGAACTGTGAAATGTTGAGCCGAAAAAATAGAGGTGCGAAAATATATAGGTACTACCAATTTTTTAACTATAGGCAAGAAAAGGTGCCTTCTTTAGTTTTTTCGCTTATCAAGAATTCTTAGGAATAGCCATAAAGAAACAAGTCTTCCCAAATTCTTGTTTGGGATATTGTCAATTGCGATTTTTGGGTTTAATAAACCTATTCCGACTAACTCTTTTAAAATGTTAGACCTTTTAAGTCTTTTGCGAAGGAGCGAATAGAGGTTCGGATCATTTAGTGATATAGTTACCTTTCTTTTTTGTAAATTTAGGAAAACAGAGGTTAAAACTTCTGGTATTATTCTTTTGGGCAATAAAGTCATTCCGAGTCTCGTTGTTGGCAAACTCGCTATTTCTTGTTTTGTGTCCAATACAGCAATTATTTCTCTATAAAATTGATGGCCAAATCTGAGATGTTTAGGTAAATTTATCCCATAATGGACAAGTGCTACATCTAATAAAGGGGAATAATGAGGAAACATTAGGGGACTAAAACCTCGTGGTGCCGCTATAATGTATTTATAGAAAATCTCATCAGCAAGTCGAAATACATCACATTTATGATACTCAGGGAAGATATCTTTTAAAAATTTTTTTGTGTCCTTTTTATAATTTGCTGATTTTTCCCTTATTTCTGTTTGAAAAAGCTGGTCGGGTGTTTGGCTTCCCATGCCCCAACCGACAAAACCAGTATTAACCAACTTATCCACAAGCCTATTTTTTGAGTTGCAGGATAGAAGAGCACAGCGCCATTGCTTCGCATCTTTATAAAGTTCTCCAGCTTCTCCACCTAAAGCAAGAGAGATACCTCGTTTGGCCCTTTCCTTATGTAACTGAAATAAGCGGTGCATTCCAACAAAGTCATTAATGCCCTTACTATTTTTCGCAATTTCATAAAGGTCAGAAATTAAGGTATCTTCATCAACTTTGTGAATTGAAGTAAAATGCTCATGAGAATTTAGATGTTTTGCTATTTCTGAGCTAATAATTACATCTGGGTGCGTAGGTTGCCCTGAAATAGTTGTTTCAAATGAACATCCCAAATGATTAAGTATAGCAACAATGATACGACTATCTGTACCCCCGGTTAAATCGATACTAACCTTTTCTTTTCTAATTGCATTTGCGAGTATCTCCCATTGGTTCAAATATTCAGAAATAGAATCATGTTTAACGGTTCTCAGAAACGGGTCGTCTTCTTTGTCGCGATTTATTAAAAAGAAATTCCTCTTTTTGACAGATACAATTTTTGAGGGGGGAATTTGTTCTATTGCATCAAACAAAACCTTTGGCCCAAACTGAAAACCTGTAAGAACAAACTCAACTGCTTTATCAAGCGAAAGGTCCTCTTTGTTGAGGTCTGTTCTTTCTGTCAACTCAATAAGCGAGGAAGATATCATATCTTGGTTTTTATAAATAGGCATTTGGCCGCTTGCATCACTAGCTACAAGGATCTCTTGCTTTTCTTCATTTGCTAGAACAAGAACAAAAGAGCCATGTAGTTTTGAAATGGCGGAACAAAATCCATGTATTTGTAAATTTTTAAAAAATTCCCTTATTGTTTTTTTCCCGCTTTGTTGGTTAAAACCATATATAAAACCTTCCCAATAAATAAAAATAGAACCTTCTTCATAAATATTTGTGGAATTATTAACAATAATATGTCCGCTTTTCTGTATTAGCATTGCTATTTTCCCCTGTCAGTAAAAGATACGCGTAAAGTAGATATGTATAATTTTTAATTCTTTTTTCGTCTGTCTATAATAATATAACGAATTGTATGAAGTAAAAATATATGAATATTTAGCCTTATGAAAGTATGACAATCATTGGGCTAATTTCTTTTAACAGTGAGCAAACAGCTTGATTAATTATAATCCAAGCTGCCCGCCAGTAAAAATGTTAAAGAGTTTTTAAAGCTTAAACAGATACGTTAAGAAGCATAAATTACCGTTCTTTGTTATACGCGGCTTCAATAATCTCCACAGTCTTTCGAGCTTCTCGTCCGGTCACTAGTGGCTCTACTTTACCATCAAAAACATCAATAACGTGGCGATAGTAATCGAGATGTCCGAAGCCGTAAACA
>NZ_MPPC01000023.1:0-104700 GCF_001896635.1 Aminobacterium sp. EBM-42
ACGCCGTGCAAGTGTAGAGCTGAAGGCACTAACGTCTTCTACAGCTCCTCCCATCCATTGAACCATATCTACATAATGAGCGGCTTGATTTGAAAGGCACCCACCATCGAATTCCCATGTCCCTCGCCATTTAGCTTGGTCATAGTATTCTTGAGGGCGGGTCCAAAACACATTAGATGTGATCATATAGAGCTTTCCAAATCGCCCGGCCTCAAGGGCTTTTCGCAGAAGCTGGACTGTTTTGTTAAAACGGTTTTGTTTTACTACAAGATAGTGAACCTGTGCTTTATCGCACGCGTCTATAGCGGCATTGACTGATTCAAGGGATGTGCCTGCTGGTTTTTCACTGATGGAATGTTTACCAGCCTGAGCTGCCATAATAACGTGGTCTGGGTGAAGGCCCGATGGAGTGCATATAGAAACTGCATCAAAGTTTGCTTCATTAAGCATGCTTTGATAGTTGTAGTAAGCCTTGCAGCCAATTTGGGATGCAGCAGAATCGGCTCGTTCTGGAATAATGTCGCAACAGGCAACAAACTCTGCTTTACCTTCTTTCTTCAGTTCAGCTAAAGATTCTATGTGGTTTTTACTGATTCGGCCGCAGCCGAGCAGGGCAAATTTATACATATGGCATAGCTCCTTTATAAGATATGTAAGTTTTCTAAAGTTTCTGGCCTGATATTAAGGCTTTGACTTAAAATGTTTTTTGTATCGAAAATCAGCTTTGCGTTGTCAGCAATAAGCTTGTAATCAACGTTCTCTTTATGGGCCGTTGTAATGACCACGGCATCTGCCTTTTGTACAAGTTCTTGCGTAAGGGGAGAAGAAAGAACTTTTTCCCCATTTAATAAAACTTCAGGGCAATAAGGGTCTGTATAGGTGACGACGGCTCCCTTTTGCTCTAGAAGCTGCCAGATCTTTAGGGCAGGGGATTCTCGAAGGTCGTCGATGTCTCCCTTATAGGCTATTCCACAGAGAAGTATTGCGCTGTTTTTAAGAGGTTTCGCCTGATCGTTCAGAAGGTTCATAAGCCGTTCCACCACATGCTCTGGCATGAGGTCGTTAATTTCTCCGGCCATCTCTATGAGCCGTGTATGGTAATCGTAGGCTCTGGCCTTATAGGTAAGGTAGAATGGGTCTATGGGAATGCAGTGTCCGCCGACTCCGGGGCCAGGGTAGAAGGGCACAAAGCCAAAGGGTTTAGTTGCTGCCGCATTAATAACTTCCCATACGTTTATGCCCATTCTATTGCATACAAGGGCCATTTCGTTGGCCAGAGCACAGTTAACGATACGGAAAGTATTTTCAAGTATTTTCGTCATTTCTGCTTCCTTTGGTGATGAAACTGCAAATACAGGGGCATTGAGCACTGCTTCATATAAAGCTTTTGCGTGTTGTGTGCAAGCGTCGGTGCATCCGCCAACAACTTTGGGAGTGTTTTTTGTTTTGTACAGATGGTTGCCCGGATCCACCCGTTCTGGGGAAAAGGCGAGATAAAAATCTTTGCCCACCTTCAATCCCTTTTCTTCAAAAAGAGGCAAAAGCACTTCTTCTGTGGTGCCTGGATAAGTGGTGGATTCGAGAACAACAAGCATTTCCTTATGCAGATGGTCTGCTACTGATTGAGCGGAACTTACCACAAAAGAGAGATCCGGCTGCTTGAAAACATCTAAAGGGGTAGGAACGCAAATGGCAATAACATCGCATTTGCCAATATCTTCAAAATCACTGGTGGCCTTCAAATGACCTGATGCCACAAGATCTTTGAGTTCTTGCGGAATAATGTCTCCAATGTAGTTTTCCCCTCGATTGACAAGAGAAACCTTTTGAGGCTGGATATCAAAACCAGTGACATAAAATCCAGCCTTTGCTTTTTCCACAGCTAAGGGAAGGCCAACGTACCCTAGGCCAATAACCCCCACAGTGGCAGTTTTCGTTTGTATTTTTTGAAGTAATGACATGTTTTACACCTCTATTTAAAAAGAGTTCCTCGTCTATTTATCAAAAAAGACCTGATTTTCAATCAATTGTTCTTCTGGAACATCTCTAAAGTATTTAGCTGGTGTTCCAGCAACTATTACTCTTGGAGGCACGTTACGGGTAACAAGGGCTCCTGCTGCCACAAGGGCATCTTCTCCAATCTCTATGCCCGGGAGCAATGTAGCATTGGCTCCTATTCGTGCACCTCGGCGAAGAAGGGGACCCCCAAAGTGCTTCTTCCTCTCTTCTGTTCGCCCTAGAAAGTTATCATTCGTAAAGGTTGCTTCAGGAGCGATGAAACAGTAATCTTCTATTGTCGACATGGCCGTTATATAGGCTTCTGTTTCAATCTTGCACTTTCTGCCAATGGATACTTTATTTTCGACGGTTACTCCCCGGCCGATAATTGTCAGCTCCCCAATTTTTACATCTTCCCTGATTGAAGCCATATCGCCAATAAACACCTGATCGTGAAGAATGGCACCTCTGTAAAGAATACAGCCTGCTCCCACGGTAACGGCTTTACCCAGTTCAAGGGGAGGCAGTTGCCGTTCTCCCCCTGTTGTTGCAGAAAGAGAAGCCTTTGCTGGCTTTTTGCCCAATACGACGTTATCCAGTATTTTGCAGAAATCCCCTACACGAACCCCTGAACGTATAATGACGTTGTGGCCTATTTCAACATTACTGCCGATAACAACATCCTGTTCTATGATTACGTTGTAGCCGAAGGATACGTTTTGCCCAATTTGAGTTTGTGGCGAGATAAAACGACGTTTTTCTTCTTCCATAGTTTTACGCTCCTTTTTCGAGCAGTTTGCTATATAAGGCTAAAAGCTTTTCGTTTTCTTTTTCCCAGTTATAGGTGTTTTGTACGGCTTTTAAGCCATTTTGCCCCATTTTTTCTGCCTCCTCTGGATGCTCTAAAATCCATTTCATTGCTTCTGCAATCTCTTCTGGGCATAGGGGATTTACAAGCAATCCGCATTCAGCACCCTCGACGATTTGACGCCACAAAGGGAAGTTTGAGGCGATAACAGGAATTCCAGCAGACATGTATTCAAAGAGCTTGTTGGGTTGTGCTGAAATATGATTAGGCGCAGGATGAAATAAAACAAGCCCTGCTTTTGCTTCCCCTAATAACTCAGCGATCTCGTTTCTATTCACGAAACCTTCATATTGAACCTTTTTCCATCCCCCGTAGGATTTAACTTCCCGCAGTAGACTTTCAGGGCTGAAATTCCCACCAAGGGTGAGTTTTACTTGAGGAATCTCTATGTATTCTAGTGCTTTTACCATTTCTCTAATTCCACGAATAGCTGTTACTCCCCCAATATATGCAAAAGAAAGAGAACGATCAGAGTAGTTTATAGAGCCTGATTGGGCGAGCTCTCCCAGAATAGGGAAGTTCTGGACCAATATGGTTTTGTGAGAAGGAAAGCGTTTTTGTATAAGCGGTGTTACGGTTACTATACCATCAAAAAACCTTGTGCCCATCCATTCGACGGACTCTGCTATAAAAGCAATAACTTTTCGACTCCAACATGGCAACCAGTGTTTGGTCAATATTTGGCGAGGAAGGTCTTCGTGTACGTCGTATACTACCTTTTTACCAAAGAGTTTAAGAGCTACACCCATAAGTATAAGTTCAGGGTCGTGAAAATGGTAAAGAGAGGCTTTTATCTTGAGAGCTTTTTTGAAAGCACGCCACTGTCCCCGTATTAGGCGAAAAAAGCGATTTTCCTCTTTAGGTAAGAATTCTATATGTACAGAATCATTGAGAGAAGCCATAGATGTTTTTGGGGCTACGAGAAAAACTTCATAGCCCGCTTGGCTTAAGGATTGACATTCCTTTATGTAAATTCGAGTGTCATTTGCTGAATGTACCGTAGTAATATGACAAATTCGCTTTTTCATTTTTTAATGAAGTCCTCAGCTTTTTAAATATGCCATAATGCTTTTTACTATTGATTGAGCCGCTTCCCCAGTGCCGTAAAGATTTTGAGGATATTGAGGCGAGTTGCTTTGCAGTATTTGGGGTAAAAGTTCTCTTGCCTTATTTGCTGACACTAGCTGGTTCCAGCCTGATTCTATAATTTCTCTCCAGCCTGTATCGGGCATAACAACGGCTGCTTGCTTTTGTGCAAAATACGCTTCTTTTTGGAGGCCGCCGCTATCTGTAACAACTTTTAAACATCCTTCAAGAAGGCCCATGAGTTCTAAATAACCCACTGGCTCTACGATGTTCATAGAATCAAGATAAGTAGCAAGGTCAAATTCCTCTATGCGCTTTCGAGTTCTGGGGTGCATGGGAAAGACAATAGATAGCCCTGTCATTTTTGCATAATCATTTAGCCCTTCGAGAATAGGAAGAAGGGATTCTTTATTATCCACATTAAAGTCTCGATGAAGTGTAACAAGTATATACTCACCTTCATGAAGAGTGAGATTTTGTAACATTTTATCTTTTAGGAAACGTGGTTTCATCCGAAGAAAAAGGTCGTACATTACATCTCCAGAGATAAAGACGTCTTTTGTTATATTCTCTTGTTTAAGATTTTGCCGAGAAAGTTCAGAGCAGCAAAAGAGAAGGGATGACAAATGATCTGTAACAACCCTGTTTATTTCTTCGGGCATGTCTTTAGGATGTTGGCGGATGCCAGCTTCAACATGAGCTACAGGAATTTTAAGTTTCGCAGCTGCTAACGCTCCAGCAACAGTGGTATTTGTATCTCCATATACAAGAACGAGATCGGGTTTTTCTTGAAGAAGAATGTCTTCAAACTTTTCGAGCACTGCCGCTGTTTGCTTTCCATGACTGGAAGACCCAACCTCTAAAAAATATTTAGGGGTTGGGATTTGAAGTTCCTCAAAAAAGAGATCAGACATATTTACATCATAATGTTGACCGGAATGTACTAGTATATGATTCCAGGCATTGGTTTTATGAACTTCAGACGCGATAACTGCTTCTTTTATAAATTGGGGACGGGCCCCAACGAGGGAAATAATTGTATTTTCCATTAATTTTATGCTCCTAATTTTGTGTTTAAAAGTCAATACTATACTAGTTTTTTGAGTTCTATAGCAAGTTTTTTTGCTAACTTTCCCCAATTATAATGCTCCTCCGCATACTTCTGACCTTTTTCTCCCATTTTAATCTTTTTTTCGGGACTCAATTCTTGAAATTTTAGTAAGGCTACAGGCAATTCTCGTGCTGATGAAACAGCAAAACCTGCCCCAGATTCAATAACAGGGTTTTGTGCATATTGTCCGATTGAAATTATGGGTTTGCCAGCGGCATGATAGTCCGCCAACTTATTTGGGCTAATTCCATATTGAAATAATGTTACAGAGGAAGAAACTAGATTAAATAACAATGCGTCTGCTTGGTTAAGAACGGACCATATTTGCGCCTTGGGTACTGGATTGTGTATAAAACAGGGTAATCCATTCTGCTCAATATAACTGGATAATGATTCTTTAAGGGGGCCATTTCCCCAAAAATGGAATTCAAAGTTTTTAAGTTTTTCTTTACTTGCTTGAATGACCCGTAAGATTTCATCTAGCCCATTTGCTTGCCCTAATGCTCCCGTATAAACAATGCGGAAGGGTGGGCGGGCCTCTTTTTTATTTTCAGGCAGAATTGTTTCTCCTGAATCATTAGTTGAATTAATATCTATGTTAGTCCCATTCGTGACCCATAAAAATTTACTTTCTGGAAGCCCCCACCGATCAATGTAATATTTTTTCATAAGAGGAGCTGTTGTTATAACAAGGGTGGCTTCTTTAGAGAGAAGTTTGTCTATTCTATCGAAATATAACACCAGTGGATTCCATTTTTTAATTCTACCGAGTTCTATCAAGGTCAAAGGCCATAGGTCCCTAACCTCATATATAAATGGTACTTTGTACATTTGCGATAGCTTATAGCCGGCATAAGCTGCCCACGGGTGAACTGTCGAGCCTATGATAATGTCTGGGTGTTCGTATTTAGTCTTGTTGGGAGATAGGACTTTCGTTGTTTTAAGATAAAACGAGTACATATTTCTTATTCGCCCTAACGATGCGTTTCCACTATAGGAAGGTAAATTGATGGATAGGAATGACACACCCTCATATGTATGAAAGATAGGATTTTTGTCATGTCTTTCTTCAGGGAGGACATTGTATTTAATATGATCCACTGACCCATTTATAATCATTACGTCGTTTTCTAAAGCGCAAAGCTCTTTTGCTAAGTTAAAATGTCTCATGCCTCCAGCAGAGATAGGAGGACGTGCATGTTGATTTATCCACCAGATTTTCATTAAATTTCACCTTTCTTTTTGGCATTTGGTAAGTATAAAAAGACGGATTGTAATTATAAATCATTTGATACTAAACATTTTATGTGGAAGCAAATGCAGAAACAGAAATTGTATCTACATGCTGGATATCTATTTTAGCCTCAAAGCCTGGATTGCAATCTTGACTCTGAGAAAATTTACGCCTTCTTCAGTAATATATTCCGTTGGCAAAAATATCTTCTCTCTTGGGCTAACTTACATAAACATCATGTCTGTTATCCCTGAACTGTCTTAGCAAGTCGGTATAGATACCTTTGTCCTCTATATTATCTAGTTTTCCTATTGATAAAAATAAAATATTCATTTTATCTCCCTAGTTATACAGCACTCGCATTGTAAAATTTAGATTGTTTCAGATCAATTAATTTAGTTGTTATCTCTAATTTTCTGTGCAGGGATGCCAACATACACACTGTTTTTGTCAGTGTCTTTTAGTACAACGGTCCCTGCTCCAATTATTGAGTTTTTGCCAATAACATTTACTCCTGTAACAATAGTACTACCCATTCCTATAAAAACATTGTCTTCAATTTTTATAGATGCCCCTACTCCTGTCAGAGTTGATATTAAGCATGCTTTCCCAACACAAGTATGATGGGCGATTACAACATTTGGGCTAATGATGCAATAATCATCAATCTTTACCTTTGTCCAAATATATGCGTTTGCTTGAATATAAACACCTTTCCCTATTTCTGCGCTTGGGCTCACAGTTGCTGATGGATGTATTAATGTCGGGGTGGTACCGCCGAATTGATTCACTTTAGACATAATGTGATGCCTTATTGTGTTGTTTCCAATAGCTACAACGAATTTCTTCCCCTTAATTTCTTTGGTATTAAGGTTGGAAAACTTGCCTACGACTTTTACTCCCATTTTAAAAGTGTTTAGTTTGCTCTCATCTTCGTCATAAAACCCTTTGATTGTGTAACCTAATATTTCTGCAAGTTCGCACATAGCTTCCCCATAAGTTCCTGCGCCTACTATGTAAATTTCTTTTACTTGCATAGGATTAGTACTCCTTCAGCCCTAATTTTTGTATTTTATTCTTTAGTTTTCAGTTCCTTTAAATTTTTTCATTGTCACAAATTCGCTGCTGTTTATACCTTCTCTTTTTATAACTTTCAGAAAAGTTTGAAATATTATTGTGCAATCTAATTTTAAAGATATGTTCTTAACGTACTCGACATCGTAATCAAATTTTTCTTCCCAAGTTATTGCATTTCTTCCGTTTATTTGCGCTAGTCCAGATATGCCGGGTCTCACATCGTGCCGATGTTTTTGATGTTCGTTGTAGAGAGGCAGATATTCTGTCAAAAGAGGTCTCGGCCCAATTAAAGACATATCGCCTTTTAGAACGTTAAATAACTCAGGAAGCTCGTCTAGAGACGTAGCTCTCAAGAGTTTTCCGAACTTCGTTAGTCTCTTCTTATTAGGCAACAACTTCCCGTTCTCATCTTTTTCATCAGTCATGGTTCTAAACTTGTACATAGTAAAGATCTTTTCGTTGAGGCCTGGCCTTTCCTGTTTAAAAATTACAGGGCTGCCAAGTTTTATTCTGACCAGTAGTCCGATTATTACGAGAACCGGACTCAGTATTATCAAAGCTGTCAATGATAAAAAGAAGTCCATAGGTCTTTTGAAAAACCTTCTGTAAATTCCACTCTTAGGTGTTTCCATTATCCTCTCCATAGCTTTTTAATAATCTCTACAATCCTTCCCAAATCCTCATCTGTCATTTTAGTGTCAGAGGGAAGGCAAATGCCATTCTGAAACAACTTCTCAGATACGTCTGTTCCTATGTAATCATATTCTGCAAAGAAGGGCTGCATGTGCATTGGTTTCCATACCGGTCTTGATTCAATGTTTTCTTTTTCAAGAGCTTCCATTATATCAATAGGGCTTACCTTTCTTTTTGAGGTCAGGCATGATAGCCAGCAATTTGGTTCGTTCCACTTATTTATGGGCATGAACTGTACTCCGTCTAAATTGCCCAGCTCTCTCTTATAAAACTCGAAGATGTATTTCTTTTTGGCAAGCCTCTGATCAAGAACTTTTAGCTGGCCTCGGCCAATGCCGGCAACTACATTGCTCATGCGGTAATTAAAGCCTAGTTCGCTATGCTGGTAGTGCCTCGCCTTATCTCTGGCCTGAGTTGCCCAGAAGCGTACCTTTTCAATTCTCTCTTCGTTATCAGAAACGAGCATTCCGCCGCCTGATGTGGTGATGATTTTGTTGCCGTTAAAGCTGAATATTCCATACTCGCCGAAGGTGCCGGTATGTTTTCCTTTGTAATAGGTGCCCAGCGACTCTGCTGCGTCTTCAATAACGGTGACGTTGTGTTTATTGCAAATATCCATGATCTTATCCATATCTGTCGATAGCCCATAAAGATGTACAACCAGAACGGCCTTAACTTGAGGGTACTTTTCAAAGGCTTCTTCCAGTAATTTAGGGTTCATATTCCATGTTTCATAGTCGCTATCTATAAAAACCGGTATGGCGTTCTGATAAATAATGGGGTTGGCTGTGGCAGAGAAAGTAAGGCTTTGGCAGAAGACAATATCTCCTTTGCCGACCCCCGCTGCTTTAAGGGCCATATGAATGGCACCTGTTCCAGAAGTCAGTGCCGCAGCATGTTTTGCGCCGACCCTTGAAGCGAAGTCTTTTTCGAATTCGTTTACGTTTTTCCCAAGAGGAGCAATCCAGTTGGTGTCAAAGGCTTCTTGTATATACTGCATCTCATACCCTTCTTCGCTCATATGAGGGGATGAGAGATAAATCCTGTTCTTATTCTCATATTTGTTCATGAACAGCACCTTCTATTTCTTTAGACTTGAATTGGGGTACAACTTCAAATAGCCTTTTGCATATGTCTTCATTGTTGCCGCTGGCTGCGGTTTCAAAAAGGCCGGCAAGTTTTGCATCCAGGTCCGCTGGCAAATCGTTGCTTTTGGCTTCGAATATCTTCTTATGGTGTGTTGCTGTGGTGCCTTCTTCCGCTGTTAGTAATTCTTCAAAGAGCTTTTCTCCTGGGCGAACGCCGGTATAAACAATATCTATATCTTCGCCTGGTTCAAAACCTGAGAGGCGTATAAGGTCTTTGGCGAGGTCAACAATTTTTACGGGGTCTCCCATGTCAAGCACAAAGACCTGCCCGTTCTTCTGCATGCCCCCGGCCTGCAGAACAAGCTGGGCTGCTTCGGGTATGGTCATAAAGTACCGTGTCATATCTGGGTGAGTGACCGTTACAGGGCCACCTTTTCTAATTTGGTCTCTGAAAATGGGTACGACGCTGCCTCGTGACCCAAGCACGTTTCCAAAGCGAACAGACATGAAATGCTGCCCTTCCCTGGCTTCTTTTGCCGCTTTTCGCACCACCATTTCGGCCACCCGCTTAGAGGCTCCCATAATAGATGTGGGGTTTACCGCCTTGTCTGTGGATATGTTGACGAAGTAACTGGTGTTAAAGCGCAAGGCATTTTTTACAAGGTTTTGTGTGCCTCCAATGTTGTTTAAAATGGCTTCGTCAGGGTTGGTTTCCATCATGGGCACATGTTTATGAGCCGCCGCGTGGAACACAACTTCAGGCCTGTATTGTTCAAAAATATGCTCGATTTTATGGGTGTTTCGCACGTCTGCTACCATCGTAACATAGGGAATATGAGAATAATTTGCTTTCATCTCCCTTTCAATGTTAAAGAGGCTGTTTTCTCCTCGACCGAGGAGGATTAGAAGTTTAGGTGAAAAATGACATATTTGCCTGCATATCTCAGAGCCGATGGATCCGCCGGCCCCCGTTACAAGAACTACTTTGCTAGAGAGGTAGCCGGCTATTGAGTCGATATCAAGCCTCACTGGTTCGCGGCGAAGCAGGTCTTCCACGTCTACAGGGCGAAGCAGTGATATTGAAACTTTTCCGCTGATTACTTCATAGATGCCGGGAATAATGCGGTATTGTACTTTGGCTTTCTTCGCAAGTTCAACAATGCGCCTTACGGTGGTTCCAGGGGCAGAAGGCATGGCTATGATAACTTCTTCAATACTGTGTCCTCGAACCACTTGTCTCAGGTCGCCAATGGGGCCAAATACATCGAGGCCTAAAAAGCGGGTTTCTTTTTTCGAAGGGTCATCGTCGAGAAATCCAACAGGAACCAGCCCAGACTCAGGATGGCGTAATATTTCACGGGCGATCATGGTTCCAGCATCGCCAGCCCCTACGATCAGGGTTCTTTTTTTGTTTATGCCTGTTTTGCGGCCAACAATTTCTTCAAAGATTATTCTGCTGGCGAATCGGCTTGATCCCAAAAAGACGGCGTAGACAAGAGCGTCGATAAGGGGAATGCTGCGAGGGATATTGTAGTTGTGTCCCAGCATAAAGGCGATGGAAGAGGCGATTAAGGCGAAAATAACAGTAGATTTAGCGAGGGCAAGGGCATCCCTGGTGCCTACTGTGCGCCATGACTGGCGGTGGAGGTTGAAGTAATAATTGAGGGCCACTTTGATAAAAACACTTATATATGTGTAGGTAAAGGCACGGGGGGCGTATTTGCCAAGAGGCAAGCCAATGCGAAGAGCGAAAGCGCAGTAGGCCGCGAGTGCGCCGAGCAAAATGTCGATACCTAATTTTATAAGAAGCATCTGTTTGCTTTTAGTCATGAGTGTCACCTAATTTAGAAAGCCATTGTACGGTTCGTTCAGCGAGAGGCGGTTTCTGCCTGCATTGTTAAAGTATTTACCAAAAACTTGTGTGTTTTCTGTTGTGGCTACAAGCAAATTGACCTGAACAACATTATCAATATAGCAGAAGTCTCGAGTGTTGTCGCTGTCTCCATATATAAAAGCCGGCTGTTGCTTTAGAAGGGCTGTTATCCATGCCGGGATGACGGCGGCATAAGCGCCGTGAGGATCTTGCCTTGGGCCAAAGACGTTTGAGAGTGGGGTGAAAATTTTTTGTATTTGGTGAAAGTAGTTTTTATAGACATTCATGAAGTGTTAGTCCTTTCAGAAAGAGCACGTATTGCAGTGTCTCCTTTCTTCTTTTCAAGGTTTGCATCTTATTATGCATTGTCATTCCTCAAAAAACAAATGCGGATTTTAAAATTGAGGTTTCAGCGTAATTGGCTGGCAAAACCTATTTTGTTTATAAAAGTTTAAATTGCACTAGCAAATTAATTGCTCACACTGTAATATAAAACGAACAACATGTTTCGTTAATTGAAACAAGCCGGGGCTTTCTGTTCATTTTTTGTACATGATGGAATAGTTGATTGTTGCTTTATGTAGACGTTCATTGGCCCAGTCCGTGTGTTTAACAGACTTTTCCTTATTGTTGTTGTTTTGCAGATTTCAAAATAGTTTCGTATAATAAAATTAAAAAGATGCGGGACATTTTTAGTGTATCTTTCGAGGAGGTTTTTGTTGTGCGCAAGTGGGGAATTCTATTGTGTTGCTTTGTTTTTATCTTTTTCTTTGCGCCCTTTGCCATGGCCCAGACGGCGGTTTTAGATGGAGTGGGTGGAAGTGGCGGCATTGCCCTGCCAAACGTCCCGGATGTTCAGGAAGGGGGACAAATACACGCGCCCATTGTTCTTCCAGGTGGCAGCGCTCCTGATATTCCTGACATCTTTCCTTCGCAGCCCGAGAACTCCATCTCCCCTTCCTCTTCCCATGAGACTGGGAATGATTCAGCACATTACACAGAAGAAACAATAGACACAGGAGACCCTGCTTCCAATATAGATGAGTTCCAGCGTTTTATTACAGGAAGTTTGCCAGAAGAGCGCCTGACTCGCATTCAGCGATATGGAGCCGGTTTTTTTAGAAATCCTCCATCTACTTTTGCTCCGGGAGATACTGTTCCTGTTCGTCCGGATTATGTGATTGGGCCTGGTGATGAGATTAGAATCAATGTCTGGGGCATGGTGGAAGGAAGCTGGGTTGAAACAGTGGATCGCCAGGGAGCCATTACTATTCCCAGAGTTGGCGTAATAGGAGTGGCGGGAATGACCTTCGAAGAGCTTCGCTATGCTCTTCATCAGGAGTTTTCAAAGTACTACTCCAATTACGAAATGAATGTGACCCTCGGCGCGCTGAAAAGCATCAAGGTGTATGTGGTGGGAAATGCGAAAAGGCCCGGAGCCTATACAGTCTCTTCACTTGCGACCCTTGTAAACGTGCTTCTCCAGGCTGGAGGGCCCGACAGCAACGGCTCAATGCGTAACATAACAGTAAAACGGAACGACAAGATTGTTGCAACCTTTGATATGTACGATCTGCTCATGAAGGGCGATAAAACAAAAGATATCAGGATGATGCCGGAAGATGTGGTGTTTATTCCTGTGGTAGGGCCTCAGGCGGCCATTGTGGGAAATGTGAGGCGGCCGGCTATCTACGAACTTAAAAATCCTCTGAATGTGGAAGGCCTTATCGCTATGGCCGGCGGTATGACTGCTACAGGGTATAAAGGCCGTGTACAAATGATGAGGGTTGTGGATCAGGAATACAGAACGATTTTTGAAGGGGATTTAAAGCGCCTTTCAAAAAACTCCATAGGATCTACCATGCTTAATGATGGCGACTCCTCAGGGGCCGAAGACACATCAGTTGCGTGTGAATGCTAAAAGGGTTCTGGCGGGAGACCCCTCAGAAAACATAATTGTGCAGATGAATGACTTTATTTCAGTAAGGGCCATCCCTAATTGGAAACTTTATAAAAGAGTAGAAATCTATGGGGAGGTTAAATACCCAGGTGTTTATCCCATTCAGGAGGAAGAAACTCTTTCTTCCCTTTTAACACGGGCAGGGGGTTTTACCGACAGGGCTTACCCACGTGGTGCAATTTTTACAAGAGCGAGCGTGAAAGCCGCCCAGCAACGGCAGGTTGATGAAATGGCAAAGCGGATGGAACGAGAGCTTCTAGCCGTGAATACCAACGAAATGTCATCGGCTCTCACATCAGAAGAGGCAAAAATTCTTCAGTCTGAGGCAGAGCAGAAACGGCATCTGCTGCAAAAGATGAAAGAAATCCAGGCCACTGGCCGTATTGCCACGTTGGTCGCAGAGCCAGGGGTGTTGAAGGGAACAGCCTATGATCTTGTACTGGAAGAAGGGGATGCCCTCTACGTTCCGGCGAACCCGTCTACTGTTCAGGTAATAGGATCTGTTCTCAACCCTTCGGCCTTTATTTATGATAAAAGACTTTCTTTTAAGGATTATGTACTGATGGCAGGGGGTTATACCAGCGAGGCGAGCCCAGCCAGGATCTATGTTCTTAAAGCGGATGGTACGGCCATGCGTGTGAAGCCTTCAGCTCGGGAGGTTACACCCTGGGTGAAGGAGTTCAACAAAGGGGATGACTGGAACCTCATTGAGCCGGGAGACGCTATTGTGGTGCCGCAGAAGATGGCCAGCTACCGGGGAATGCGTCAGACCCGGGATTATGTGGATATGCTCTATAAAGTAGCGGTAACAGCAGCGAGCATACATAACATTACAAAATAATGAAGAGGATAGGATTATGGCTGAAATGAAGAATGGAGAAGAAATTCATTACTTTGAAGACGACGAGATTTCCCTGCTTGATCTGCTGCTTGTACTCGCCCGGCAGAAAAAAATAATAATGGGAATAACGACCCTTTTTGTGGTCGTGGCAATTATAGCCAGTTTGCTTATGACAAAGGTATACCAGGCATCGACGAGAATTTTGAATCCTGTTCAGAGGCCGTCTTTTGCCAGTCTGATGGAAGAAAAGGCTGGGTTAATGGGTGATTTGCTGTCTTTGGGCCCCACTGGCGGCAACGTTTATGTGAGCATGCTGAAGAGCCGCTCTTTACAAGACCAGGTGCTTGATCGTTTTGTTTCAAATGGCTGGAGGGATATGGTTGGGGCAGGGAAAGAAATGAGACGTCATGATTTTGTTGCTGAAAACATAGGAGAAATGTCTGTAACTGAAGAAAAGAATGGAACCATTCTTGTAACGGTATCTTACACTGATCAGTATAAAGTGGCGGATATAGCCAATGCCTATGTGGAAGAACTGCAGCATATGGCAGACCATTTTTTTTCCACAGAAGCGGCTCAGCGGAGAGGATATTATGAGAATGAACTGGATTATGCCCGTGAAGCTTTGGCCCAGGCTGAAAAAAGTTTGCGGGAGTTTCAGGAAAAAACAGGTGTATATATGGGAGACGCCCAGCTAACGGCCAATATTCAGAACAGGGTGAATATGCGAGCTCAGATTGCTGCAAGAGAAATACAGCTGCGATCCCTTTTATCCTATGCGACACATCAGAACCCTAAAGTGGTAAAGCTTGAAAAAGAGATAAATGGATTAAAAGAAGAGATAGCCCGTTTAGAGTTGGTAACAGACTCTGGTGATCCCCTCAATCCTGTTGGAGGTATGCCGGCGGCTCGATTTGAGTACCTTGAGAAGTTCCGTGACTGGAAGTTTCAGGAGGTTCTGTATAATACCCTGCTCAAGATGTACGAGACGTCTCGTCTCGACGAAGCCTATACGCCTGTGACTATTCAGGTGCTTGATAAAGCGGTGACTCCAGAGCAGCGTATCAAGCCAAAGCGAATAATGATGGTGGTGCTGGCTGCCATGTTAGGGCTGTTCGTTTCTATTTTTTGTGCCTTCCTGGCGGAGGCGTGGAGCAGGGCTGAAAAAGACCCTGAACAGAAAAAAAAGCTAAAGGAATTTAAAGAAGCTTTAGGAGTGCATTGGCTGCAAAGGGTGCTCAAAGGCTTAGTGCCTTCCAGGTCGTCAAGGTAGCAAGGGCGAATATACAATGAAGAAATGCTTTTTCTTTATCCTCATTCTTCTGCTTATGATTTTTCCTTTTGGGGAAAAGGCTTTGTGCAGACAAAAAGAGATATACGAGAAGGGGTGGTGCTTTCCAAGCATTGGGAAAGGCAATGGCTTTTGGGGACTCAGTGCAGGGGCTCATTTCTGGACAGACCATTTGGATTTCAGAAACTTGCAGCTTTTGACAGATGTGGATTTAGGGGCTGGCCTGCGATGGCATAGTATTATCCGCTCTAATAAAGAAATGAACGGTTTAGGGGAGTGGGCCCCCCGTTTTGACGAAGCTTTTATTGAGAAATATGGTTTTTATGTAGATGCAAACGGAACACTGAGTTTGAGTGCCAAGCTTGGAAGAAGCCGCTATTTACGTTTCCCCTATCCGGATGCTATCGCCACCTTTGATCAGGTGCCGGGAATCGGTGACCTCAAGGGCGGAGATGAAACAGGCTATTCCGGCCTGATTCTTACTGCTGATTATGCCCACAAGTGCGGCTTGGGCGTTCATGCTGCGTGGATAGACTGGGGTTTTGGTGTAGACCGCTCTTCGAATTGGGCAGAACGGTATATTTTCTATCGCAACGATTCTGGTTTGTGGCATTATGAAGCAAGGTTCGGTGACTTACCCATACGAGAAGAAGTGATGGGGGAAACGGCCCAGGGATTTAACCTTTTTGTGGGCCGCACCTTTAAGAACTGGTCTATAGGCTTCTTGTATGAGGAATTAGAGGATCAGCCGGCTTACACGGGGATTGTGGTGCGCTTTGCCCAGGGAGATAAGACGAAAAAAATGGGAGAGCTGGCTTTCGATTACACCCGTGCCCCGCGGGGTCACGCTGTTCAGATTCCCCTTCTGTCTGGAACGATAGGCCGTGTTCGGAGGGTCGACCCAACACGGGAGCCTCTTTTTAAAGGCGTTCTGATGAAGCCTGGCGAAGATGGCGCTTTGCAGGCCACAGACTACGTTCTTGTTGGTGAAGTTGAGGCTGAACGAATACGAACCTATTGGCAGAACGGCCAGGTTCGGAATTTTTATGAGCACCGTTTATCTTGCTGGGGAGATACACAGTCACCCGGCCTGGTTGTGAAGATGGTAGAAGAGCCGTGGTATTTGGAGCTTGAGTCGCTAGTGAGCCCCCATACTGATCTGTGGAGCTGGGATGACCTGAAAAAATGGGAAGAAGATCGCATGGGGCCTGCCCAGCTGAACCAGAAAGTTGTGTACCGGTTTTACAAAAAAGTGGTGCCAGGTCTTGAAAATGTGCATTAGTTTTTAGTTTCACATGTTGGCAGGCAGAAAAATAGCGAATGCCCTCAAAAGAGGTTTCAAGACTCTCTTGTGGGGGCATTCGTGCATACTTTTAATACAATTTCACATTTTCAAGACCTGGCACCACTACAGGCTGTTGATGTCGGTCATTTGTTCTACGTCGTAAAGGCTGCTGGCGATGGAAAGGTTGGTGGCGATTCCTTTTTCAATAAGGGGAGAGAAGAGGTTGGCGCCGCCGTATATGACCATGTAGCCTTTGTTGCGGTCTTTTGAGCTGATGCGATATGAGGGGGGAATGAGCCCGCCATGGAAAATGAGACCTGAAAAGATAGATGGATCAAGGTGCGCCAGGGCTTCTTGAAGTTCTTTGTATAAGAATGATGGAAAGGTCTTGATGGCAGCGGTAACAAGCCCCTCCCCGGTTTCTGCCAGACGGCAGACAGATGTGTATCGCCCTCGAATGAGGATTTCTCCAGGGCTGAGGGTTGTTCCTGTATGAGATATGATCTCTGTAAATCCCCGGGGAGTGAAGTTTTTGAGGCTGTAAAGACCTGTTGCCGAGGTTTCTACATAGATTCCTTTCTTCTGAAGAGCCACATCGTAATTCCTGGATGATACGCAGACAAGACCTACATACTTGTCAGGAAGGTCGCACTTCCACAGCTTTTCCGGTTCTTTTGAAATGCCGAGGAGAGACGATACCCATACGTTTGTAAAAGCAGCCTTTTTAAGTTCTTGCAAGGCGATTGATAGCTTGTTCTTTTCTAGAAGGAGGCAGTTGGCGACGATGAAGCCCTTCTTTTTTTCCCCATTGAAAGAGTAAAAAGAAGAAAGTTTTTCAGTTTCGAAGGATGGAGTGCCAACGCGGTCGAAAACGAAGAGCATTTTTGCTTCGCTGATTCCTTTTTCGGTAAGGTAAGCCCCTCTGTTTCCCTTTCTCTTCACAAGGTTCTCAGATTCCATGTTTGAAAGATGATACCGTACCGTTCTGGAGTCGAGGTCGAATCCTCGCTCTCCGAGCTGGCTGCGTATATGGCTTGATGACTGAATGCCGTCAGAGAAGTAGAGGATGCGTAGAATCTCTATAACTGTGGCCGCATATTTTTCATTGGCAAACATGAGTGAAACTCCTTTGCTGGTTTTGCTACTATTATACGTAAAATTTTGCATTTTAAAGCCCTCTCTATTTTCGGAAGTTGCTATCCGATGAAATAAATTAAAAATTTTCTTTTTTGCGCCGTGTTTGCGCCAAACACCCCTATTTTAGCCTTTTGATAGCTATTAAACCCGCACTATTTGAAGTTGACAAAAGAGTCTGAGTATATTAACCTATAGCCAAACGGAAGTCAATTTCCGAAAATAGAGGAGGGAATGTTGTGGAAAAATGTTCGCTTCTCGTGTCTACCGGCAACTTGGGCGATAACATTATCGAAGAAGAATCCTTTTACGAAGGTGTGAAGCATCATATCGACTGTTTCGCAGCCGATGCGGGAACAGCCGATGCCGGCCCCACCTTTTTAGGAGCCAACAAGCCCCACAACCCAATTGAATGGGAAAGACACGACCTTGAAGTAATGCTTGTGGAGTCAAGAAAAAAGAATGTTCCCATGATTGTTGGATCATGCAGTACCACTGGAACAGACAGAACTGTGGATTTGTACGCCGACCTTATTCGCGATATAGCAAAAGAACATCGCCTCGCCCCCTTCAAAATGGCCCTTATCTATTCTCAAGTGGACAAAAATGAACTGTTAAAACGTGTAGAAAACGGAGACACTGAACCTCTTGAAGCAGATTTTCCCCTTACGAAAGAAGTAATTGATCAGACGACGAATGTAACTGCCAGTATGGGTATTGAGCAGTTTGTTTATGCCCTTGAGCAGGGAGCGGATGTGATTATGGCCGGCCGGGCCTGTGACGATGCCGTTTTGGCAGCCTATCCCATCTTTAAGGGTTTTGACAGAGGGATCAGCCTTCATATGGGGAAAGCGGCGGAATGCGCCTCCCTTGTCTGTTGGCCCCAGATGGTGAAAGAGTCGATTATTGCCACTGTCCATCCAGACCATTTTACAATCGAGCCCATGCATCCGAAACAGCAGGCAACGCCACACAGCCTTGCGGCCCACTCTATGTACGAGCGAACGAATCCCTTCGTTCAGGGGTTGCCCGGCGGAATTCTCGATATGCATGAGAGCGTTTATGAGTCTGTTACCGACCGTATCGCCAAAGTATCGGGAAGCAAGTTTGTTTCTTCTCCCGACGGAAGCTATAAGGTGAAACTGGAAGGGGCCGGCGAAGCGGGGCACCGTGTCTATCACTTTGTTGGAATCCGCGACCCCAGGGCCATCGATAATATCGACATGATTCTTGAAGACACGAGAAAGAAAGTGTCTCACATTATTGGGCCTTCCCGGGACAAAGACTATGATCTCTATTTCCACGTATATGGCCGAAACGCCGTTATGAGAGAGTATGAGCCCGTTATAAAAACCCAGGCCCATGAGCTGGGAGTTTTTATAGAAGTGGTTTCTCAAGATCTGGATCTTGCCACCACTGTGGCAAAGTGCGCCAAGTTCCGTTTCTTCTATATGAGCTACCCTGGCCAGATGAACTCATCGGGCGGCTCTGTGGCCCTTCTTACCGACGAACCCCTTTATCCTCAGAACAAGTGTTATCGGTGGACCATCGATCATCTGCTGACCCTCAAAGATCCACTGGACAGCAAAATCTTTAAATATCATTTTGAGACGGTAGGGGGTTAGTAATGACTCAAACACTTGATGTAAATGCCACCTATCTTTCAAAATTAAGCCGATTCTATGGCGATAGGGGGGCTTCCCCCATACCGGAAGCAGTTCTTGATAAAGCTCGCCGCGTTCTAGTGGATTTTCTTTCGGAAGTAGCGGCCGGACACAAAACAGGAGAGTTTCCTGCCCTCTGCGCAGAGTACCTCATTTCCCTTGGCGGGGCTCCGGAATCCACCATCCTTTGTCATGGAAGCAAGGTTCCTGCTATTAATGGAGCGTTGGCCCTGGGAGCTCTGGGGCATTCCATAGAGCTTGATGACGGCCATCGGTGGGGAACATGCCACCCTGCAGTGGCTATTATTCCGGCTGCCCTTGTGATGGCAGAACGGGAAGGATCTGACTTTACCAGCCTTCTTCGGGCCATTGTGGTGGGGTACGATGTAATGCTTCGGGCGGCGAGAGCCATTAACCCTTCCCATCTGAAGTGGGGATTTCATTCTACAGGTACATGCGGATCCCTTGGCGCTGCCGCTGCCTGCGCCAGCCTTAAGAATTTCGGCCCTGAATCTTTTGCCTACGCTGTTGCACTTGGAGGGCTGCAAAGCGCCGGACTTCAGGAGATGCTTCACGACCATCCGGGAATCAAGCCACTTCAGCCGGGCAAGGCCGCCATGGCGGGAGTATTGGCAGCAGACCTCGTTGATCGGGGAGCGAAAGGGCCCAGGTCTCTTTTCGAGGGAGAGCACGGTTGGTTAAAGGCCATGTGCCGCAACGAATTTTCTGAAGAAGCCCTCATGGGAGAGCTGGGAGATCGGTGGGAGATTATGTACACCTATACCAAGCTTTATCCTACCTGCCGCCACTGCCACGCTGCCATCGACCTGGCCAAAGAGGGGAAACAGGCTCTTGGCCTCACCCTTGACGATATTGAATCCATCCACGTAAAGACCTATGCCCTGGGGATTGCGGAAGTGGGACGGATCTTTACCCCCGCTACCTTTGAAGAAGCCATGTTTAGTCTTCCATTCTCCGTGTCTATTGCCCTTGAGCGGGGCCATGTGACTCTGCGGGATTATGACGAAAAAACTCTGAAGAACGAGAAACTTCGCCAAACCGCCCTGAAAATGAACCTCGAAGAAGATGAAGCCATGAACCGCATCTATCCAGAGGAGCGGGGAGCCTGGATGAGAATTGAGCTCAAGGACGGACGTTCTTTTGAAAAGCATATTCCCGTAGCCAAGGGAGAGCCTGAAAATCCAGTGAACGATCAGGATCTTTTAGAGAAACTTCAGGGCATGGTGAATGTGTATTACCCGGCAGAATTTTTAGCGGGCTTGTGGGATCTGTGTGTGGAAAGACCCATAGACTCAGTTGCCTATGGGGAAATAGTTGACCATTTCGGGAGGTTCCACTCATGAAAACAAAAAATATATGTGATTTAGCCAGAACGGTTCGCAGCAAGAATGCGGGGAGCTTTATGATTACCCTCGAGATTATCTTCAGTGACCGTTCAATCTATGAAAAAGTGAAACAAAGCGGTGTCGTTACTCAAGAAGCCATTGCCCGGGCCTACGATGTGCCAACAGAAAAAGTGCTTGATTTTATGTTCTTCGATCCCGGGATGGGTATTAAGGCCAATATTCGGCGGTCGATAGCCAGCGGAGGCCCTTCAGAAACAGACGTGTACGGGTGCCAGCAGTATGCCCCACTCTTCTCTCTGGAGGTTCCCTGGGATGAGTGACAAAACCTTTTCGAGGAAGCTGGCGGAATTTGCCGCTGATACATCCTTTTCAAGCCTGCCTGAAGCTATTGTTCATCAGGCACGACGGTGTCTTCTCGATACTGTGGGTGTGATCATTGCTGGCTCAGCCATGGCAGATTCGGCTCAGGCCATTCAGGGTTTTGTCAAAAAATGCGCCCCTGCCGGCAAGGCATCGGTGATCGGAACACTCCTTAAGACTGATAGCGCTCATGCCGCTCTTGCCAATGGAGTAGCGGCCCATGCCCTGGAGCTCGATGACGGGTCAAAGTATGCGACCTACCATCCCGGGGCTTCTATGATTCCAGCTGCATTGGCTCTTGCGGAAGAGCGGGGAGCCACTGTGGAGGATGTACTTCTTGCCATTGCGTTGGGGTATGAAGTTTCTCTTCGAATTGGCACCTCGGTTAACCCCTCCCACTATCTTAAGGGCTTTCACCCCACGGGAACGGTGGGAACCTTTGGCACCACAGTGGTGAGTGCCAGCCTGCTGGGGCTGAATGCGGACGAGCTTGTTTCGGCCATTGGCATTGTTGGCAGTCTGGCCGCAGGTATTAACCAGTACGAAATCGACGGCTCTTTTGTGAAACACCTTCACCCGGGCAATGCGGCGCGAAACGGCATGTTTGCCGCCCTTCTCGCTCAAAATGGCTTTACGGGGCCAGAAGAAATTCTTGAAGGCCGTCTGGGCTTCGCCCACTGTTTTTCAGATACCTTCAATCCTTCCATTCTTGAAAAAGACCTTGGCGAGAAGTGGGAATTCCAGAAAATATACTTCAAACCTTACTGTTCATGCCGGTATGTTCATTACGCTGTTGAGGCTGTGGAAAATATTTTAAGGGGGCACCCCATGACGATGGATGACATTCAATCCATTCGGGTGCTGACCCACAAAAATGCCAAACAGGGTTCAGATATTCCCGACTACCAGACAGTGCTTCACGCCAGACTGAGCCTTCAGTACGGCATGGGTTCCATGATCGTGCGGGGAAGAGCCGGTCTCCAGGAATACACGGAAGAGAGTATTAAAGACGAGAGGGTTAAAAAGATAGCTTCTCTTATAGAAATAGAGGCAGATCCCGAGATTCAGAAGACCTATCCTGAAATACGAACCACCATTGTAGAAATAACCGATACCGACGGGCAGATTTTTGCGTCAAGGGTGGATTATGCCAAGGGAGATCCCCTTAACCCCATGTCTGATGAAGATTTGATGGATAAGTTCAGGGATGTGACTCAGACCGTTCTGACGGCTGGGCGGCAGAAAAAAGTTATGGACTGGATAATGGATGAAGGCACTTTAACGAATCCGGTTCAAGAACTGACCGACATGCTTCTATGGTAATGGCAGTACGATCACGTGCAGCATCTGAAATAAGATCAGGTGAATTATAAGGAGGAGAAGCAAGATGGCAGACAGAATTAATGAAGGTCTTTCTCAATTTATCGCACAGCTCAAATATGAAGATATCCCCGTTGAGGTCACAACCCATTTGAAGAACATTCTGCTGGATTCCTATGGATGCGGTCTCTTTGGTTCCACCACTCCATGGATGAAGATCTATAAAGACGTACTTTTGAAAATGTCTGACAGGCAGGAAGCCTCTGTTTGGGGTACGAATGTTAAGACATCGGTTACATCGGCCATGATGCTCAACGGTTCTGCCATCAATTCCTTTGAGCTTGATGATACCCACACCGACGGCATCATCCACGTCTCCACAGGTGTTCTTGGCTGCATTACAGCCTTTGCCGAAACCCTTGGCACTGTTTCGGGAAAAGATTTTCTCACCGCCGCGGTTCTGGCCTTTGAAGTGGCCTGCCGGGTAGCGGCTCCCATTGGTATGGAGCTGGCCCATCAGGGCTTTAACAATACGGGTACGTGCTGCCCCTTCGGTTCTGCCGCAGGGGTGGGGAAGATGCTGGGGCTGAGCAAAGATCAGATGATCCACGCCATGGGCATTACCGGAAACTGGTCGAGCGGATTGCAGGCTGTACAGTTCGCTTCCATGGCCAAGCGAATAGTTCCCTCCAAGTCTTCTGAAGGGGCCATTATTGGATGTCTGCTGGCTAAAGAAGGCTTTACCGGCATCGAGGATGTTTTTGAGAATAAATTCGGCGGGTTCTACAACTGCTTTA
The DNA here is from genome assembly GCF_001896635.1 of Aminobacterium sp. EBM-42. NCBI lineage: Bacteria > Thermotogati > Synergistota > Synergistia > Synergistales > Aminobacteriaceae > Aminobacterium > Aminobacterium sp. EBM-42. The sequence goes on from NZ_MPPC01000023.1 coordinate 23,048, forward strand.
CAGACGATATCTATAACGTAGAGCGCACAGCTGGAGAACTGGGAGAGCGGTGGGAACTCCTTGGCATAGGCCTGAAGTTCTACTCCACTTGCCGAAGCAAACATTCCACCATCGATACGCTGCGGAGATTCAAACAGGAGCACCCTGAGATCAATCCCGACGACGTGAAAAAGATCAGGGTTGGAACCACTTCCATTACACATAAATATTCGGTGAACGCTGACGCCATTACCAGTGTTGTAGCGGCCCAGCTGAGCCACCCCTACGTATGCGCCGTGACCATGCTTGAAGGAAACGCCTTTGTGGATCAGTTTAACGAAGAAAAGATCCGCGATCAGAGGATTCTCGAGTACGCCAAAAAAGTCGAGGTATATCCCGACGAAGAAATTGAGAATCTGCCAAGAAACCTTCGTTATACAGTGAAGGTCCAGATCGAACTCAACGACGGCCGTGTCTTCAATCTGAGAACAGAATATCCCAAGGGACACCCGCTGAATCCCTTTACAGAAGAAGAGCTTCTTTGGAAATTCGATTCTCTGGCGGGGAAGGTCTTTGATTGCGCAGACCGGCGGAAGAAGATTGTTGACGCTGTGATGCATCTTGAAGATCTTGATAACGTGAAAGTTCTGACAAATCTTCTTAGAAAAGAGGCGTAAGTATGGGGCGGGGGAAGACCATTGTTGAAAAAATAATATCATCTCACTGTGGTCAGGATGTGCGGGCCGGAGATATTGCTGTGGTCAATGTAGATCTTGCCATGGCCCACGACAGCACGGCTTCCCTGGCGATTCAGGCTTTCCGCGAATATGGGGAACCTCACATTTGGGATGCTTCCCGTCTGGTGTTTGTGCTTGATCACGCCGTTCCCTGCCCTAATGAGCAGGCGAGCCGCCTTCACTCCCTCATGCGGGACTTCGCCAAGGAACAGAATGTGCGTCTTTTCGAGGTTGGGGAAGGGGTTTGCCACCAGCTTCTTGTGGAAAAGGGACTCGTGGTTCCCTCAGAGATCGTGCTGGGATGCGATTCACACACCTGTACCTATGGAGCCATGAACGCTCTCTCTTTTGGAATTGGTTCCACTGACATGAGCGGAGTGATGCTCACAGGACAGCTTTGGCTGAAGGTGCCGGAGACGCTGAAGATAGTTTACAGTGGAGCCATGGGCAAAGGAGTGACCGCGAAAGACGTAATGCTCTACACCATTGGCAGACTGGGATTTGATGGGGCCGATTACCTGGCCATCAGCTTTACAGGAAAAACTATTGCCGATATGGAGATCTGTGATCGTATGACCATGTGCAATATGGCCATTGAGTGCGGGGCGAAAGCCGGAATTATGGAGTGTGACGAAAAAACGTCCGCCTATCTGACTGGCAGAACCCATAAAAGCTACACCCCTGTTTTTGACGATGCAGACGCTGTTTACCACAATGTGATGGAAATAGACGTTAATGCCATTGGGCCGCAAGTCGCCTGTCCCCACGCCGTTGACAACGTTCATCCAGTGGAGGATGTGGCGGGGAGAGCGGTTCAGCAGGTATTTATCGGAACATGCACCAATGGAAGACTTGAAGATTTACGGGCAGCTGCGGCTATTTTGCGAAAGGGAAGGGTGAACCCCAACTGTCGCCTGATCATAGGGCCGGCATCGCGGCAAATCTTTCTCGAGGCGGTTAAAGAAGGTCTTGTGGAAACATTCCTTAAATCGGGAGCTACTCTTATCCCTCCAGGCTGCGGTCCCTGTCCCGGAACCCATTTAGGAGTGCCTGGAGATGGCGAAACGGTGCTTTCTACGGCCAATAGGAACTTCAAGGGGCGGATGGGGAACAATAAAGCCTCTGTCTATCTGGCTTCACCTGTAACCTGTGCTGCTTCGGCCTTAAAGGGATGCATTACTGATCCCCGAGAGTTTCTTGAAATGGGGGATGTACGATGATTCAGGGACGGGCCCATATCTTTGGCGACAATATAAATACCGACTACATCATCGCCGGTAAATACACCAAAACCCTTGATCATACCGTTTGGGTGGAACACCTTTTCGAAGACATTTCACCCGGGTTCAGCAAGAAGATACAGCCTGGGGATTTTGTTGTGGCCGGTCGAAATTTCGGGTGCGGTTCCTCAAGAGAGCAGGCGCCTGTAGCATTGAAATATGCCGGAGTAGGGGCTGTTTTAGCGAAATCCTTTGCACGCATATTCTTTAGAAACGCCATAAATCTTGGGGTTCCTGTTATAGTATGTAATACCGACGATATCCATGACCTCGATCAATTGCGCATTGATCTCTCTACTCAAAGAATCTTCAATCTCACTACAAACCAGATAATACCTATGGAACCGCTTCCTGATGTAATGATCCGAATTCTTTCCGCGGGGGGGTTAACCCCTTACTTAAAACAGCATAAGTCTTTTGACATATCGGGCCGTCGCTGATGGCACGGCCGCTATTGATGATTATGCTACCATGAAGAAGAAGGAGGGACGCTTATAAGGAAGGCAAAAGACGAAGCACAGTGCAGGAAGGCTGAAAAAGCTTGGGTGCTTGAGGCTTTTCCGTGGTTTTCCACGGAACAGAGATGTTTTTTAAAAGGGAAAAAAGGGGGAAACACAATGCAGAAAAGTAGAAAGATGTTGCTTCTTGGGTGTCTGCTAGTGCTCTTCTCTTTCGTCGTTGCAGGAGCAGGCTATGGCCAAACGAGTTTGAATATGGGCAGTACGTCCTCTTCTTCCGGTGTCTATGCATGGTGCGTAGCCGCCGCCAACGTGGTCAACAAAGCGAATGTTGGGCTTAATGTGACTGTTGTTGAAAGTGGAGCCGGTATTGATAACCTGAAGAAAGTTCGCGATGGTGTTTTTGACTTTGCTATGTGCATCGACTTGCCGTCTACCCTTCAGCTCTATGAGGGAACAGGGGCTTTTGAAGGGGAAAAACCCTACCAAGATGTTCGCTGGCTATTTTTGAGAAACGTATTTGCCGACCGTCTCTATGTTAGGGAAGATGCCAAAGTTACCACCTTTAAAGATCTTGCTGGAAAACGGTTCTGCCCGGGCATTCCCGGCTCTGCTTCAGCTTCTTACGTTATGGAGTACAACGACATTACAGGGGCCAATATCAACCTTATGCCCATGGCCTATGGGGATGCCGTCAATGCCCTTAAGGAAGGCCGTATTGTTGGTCTTCAGAAGTCAAGCGGGTTAACTTCTATGGATGCGTCCCTCATAGAAGTGAATATTACAACGCCCCTTACGGTTATTGGCTATTCCAAGGATGACATTGAGAAAATACGGGAAAAGATACCTAGCATGAGCTTCCTTGAAACTCAAAAAGGCTCTATATCCCAGCTTCCAGATGTGGGCCCAATTTGGGAAGAGTGCCCTATCGCTGGAGCGGTAGCCAGCACCAGAATGTCAGAAGAAGTGGCTTATAACATCGTTAAAGCCTATGTGGAAGGGTTTGAAGAAGTTGCAGCGGCCTACGGGGCCGTCAAGGGATGGGATCCTGTTGCAGACTACTTTAAATTCGCAACAGAAGATGCCTTTGTTCCTGCCCACCCAGGTCTTATTCGTTACGCCAAAGAAAAGGGCATAGAGGTTCCAGAGTTTTTCCTTCCACCAGAATACAAGAAATAGACTTTATGAGAGCGGGAAACAGAAGGTTTAAACGCCTCGCTGTTTCCCGCACCCTCGTCGGCAGCGCATGAGTTAATAGAGGGGGGAAGAAAGGGTGAATGTGCGAAATTTTTTAAATAAACATATGAATCACTTTTTATTCTGGAGCGGTATCGTCTTTTCTCTAACCCAGCTGATTGTACCCATGTTTTTTCAGAATTTGCTCGACATTCAGGTGCGAGCTCTTCATGTGACCCTGGGCGTATCTATAGCTTTGCTCTGTTTCCCATTTCGTCAAAGGGAAGGTCAAGAACATGAGCGTTCTTTCATATGGGATGTTTTTCTGATTGCTGTCATTGTTCTCGCCTGTTTTAATGTTGTGGTAAAGGCCCTTGATATTTACATGAAGCCTGGAGGAGCCACATCGCTGGATTTGCTTCTGGGAACTGCTCTTCTGATCATTGTATTAGAGGCGGCTCGTCGCACCGTTGGAGCGGCCATACCCATACTCGTCGCAATGCTTTTTGTCTATATCTATGTGGCGCCCTATTTAGGGGGGCTCTGGAAAATTCGGGGTTTATCTTTTAATTTTATTATGAATTCCGTGTATTATTCTCCCCTTGGATTGTTTGGCAGTGTGACAGGAATGTCGGCAACCTTTATTGCCATGTTCATCATATTTGGGTCTCTTCTGTCTGCTACGGGCGGGGGCAAGACCTTTATAGATCTGGCCCTGGCTCTGACAGGCCGTTTTGTTGGAGGCCCTGCCAAAGCAGCTGTTATTTCAAGCGCTCTTTTTGGCAGCATCTCTGGAAGTTCTGTAGCCAATGTGATGGTGACGGGAAGCTACACCATACCTCTCATGAAACGTCTTGGGTATAAACCAGAATTTGCCGGAGCTGTGGAAGCCATTGCCTCGACCGGGGGCGGAATTACGCCCCCCATCATGAGTATCACTGCTTTCATGATGGCGGAATTCTTAAATATTTCCTATATGAACATCATCGGATATGCCTTGCTGCCTTGTATATTGTTTTACACAGGTGTGTTTAGCGGCGTCCATTTTCAGACAAAACGAAGAGGGCTTTCTGCAGTTCCAGAAGATGAAATTCCAAAATGGAAGGATATATTAACCTTTGAACGGATGGCGGGCCTTGTTATTCCCACTGTTGTTCTTCTTTATCTCATTGGAACGGGGCAGCCTTTGCTGAAGGCGGGTTTTTATGCCAGTGTTTCTTCCATTGTCGTGTTGGTTTTAAGTGATTTGCTGAAGAAAAAAATCAAAGAAACTCCCCGTAAGGTTCTTGACGCCTTAAGCGAAGCCGGGGCAGATGTGGCGCGAATTGCCCCTATCCTTATCTCGGTGAGTGTGCTTGTAAACCTCATAGGGATCACGGGGATCGCCCCTAAAATAAGCGGACTGATCTTGAAATATGGCGGTTCCAATATTTTTATCGCTCTTCTTGTGGCCACTATAGTTCCCTTCCTTTTGGGAACCTCTCTTCCTGTTGTCCCTACGTACGTTCTTTCTGTTTCCATCCTTGTGCCGCCTTTGATGAAAATAGGAATTGACCAGGTTGCTGCCCATCTTTTCTTTATCTATTGGGCCATTCTTGGAGGGGTTACACCTCCTACCTGCACGGCAGCAGTGGCGGCGGCAAGCATTTCGAAGGGGAACTGGGTTAAAACTGGCCTGAATGCGGTGAAGCTCGGGGCTGTGGCCTTTATTCTGCCCTATTTCTTCGCTCTCAATCCCTCTCTGGTGGGGAGAGGTTCTGCAGGTGCTATTCTGAGCCATGGGTTAACAGGCTTTGTCGGGGCTATTGCTATTGCGTACGGTTTTTTTGGCTTCGGCAAAGGTGTAATGGCTATACTGAGCAGAGTTCTCTTTTTTGTGAGCGGCATATTGTTGCTTTTTCCTGATGTTAAGCTTTCCGCTGCGGGTATGGTCGGCGTGGTTATAGCCTTTGTATGGAACAAATATATCTTAAAACAAGAACGTTCTAGTCTCAATGGAGGGGTACGTGTTGAAAAAAACAACGAAGCTTAAAAATATGATCCTTGAACGGCGGGCCCTAGTGTGCCCGGGAGCTCACGATGCGATTTCTGCCAAGCTTATTGAAAGAGCGGGTTTTGAAGCCCTTCAGGTCAGCGGGTTTGGGTTGTCGGCTACCTATTTGGGATTGCCGGATATGGCCTTCATCGGATTCAGTGATGTCGTCCACTTTACAAAAAATATAATAGACTCTGTTGGAATTCCCGTCATGGCCGATGCTGATACTGGATATGGAAATAGCATTAATGCCATGCATGTCACGAGGGAATTCATCAAGGCAGGCGCCGCTGGAATGAATATCGAAGACCAGGTGTTCCCTAAACGGTGCGGCCATCTCGAGGGGAAGCAGATCATTCCTATAGAGGAAATGGTCATGAAAATCAAGGCATGCAAGGCTGTGAAGGATGAAATTGATCCTGATTTTGTCATCAATGCCCGCACCGACGCCATTGCGGTTCACGGAATAGAAGAGGCTATAAAACGAGGAAACGCATATGCCGAGGCTGGAGCAGACCTGATCTTCGTAGAGGCTCCACGGTCAATAGACCAGATAGAACAGGCTGTGAAAGAGATCAAAGCGCCAGTGAGCATCAATCTCATGGATGCCGTTGTTGGGGGGAAAACACCTCTCGTTCCCATCGAAAAGCTTAAAGAACTAGGCGTGGGAAGAATAAGCATTCCTGTTGGCCCTCTCTTTGCGGCTGTGAAAGGCATGGTCAATTACCTCAATGAGATACAGGGAGGCAAGCTCGCTGAGGGCAGAACAGACCTCGTTGCGGCATTCTCAGAGTTTAAAGACCTTGTAGGTTTCGAACAGTTCCGCGACCTGGAAAAACAGTATCTCCCCAAATTCATCGAATAAAAAATGGTGCCAGGTCTTGAATTTGTGCAAGTTGTGTTAAATGTATACCATAGGTTGAGGTAAGAATATAGTGGGGTCGCTCCATGATTGAAAAAAAGAAGGAGAGAAACACCTCCTTCTTTTTTATTAAAAGGAGGCATTAAAATGAAACGTTTAATAGTGTTAATAATGGCTATAACGGTTCTTTTAAGTACTTCTGCTTTTGCTGCAGCCCCTTCAGAAGAAGTTATGTTTTTGCAAGGATCAGCAGTTGAAGTGGGGACAATGTGGGGAGAAGTCAACCGCGATTCTATTTTAAAGGCATACAATACATTTATATCACGAGCTGAGGGTAAAGAAGATGCGTTAAGGAGATTCGCAAAGCTTTCAATAGACCTTTCCAAAAAAATTAATTGTTCTTATTGGATCGACGAGCTTAACGCTATTGCTGATACGGTTGGAATAGACCGGGAACTTTACATCGCTTTCACTTTTGGAAGATATCGTGATTTAGCCCTTCTTTACGAAGGTGTGGGATGTACCTCGTTTGCAGTTGCTCCTCCAGCAACAAAGGATGGGCAGATCATCTTCCATAAAACGAGGGAAACCGCGGTGGATCTTCAATCTGCCTATCTTAAAAAGATAACAGAGGTGCCCTCGGGTGATAAAAAACCCTATAAGTTTTTCGGAGAAATGGGCACAGCAGACACAGGCGTATCCTTTTTTGTCAACGAGAAAGGCCTCGCAGGAGGCGCAGATGTTCCAGCCCAATGGCAGCATAAGGAATGTTATGTTGGGCCTTACGAGGGAGAGCTGCCCTACGTTGATCCACCTAAATATGATGGGTTTATGAATCATTATGTCCCCCGTTATATTGCTGAACACTGTAAAAATGTCGACGAAGCAAAAGAAGTTCTCCATTCTTTTGCTGAAAAGGGATACATTGCCAGCGGAAAGTTAGGAACAAATTATTTGTTTGTCGATGCAAAAGGGAAGATTCTTCAAATAGCGGATAATTGCTATAAGATTATCGAAGAAAGAGAAAACCCGCCCCTTTTAAATGCCGGGGATGAATATGAGGGTATATATTTCACCGTTTCCAGGAGAAATGATTATGGCTCTCCGGAAGATGCTCTTGTATCTCACCATGGTGAGATAACAATAGAACTAGTTAATTCTCCCAAGGTTTCAAAACACTCTGCCTTGTGGAATTTTGCCCGCGCACAGTCCAGCGCCACAATTTTGATTGACCCTGAAAACCCAGAAACTTTGACAACTATTTTTGTAACATTGCCAGCATATGGTTATTCTATTCCTTTCCTGATGGGGGCAAGCGCTACACCTAAAGCTCTTGTTGATGGAACGGTTTACGAGACTCAGAGAGGGAGCTTTAAATATAGTGAGTTCTACGAGGCCGGGGTCAATGATGAATGGAGAAAATTTATTTATACCATGAGGGAAAAAGTTAAAAAGGGAGAAGATGTAACAAAAGAGATGAATGATAATTTCCTTCAAATGGTCAACTTGGTGCTCTCCATGAACCATTAATGGTGCCAGGTCTTGAATTTGTGCAAGTTGTATTAAATGTATGCAGTGACGGTGAGAGGAAATAGATTTAAAACCGAATATAAGCGGAAGAGGGGCAGGGGGTTTTTCTCTTGCCCCTTTTTGTAGGCCCGGATTTTTTACACTTTGTTTACAAAGTTGTAACAATACGTAAACTCCTTTCCTGTAAGGTATTAAGCAAAGAATATCTACATTGAGGGGGTATTATGTTGCGTAAGTTTTTTTCTCGTAAACTGGCAGTTATTGCTTTGGCTTTGTTTTTAGGGCTAATTGGGGGAGTGAATAGTGCAAGTGCCCACGCTCCGCGCTATGTTTTTTATTTTATTGGTGATGGAATGGGCGCAGCACAGCGCCAGGCGGCAGAATATTATTTGAGGGCTGAAACCGGAGTAAAAGATATAAAACTTAGGATGAATCAGTTCCCAGTGGCAGGTATCAACACCACCTATTCCGCAGATTCCTTGGTAACAGATTCTGCAGCGGCCGGGACAGCATTAGCGGCGGGATATAAGACGAATAATGGCATTATTGCTCAGCTTCCAGATGGCACGAATGTAAAAAGTTTGGTGGAGGCAGCGGAAGAGAAGGGGATGGGAACAGGTCTTGTAACAACAACGCGAATAACTCATGCGACTCCTGCTGTTTTTGCTTCCCATAACTCAAATCGTGATGCTGAAAATGAAATAGCCCTTGACTATCTTGATAGCGGAGTGGATTTTTTTGCTGGCGGAGGATATCGCCATTTTGTTCCCCAGAACTGGGATGGCGGGAAATCAAAGAGAAAAGATGACCTTAACATTGCGGAAAAGTTTAAAGGCCAAGGGTATCATGTTTTCCTGACAGAAAAAGATACTCAAAAATTTAGAAACTATAAGCCAAGTGGGCAGAAAAAAGTCTTTGCGGCCTTCACGTACAGCCATCTTCCCTATGAGCTTGATAGAGAGAATGATCACACTCCAAGTTTGGCGGAACTAACGGCGAAAGGAATTGAAGTGTTAGAAAAATATAAAGAAGGTTTCTTTCTAATGGTAGAGGGCGGCAGAATAGACCATGCCTGTCACGCCCATGATCCGGCGGGGTCTATCCACGACACGTTAGCATTCGATAAGGCACTAGACGAAGCGTACTCTTTTTACCAAAAATATCCCGATGAAACGTTGATAGTTGTTGTAGCAGATCATGAAACAGGCGGTTTTGGGCTTGGGTTTGGTGATAATTATTTTTTGAAAATGGATCAGCTTTTTAAGGCAAAGGTCACGACGGCGGATGTGTTAAATGAGGGTGTGGGGAAATATGATAAAGACAGGAAGAAGTTCTTTGATTTTATTGCTACCAACCTTGGTTTAGATAACTTATCCCTTGATGAGAAAATAAAAATTGAACAGGCAATGGATCTCATAGACGGCTCTCAGAAAGATGCAATTGCAACGTATGCAGGGTACGACCCCGCGGCTATTACAGTAACTCACATTATGTCTGAGCGGGCAAATATGTTCTGGACCACTTATGCCCACTCTGGGACAACGGTGCCCCTTTCAGCCATTGGAGTTGGCGCTGAGGCTCTTGGCGGATTTAAAGATAATACAGAAGTAGCAAGAACCTTATTCTCCATTTTGGAGTTCAAACCTACTGAAGTGGCATTTACCCATCCAACCAGTTTGTCTAAAGTCATTAATTATTAAAATATTGGGTTTTGAAAACATAGCCGAGGCTTGTCCCCGGCTATGTTTTCATTAATAGTAGAATGGAGTGTATAGATAATGAAGAAAATAAAAGCTTCATTACTTTGGGGCATTTTATTTCTTGCTCTTGTGGGGTTTTGGGCATATGAAAACAACAGAAATAGCAACTTTGTTCGGGCAGTGGTTCTAAGTACAGATAACAGCGATGTAATGCAGTCTGGAATAGCAAGAATAGGGAGCCAGGAATTGCTTTTGAAGGTTGTTGATGGAAAGTTTAAGGGACAAGAGGTTGTTGGGTATAACAATTTGCTGGGAAACTTGGATATAGATGCCTTTTACGCCCCGGGAGATACAGTAGTTGCTGCGTTAAGGGAAGACCATGGAAAAGTTGTTGACGCAAAAGCTGTTGATCTCTACAGGCAGAGCTGGGAGTTTATTCTTTTTGGTTTTTTTGTTCTTTTGCTCATTATTTATGCTGGGAATACAGGGTTAAGGGCAATTTTTTCTTTTATAGCTAGTTTATGGGTTATATGGAAAAATCTTATTCCGGGGCTTTTGGCTGGAGAAAATCCGCTGCTTTTGTCGAGTGGCATTTTGTTTGTGCTGTCGGCCATTGTTATTTTTTCTGTTGCAGGGTTTACGCGAAAGGGTTTGTCTGCTTTCTTGGGAACAGTGGCAGGATTATTTGTCACTATTGGAATTACAGCTTTTTTTGGCGACAAACTTGGGTTGCTCGGAACAACTCTCCCTTATTCTTCCACACTTTTATTTAGCGGAAATATTGGACTGAATATGAAACAGATTTTCTTTGCTGCTATTGTAATAGGTGCTTCTGGAGCAGCTATGGATATAGGTATGGATATTGCTTCTGCCATGGCGGAAGTAAAGAGCAAGAAACCTGAAATAATGTGCCGAGAACTCATTCAGTCAGGATTTAATGTGGGGCGTGCTGTTATCGGAACTATGACAACTACTTTATTACTGGCTTACTCTGGTGGATATCTAACGCTGCTTATGTTGTTTGCAAGTCAAGATACAGATTTCGTACGGATTATAAATTATAGAATGGTTGCGGCAGAAATATTGAGAACTGTGGCGGGAAGTATTGGCTTGGTTTTGATTGCCCCTATTACCGCTGTGATTGCCGGATGGATTTATTCTTACAATTTAGAGCCTCTTAAAAGTAGGGTCAAGAGTTTTTTGGGGAAAATGCAAGGTATCATTAGAGTTTAAGTAGTTTCCCTTAATGATGTATTCATCAGCGACGTAGCCCTGCTATTGCACAATTTAAGACCTGACACCATAATGAAATAGAGGTGATGCTCTATGAATTTCGACCCCTATCGTTATCAATACCCTTCACGAAGAAATGTTGTCTATGGTTCTAAGGGAATGGTGGCTACGTCTCATCCTTTAGCGGCTCAGGCGGGACTTGAAATATTAAAAAAAGGTGGGAATGCCATAGATGCCGCAATTGCTGCAGCGGCAGCTTTGACTGTAGTGGAACCCACAAGCAATGGTCTTGGCAGCGATAATTTCGCCATTATATGGAAAGATGGGAAACTGCATGGGATTAATGGCAGTGGACGGGCTCCTCTGTCTTTCGATCTTGACAAATTTCGGGGCAGAGGATGGGAGAAGGTTCCTGAACAGGGGTGGCCATCGGCAACGGTTCCCGCGGCTCCTAAAACGTGGGCTGTCCTGGCCGAAACAATGGGAAATCTGCCTCTTACAGAAACCCTTGCGCCAGCCATTTCTTATGCTCGTGACGGCCATGCAGTGGGGGTGACTGTGGCTCATAACTGGCGCTTGGCCTTTGAAAAGTACAGCCGTATTTTGAAGGGTCGGGAATTCGAAGTCTGGTTTAATACCTTTTGTCCGGAAGGCCGTTCCCCCAGAGCTGGAGAATTGTGGCGATGTCTTGATCAGGCCTATACACTTGAGCTTATAGCGAAAACGAATGCAGAGTCTTTTTATGCCGGAGAGATAGCAGAAAAGATCATAGCTTTTTCCAACAGAACGGGTGGGTTTTACAGTCAGGAAGATTTTGAACAGCACAATCCTGAGTGGGTGGACCCCATAAGCGTAAATTACAAAGGGTACGATATATGGGAGATTCCTCCAAATGGGCAGGGGATTATTGTACTTATGGCTCTCAACATGTTAAAGGGATTCAATTTCACCTTTCGCAATGCCGAAACCTTCCATGCACAGATAGAAGCGATCAAGCTGGCATTTGCCGATGCCCATCGATATGTGGCGGACCAGCGCTTTAGCCAAGTGCCCGTGGCTGAAATGCTTTCTGATAATTATGGTGATGTCCGGCGGGCATGCATCAAAGAAAGAGCCTGCTTGCCTAAAGCGGGGGAACCAGAGGCAAGCGGCACAGTTTATCTGAGTGCTGCTGACAGTGAGGGGAATATGGTGTCTTTTATACAGAGCAATTACGCAGGGTTTGGTTCAGCTATCGTAATACCAAAAACCGGCATAGCTTTGAATAATAGGGCAAAAGGATTCTCTCTTGACCCTAATCACCCTAACGTTCTAGCGCCTGGGAAACGTCCTTACCATACGATTATTCCTGGCTTTATAACGAAAGATGGCGAGCCAGTGGGGCCATTCGGAGTAATGGGAGGATATATGCAGCCTCAGGGGCATGTGCAGGTGATTATGAATATGGTGGACTTTGCAATGAACCCTCAGGAAGCGATCGATGCTCCGCGGTGGCAGTGGGTGGGAGATATGAATGTTTCTGTGGAACCAGGCTTTCCTATAGCCGAAGCCCAGGCACTGGCACGTATGGGCCATCATATGGGGGCCGCACTAGACTCAAACGAATTTGGCCGTGGGCAAATGATCTTGAGAACATCGGATGGAACGTTAGTCGGGGCTACGGAACCTCGTGCGGATGGTTCTATCGCAGCTTGGTAATGGTGCCAGGTCTTGACTGCATGTATTGACTGTGGCCGTTTCTATGAACTGTGTATTTTCAATAGTTGCTCCGCAAATTTTTGGAAACAACTATCTTTATATACAAAAGTACGCTATCATTCAAGCTTGTGGTTTATATTTTCTTGAATAAAGGGAGTTTCCAAGATGAATAACTTCTTAAAAAGGATAACAAACTTATTATTTGGCCTATTCTTATTTGCTCTGGGAGTCGTTATTACCATGAAAGCAAATCTTGGGTTCGCCCCATGGGATGTTTTTCATCAGGGGATAGCAAAGACCGTGGGTATGTCTATAGGCAATGTATCTATTCTGATGGGGCTGGTCATTTGTATCCTTGTTTTTCTTATGGGAGAAAAGATAGGGCTGGGAACGTTGCTCAATATGTTGTTAGTGGGATTTTTTATTGATCGAATTCTGGAGTTGAACATATTACCAGAAATGGGCAGTTTTATATCAGGTGTCGCTATGATGATAGCAGGTCTTTTTACCATTGCTTTTGCTTCTTATTTTTATATCGGCTCTGGTTTTGGAGCAGGACCGAGAGATAGCCTTATGGTGGCTGTTGAAAGGAAAACTGGTTTGGCTGTAGGTGTTTCCAGGGGCATTGTAGAAGGAACAGCAGTGCTAATAGGCTGTCTTTTAGGCGGGCCAGTAGGTTTTGGAACCGTGCTGGCGGCCTTTGGGGTTGGTTTTTGCGTTCAGATAGTTTTTTCTGCTCTTAAGTTCGATGTAACCCGAGTAAAGCACGAAACTCTTCGTGCCACACTTGAAAGTTTGAAGGCTCAATAAAAGGTGCCAGGTCTTGAAATTGTGCAATTGTACGTAGCGAATACAATTTGATCAGAAAAAAGAGGAGGGAAAACAATCCCTCCTCTTTTGTTGTGTTTCTTTTCACACATGCACAATTTCAAGACCTGGCACCAATTTGTTACAGGATGCTGCGGATGTAGTCCTCTGTAGTTTTTGTGTCCTCTGCCATGAATTTTATATCATTGTTGGTAAGCTGTTCTTTAGTGATGTTATTCATTTTGAGAACGTTTTTGCAATAGGACCGTCTCAGGTCATCAAGGCTTATGTCCCGAGCTTTCACCTGGCCTGGATTTTCCGGGATGATAATGTTTTTGCCAGGGATCTGCTCTTCTGGGTTTCCTCTTCGGACTTCGATACCCAGCTGTTCCCGGGCAAAAGAGAGTTGCGCTGTAACGTGTTTCCCCGCCCCTGTGTACTCCGTTTCCTGAATAACGACAACCTGGTCCCTATCCATTTCCTGGGCAAGAGCAAAGGCCGCTGTGAGGGAGGTATTGCCCGCAGGCCCTCGTTCCAGCCCTTCAAGCTGGGCAAGGGCTTCGGTCATATAGAAGACTTCCCCCTGGCTTACGAGGACGTAACGATCCGTATACCGCAAGCTCCTTGCTGCGTTGCGGGGGACGTCTGTTCTGTCGGGCCACGTTGAGAAGGGCATTCCAAATCCCGTATGCCCCGTGGTAAAGGATTTTCGGTTGAAGGCTTTGTCGCTGGCCATATGAAGCCCTGTGATATCCACGCTGGCTGCTACGATCTGGGTATTGGAACAGCCGGCTTTGATAAGGCCTCTTGCAGTACCGGTCAGGTTTCCGCCTCCTGCGTTTGTTATAACGACAGCGTCAGGATCTCTGCCGCATTTTTGCCTGATCTGAGTTGCTATTTCATCTCCCAGTGTTTCTATTCCGGCAATGGCGAAGGGGGAATAGAGGGAGGCGCTGCAGTACCCTGTTTCGTCCAAGAGTCTCAAAAACTCGATAAAGAGCTCCGGTCCTACCGTCAACTGAACCACTTCTGCCCCAAAGGCTTCGCTGATGCGGCCTTTTTCCAGAATTTCAGGTTGCCCCACATGTCTGCTATCGAAGAGTTCTTGAACGATGATAGCTTTCAGATTTCTCATGTTTGCCTGAGAAGCTACAGCCGCCCCGTAGTTTCCGCTTGAAGCGGCGATGACACCGGCGTATCCCTTTTGCTGGGCATAATAGCATGACATGGCAGCCCTTCTCGCTTTAAAGCTTCCAGAAGGATTTGTCGCTTCGTCTTTAAGGAAAATGCGAGCGCCTTTTCCTGGTCCAGCGAGGGCCCTGGCCGCGGCGGTAAGGTTCCGCAGTTCAAGCATGGGAGTGTTTCCTATGTTGGTTTCGGCCTGTATGGCACGGATTTCTTCAAGGGTGTACCCTGTCTTGCCCATCATTCCTTCGTAGTCGAAAGCGATGCCAGGCAGTTCAAACTCCGAGTAATCAATGCCTAACGCTTTTTTTAGAATTTCGTTTTTTCGGTTGGCTACAGCGTCAAATACGGGGTTCATGCTTGTTCACCTGCCTTGGAAATAAGGGCATGAAACTCTTTGCCAACAGATAGGAGTTCAGGAATCTGACGACCAAAGGTGTGTATGTAGGGAGGATTCTGAGCCACCAGAGTTCCCTGTACTTTTCTGTCGGTCACGGTTGTTATTGTGACGGAACTTCCGATAGAAGCGTCATGGTCCAAATACCCTTTTACCCAGAGCTCCAGGGGAACCTGTTTTGTATCTTCAGGAACATTATCTGCCCGTTCTGACGGCTGAAGAACGATATAGTGGATTTGAACCCAGCTTCCTTTTTTGATTATTTCTTCTGCCATGATATATCTACCAGCCTTTCACAGTTTCCAATACACTGTCAGGAATTGCTCCCGCTTCGTACTCTTCAAAGGCTTCTTCTATTTTGGCAAGAGCCGTGTCGATCTGCTGTTTTGAAATGACAAGTGGAGGCTGTATTCTCAATACGGAACCGCTGAAGAAAGAGAGAAGAAGTCCCTTTTGCCATGCTTGATAGCAGACCTTGGCTGCCGCTTCGGTGTTTCTTTCTTTAGTGGTTCTGTCTTTTACAAGATCAACGCCTATGGAGAGGCCAATGCCTCTCACATCTCCGATGAATTCAAACCGTTTTTGCATTTCTTTGAAGCGGGAAAGGGTGTAGGCACCTATTTCTGTGGCGTTTTCTCTTAAATTTTCTTCTTTAATGACATCGATTGTAGCAGAGGCAGCAGCGCAACATACAGGATTTCCTGCGGCGGTGAAGAGATGGGCAGGAGCCTCCCACTGTTCCATTAATTCTGCTTTTGCCACCACGCCGCCAAGAGGCATGCCGGAAGCTATGGCCTTACCCATGACAATGGCATCGGGTATAACGTCGAAGTTTTCTATGCCGAACCATTTGCCTGTACGGCCGAAGCCTTGTTGCACTTCTTCAGAAATCAGAAGTATTCCGTATGTGTCACAGAGTTCTCGTAAAGCTTTAACGTAACCTGTAGGGGGAACTATAAGTCCAGCGTCTCCCTGGATAGGCTCAAAAAATATTGCTGCAACTTCTTCTGCCGGTACGCATGTTGTGAAGAGTTCCTTTATTCTCTCTATGGAATAGGCAGTGACGTCTTCTTCACTCATTCCCGCAAATGGGGTCCTATAAGTGTCTGGGTAGGGGATATGGTGTATTTCCGGAAGTAGCGGGCCGAGTCCCCGGCGCATGGGCAGGCTGACGGCACTTAGAGAAATAGCCCCGTAGGTGCTTCCATGATAGGCCCTGAGGAATGAAAGGATCTTCTTTCTTTTTGTGGCGGTACGGGCCATTTTTATGGCACCATCGTTTGCGTCGGATCCGCATAAGCCATAGAAGACTCTCTTCCTGTAATTTCCTGGTGTGATTTCAATAAGTTTTTGGGAAAGATCGATAAGAGGGCGGTGATACATATATACTGGCGTGTAAAGAATAAGCTGCTCTGTCTGTTTTTTTATGGCTTCAACGACTTTTGGGTGGCAGTGTCCAGTATTTATAGCGCCTGCGCTGGCAAGAAGGTCAATATACTGATTTCCGTCCACATCTGTAACTGTAGCTCCTTTTCCTTTATCGACAACCAGCGGGTAATAGGGAACTTTTGCTGCGGGAGAGGTCATTTGCTGATCAAGGTCAACGAGCTCTAAACACTTAGGAATATGCAAAGCCATAACATTCATCCCCTTTACATGATTTAAAGAGCTTTTCAGCAAAGGATCGCTGAAAAGCTCTTTAATTGTAGCAGATTATATCTTATTGACGAGGAACGCCTGATCCCTCATAAACTCGTTCCATAATATCCTTGCCAACGAGCTCTTCCATTTTCGGCCAAACTTTTTGCCTTACGACTTTTGCGCAGTTTTCCAATTCTTCCGGAGTCAGTATAACGATTTCCCAGTCATATTCGTTGTGCAGCTTCTGACGATATTCTTCGTCTTCCTTTGCAACATTATCCCAACGAATAAGGGATTCTTCATTAGCAGCCTGCTGTATAATTTCCTGCTCTTCTGGAGTCAGCTTGTTCCAGACATCCATGTTGATGGAGAACCACCATGATTCAAAATAATCATTATACTGGATCCAGACCTTATTGACGTCTTTGAACTGCCAGGCCTGGAAAGGGGGTCCGCCCATCTGGCCATCAGCAATACCGGTCTGAATGGCACTGTATGCCTCTGCGTATGGAATGGGCGTAGGAATATATCCTAGCGCTTCATATGTGGCTTCGCAGGGTTTAATGGGCATAACGCGTACTTTCATCCCTTTGTTTACTGTTGGATCTGCATAGTTGTCGGGTTTCTTGCTTAGAGAAACACCAGACATCCCTATGGGCAGAACGGCCAGGGCTTTGATGTTATGGGTTGCCCAAAGGTCTTTAATGATGTCAAAAGCCCATCCGTCAGGACCATAAGCCTTTTTGGCTTCTTCAATGTCTTTTACGACGTAAGGGAAGTAGTATGCCAAATTCAGTTTGGGATCAAAGTTAGAGTTTGCCTGGGCCACATTGAGCTCGATCGTGCCTCGCATGAGCATTTCAAAGGTTTCTGTCCAGTCTCCAAGAACTCCGCCAGAGAAGACATCAATTTTGATCTGTCCATCTGTTCTCTCGAAAACTTTTCTCGCAAATTCTTTCGCGCGAATGTCAAAGTCACTGTCTACCGGGTGGACTTGTGCCATACGCCACTGGTATTTGGGTTTCGCTGCTTCAGCTTGCTGGACAAAAGTGCCAAGGGTCAATGCGAGTGCAAATAATACAAGTAGTGTAAAGGCCCAACGTTTTCTATCGTTCATATCGCACCTCCGTTTCGTGTTGTAGAATCAAGCAGAATTTAAACGACAACTTGCCCCACCTTGATAAGAAACCTTTAATCTACCCTGTAAAGCAACCACCTCCCTTATTTATTTGATTCCCATGATAAGTCTGGGAAGGAACAGTGAGAGCCCTGGGACATACGTTGTTAAAAGAACGATTGGTATAGAGCCAAAGATCATGAATATAAGAGCCGGCTTGATGTACTCGTCTATGTTGACGCCGCCAATGCGTCCCCCCAAATAGAGGATCGGTGCTGTCGGAGGGGTGACATTTCCAAGTCCTAGGTTCGTTCCAAGAATTGCCGCAAAGTGTATGGGGTGCACGCCGATCTTGAGCATAAGGGGCATGAGGAGGGGAGCGACGAGCATGGTTCCGCTCAAGTCGTCCATCAACATTCCAATGATGATAAGGAAAATGTTGACCATGAACAGAATAACGAATTTGTTGTCAGACACCCCGAGAAGGAAGTCGGCGACCATCATGGGAACTCGCTGCATAGTATATAGGCGCCCAAGTATGGTGACGAAGAAGAGCATAAGGACGATAACCCCACTCGTTGTTGCCGAATTGTGAAAGGCTTCGCCTAAAATGTCCATTTTGAGTTCCTTATGAATGAAAAATCCTACTAAGGTTGCATAAAGAACGGCAACGGCAGCTGATTCGGTAGGAGTTGTTATACCTCCATAGATACCGCCGAGAATGATGAAGGGCATAAGCAAGCTCCAGAAGCCTTTTTTTGTTGCCACGAAGATTTCTTGGTTGCGTTCTTTTTTGGAGATCTTTTTCCCCACCTGCAAATTAGGGAACTTTTTACACATAAAATAGTTGATGACGCAGAAAAGGGTCATGGTAAGGACACCTGGTACAACTGTCGAGAGGAAGCAGGCGGCTACTGATTGCTGCGTTACCCATCCATAGAGGATCATGGGAACGCTTGGAGGAATAAGCTGGCCAAGCACCGCCGCGCAGCTTACCATAGCTGTGCTGTAATTTCGTGGATATCCCAGCTCTTCGAGACGGGGTATCATGATGGTTCCTATACAGGCTACCGCAGATGAAGCTGTTCCAGAAATGGCACCAAAAATGGCACAGGCTACAATGGTGGCCGCCCCCATACCGCCCCGGATTCGTCCGAGCATGGAGTTGGCAAAGTTTGTAAGCTTCTCAGCGATACCAGCTGAACCCATAAGGGCCCCGGCCATAATGAAGAAAGGGATCGACAGCAAAGTAAGAGAGTTAAGGCCGCGGAACCCGACTGTCATAAGGAATGAGAAGTCTGGGAAAAATACCAGTCCCATATACAGAGCGGCAGCCATAAAGCAGAAGGGAACGGGTATACCCAGGATGATAGTTGTAACAAGTATAAGAAGGTCAATAATGATATGCATTAAAAGCCCTCCTCCTTCCTTGAAATTTCATTGCAAAAACCCTGCCAGTTTTTACTGTTGTAGGGCAGATTAAGTTTTGGATACCCTAATGCTGAGCGTGCATAATCCACTGTCATAACAAAAGAATAGAAACTCATGAGGAAAGAGCTTACCAGGAGGCTCGTTTGGGCAAAAATCATGGGGATCATAAGGGCAGGTGAACGTTCCCAGCTTTTAAAAGACCATACGACATAATTCCATGCCCATTGTGTCATGATAAAAGTGAGAAGAGTGGTCATAATAGACGTAACTGTTTTTGCCCAGGCAAAGAATCGGGCATCCTTAATAAGTACATGAAGCAAATCAGCCTGGATGTGGCTTCTTTCTCGCGAGCCAGTTGCGGCACCGGTCATATACATCCAGAATCCTACGAGACATGCCAGTTCCTCAATGCCCATAATAGGAAGCTTCAAAACATACCGTAATAAAACCTGTGCTATAACAAGGCTTACAAGAATAACAGATGTTATAACCATAATGTAGCGCTGTATTTTCCCAAGAGTGAACCATAAGAGAAGAAACGCTTTTTTCATAAAAACTGTGCCTCCTTCTTAAAAGATCAGATTATCCCCCATATATCTGAGATCCAGAGAAAAAGAATGTGTTACATTACGAATAAGATTAGAAAAAGCCCTCTCTTCTGAGCTGTTTTTTCCATAGCGAGAGCGAGGGTACGCTATGCTCATGGATGCAACCACTTCGTTTCTTGCGTTGATTATGGGAGCAGCGACACAGGCTAGTCCTTCTTCATACTCGCAGTCGTCGTAGGCAACACCTCGTTCTCTTATCTCTTCAAAATTCTTGAAAAGGAGCTCGGGTGAAGTGATGGTTGTAGGTGTAAAATGCACAAAATCCACCGTGCTCAATATTTTCTTAACCTTTTCTTTTTCCATAAATGCGAGCATGGCTTTGCCAAGGCCAGTGCAGTATGCGGGAACCCTTTTGCTGGAGCCGAGCCCTACTCGCACTGCATCAGGGCTTTCGATCTTATCAATATATATTAGTGAGGCTCCTGATAAAATAGCCAGGTTTATGGTCTCCCTGGTTTCACATGCTAAATGCTTAAGATAAGGTTGAGCCATTTGCCATATGCCAAGGCGTTCAACTTCTCTGTTTCCCATTTCGAATAATTTCAAGGTGTTAACGTAGCCGGTATTGCGAGAAATCCTTTTTGTATATCCCCCCTCGGAAAGAGTAGATAGAAGCCTGGAAACAGTGCTTTTATTTATCTTTAAGGAGGCACTGATCTCCGATATAGTAAGTGTGCCCTTTTCATTAAGGAGTTCCAGAATTTTCAAGGCTTTTATTACGGAGAGTACTGGTGGGTTTTTTTTAGCTTGTTCCAATAAATCCCCTCCTTGTTCTGGTGTGCAAAAAGAAGTTTTACATTAGTAAACAAGATTTATTATAGAAAGGATATTATATTAGATTCACAACTGTGTCAATAAAATAGATTTTAAATATTCTGATAGAATGAAAGGGCAGTGCCAGGTCTTGAAAATGTGCAGATGCATACAAATGCACATTTTCAAGACCTGGCACCATTAAGGGAGGTTGGGTATGGGGCGTTTTGTACTTGTTATTACTCTATATATAGCTATTTATGGCGGAATGACGTGGATGGTATTGACTTCCCTTGTTCGAGTTCTGGCCTTGCGAGGGATAGCAGTGTGGGTATGCAATATATGGGGAGCTCTCATGGTGGCTTCTCCCCTTTTGCTCCGTCGATGGGATGGGCTGGGACACAGCGAACTTCGCCATATCGCGGCGTGGATTGCTTATGTGTGGATGGGTTTTGTCTTTTTTGCCTTTTGCCTTTTGTTGCTTTTTTTTGTTTTTCGCATTCTTTTTTGGTGCCGAAGGGTTGCGTTGAGTGATTTAGGGCTGAGGTGTTGTTCGTCAATAGCTCTTTTTCTGGCTTTTCTATGTTGTCTTTTGGGGTACTCTCAAGCCTGGGATATTAAGGTGAACTACATCAAGGTGGAAACTGCCAAGTTGCCCCCGGAGTGGCCATATGTGCGCGTTGCCCAGATTTCAGATGTACACTTGGGGCTTATAGTTCGTGAAGATCGGCTGAAAAAGATCGTTGAAGCCATTGAAGCCTCTAGTCCCCACCTTGTGGTTTCCACTGGGGATTTGGTGGATGGACAGATGGATGGACGGCAGAAGGAGATCGATCTGTTGCAAAGCCTTTCTGCACCCTTGGGCAAATTTGCCGTAACCGGGAACCATGAAGTATACGCGGGGCTCAATCAGGCCGCATCATTTATTGAGGAATGCGGTTTTCAGATGATCAGAAATGAGGTTCTAGATCTCGCCCCCCTTCTACTTGCTGGCGTGGATGATGATATAAAAATGGCAGAGTCCTTTTCCTCATCAGAGCAGAATCTTCTTTCTTCTTTGTCCCCTCACCGGTTTCGTTTGTTTTTAAAGCACCGGCCCGTAGTGATGGAAGACTCCATTGATTTTTTTGATTTGCAATTATCGGGACATGTCCATGGCGGGCAAATGTGGCCCTTTACTTTTGTGACTCGGGCTGTGTATCCTATGGGAACAGGCCTTCATAGACTAAAAAACGGGGCAATGCTTTATGTTACCTCCGGGGCAGGGACGTGGGGCCCCCCCATGCGTTTTTTGGCCGCTCCTGAAGTCGTTATTATAGATATTGTGAGCAGTGAAACAGCAAAAAAATAAGAGGCCTTGGGGGAAGGCCTCCGCAAAAAAAGGGAGATATTTTTCTTGAGTGCCATTGCGACATCTTTACTATCGTGAGATATCTTTTATGGCATAAGTTAAGTATATATTACATGAGTGGCGCCATGGTGACCCCGTCACTTTTACGGGGCTTTTTTTCAGCTAAATTACGTATTTGGCGGCATGAGGATTTTTTACCACGGCAATTTATTCTAAGATGAGGATGTGACAAGATGAGCTTGGCAACAAAAGAACCTTCTAAAATACTTGGAATTCTTGGCGGTATGGGGCCGGCAGCCACTGCTGAATTTATGAGGTTGCTTGCGGTGAAGGCTCCGGCTGCACGTGATCAGGAACATCCTAAATTGTACGTTCTTTCCAACCCTCAAATTCCTGACCGCAGCAGTGCGATTCTTGGGCGGGGGAAAAGCCCGGCTCCAGCGCTGAAAGAAGGATTGCTGACCCTTGCGCGATGGGGAGCGGATATTTTAGCTGTTCCCTGTAATACAGCCCACTATTTTATCGACTCTTTTCGAGAGGAGTTGCCTGTGCCCTTTGTGCATATTATCGAGGCCACAGTGGAACTGGCTGCAGAGAGAAGCCGTGAGGGGGCGTGGCTTCTTGCCACAAGTGGAACGAAGCGGAGTGGGATGTATGAGCGATATGCCGAAAAGAAAGGGTATCCCTTTTTTTTGCCTACAGAGGAAGATCAGGGCAAAGTACAGGAAACCATTATTCTTGTTAAGGCCAACAGGTTGAGAGAGGCTGGGTTGCTTCTTCAGGGTGTTGTGGAGAAGCTCTGGAAGGAACGGGAAGTTCCCATTGTAGCTGCCTGTACGGAATTACCCCTGGCTTACGATGCTTCTGATTTGCCTGAGTTGGGCATGGTTTCGAGTTTGGGAGCCCTTGCGGAAGGGTGTCTCAGACTGCTGTATTCAAATAATTGATATTCATGGAATAAATGATATAATGTGCGGGAAATTGAATTAGGCAGAGTAGGAGCTTTACGTAAAGTGCTCAGAGATGGGACGTTGCTTTGAGACGAAAAGTCTGTAAAGACTTGCGGTAAAGCCCCGCGTTCGCTGTTACGTCGAAAGATGGTTTACAGTAAGACTATAGATCTCCTTTGATGTGGCAGAACTGCCCATATTAGAGGAGGTTTTTTTATGCAAAGGAATCACTTTTCAGTTCAGGAACTGGTCTATTTTTCTCTTCTCATAGCGTTGAACATTGTTTTGACCCGTATGGCCAGCATCAGAATTCCAATAGCGGGTATCGAAACTCTTCGTATCGGATTTGGAGCGCTGCCGGTTATCTTTGCCGGATACTATTTTGGCGCCAAGGCCGGCGGGGTAGTGGGTGCCCTAGGAGATGTGGTGGGTTTCTGGATCAATCCCATGGGAGCGTATATGCCCCATTTCACACTAACAGCCGCTTTAACGGGGATCCTTCCAGCCCTTCTGCTGAAGGTTTTTAAATCAAAAGATCAGCATCCCCTTTGGCAAGTTATGGTTGTTATCGGGATAAGCCAATTGGTAACATCTGTGCTTCTCGTTCCCTATTTTTTGCAGATGTTGTTTGGAATACCCCTCGTAACAACAGTTCCAGCCCAACTGCAGACACAACTCATACAGGTTCCTCTGTATGCTATATTACTGCGTGGAATAGCTAAAAGGCTTCTGGTTATGGCAGGGTAGTGATATGTAAATACAAACAGGGGCAGGTTTAATAAGAACCCGCCCCTTGTTTTATTGCGCGGCTTCAAAAAGTTTACAGGTTACACTTTCGAGTTTTCCATCGGCAGGGTGATTTCAAAGATTGTTTGGCCTCCATTGGCGGCAATGAGGGTGATGTCGCCGCCATGGGCCATAAATATTCTTCTTGCTATGGCGAGGCCCAATCCGTAACCGCCTGATCCCCATTGTCCCCGTGCGCGATGGCTGTCGCCGCGGCTGAAACGGTCAAAAATAGTAGCGGCGGCTTCTTCTGAAATGCCTACCCCGTTGTCTTGCACTTGAATGACCCACCAAGAATCTCTGCTGAAAAGTTCGATTCTTACCTTGCCTCCGCCACTTCCCCCAAATTTTTCGTGAACGTATTTTATAGAGTTATCAATGATATTTCGTATAGCCCGTGCAAGGTCTCTGCTCTGGCCTATCATTAAAGCTTCTTCTGGCAACACCTTTTCTATGTCAATAGCCTCGGCTAGGGGGTGGTGGAGGCTTTCACCTGTTATGGTGTCCACAAGAAAGGCCAGATCCAGTTCTTCTTCCGCTTCCTGGGGCGGCTGGCTTTCGAGACGGGAGAGAAGAAGCAGATCATCTACAAGCTGCGTCATTCTTTCCTGTTGCTGGATGATAGATTGTAAGTGTCCTGCCATGTCTTCATTGCCCCGCAATTCGTCCTGCAGGTATTCCGCCGTGAGGCGAATTGTTGTTAGCGGTGTCTGGAATTCATGTCCGGCATCAGCGATAAAGTCACGCCGCGCCTGTTCCTGACGAAATTCTTCTGTAAGATCGGTAATCACAAGCAGTGGGCCGCTTTCTGTCTGTCGACCATAAAGACTGAGGTGGCGCCCCCCCTTGCCGAGCTCCGGCATTTCTACTTTTATTGCCTGTTCCACTCCCCCCTTTGCTTCTTTAAGCAAAGGGTAGATCTCGCCGCAGGTTAGAAACCGTTCTATAGGTTGTCCCTCTTCCACTGGCACCTTCATTCCAAGCAGGTTTCGTGCCTCGTCATTCACGAACCGGAACCTGTTGTCCTTGTCGAGAAGGATCACTCCTACCGGCAGTGAGGATAGGATTGTTGAAAGGGTCGTTCTTTCTATTTTCAACTCTTCAAGGGTCCCTTTCAGGCGAGAGGACATGTATTGAAGGGAGTCGGAAAGTCTTTGCAATTCCATGTCGCCCATAAGGGGGAATCGGGCTTCATTGCCTTCCGATATAGCCTGAGCTGCCGTCACGATCTTTTCGAGAGGTGCAAAGAACCGGCGTACAATCCATAGTTCAAAGCCCAGGATAAGAAAAGCCGCCATAATGATGTATGAAAGAAAACGATAGCGCACATCGGAAAGGGCTTTTTGAAGAGCGTTGAGGGGTTGGGCCATGCGAATGAACAGATCTTCCTCCCCGCCTTCTACTTTTCGAACAACATAGACAAGCTGGGCTCCAAGGGTCTGGCTGTATCTTGAGGTGGTTCCAACCCCATCCTTCGCAGCCTGCCTGACTTCTGGACGGTTCAGATGATTGTCGAGGGTTTCTGCGTCAGTGGCACTATCAAGGATAACCCTTCCTTTGGCATTTATAATGGTAATTCGGCTTTCAAATATCTCCTGCCATTGGCTAAAGTTCTTTTGAAAAGAGCTATATCCCTCATTCCGGATCACTTCTGAGAGTGCGGCTGTATTGTTTTTAAGCTGGTCGAAAGCGCTGTCAACAAGGTGATGTTTCATTATTCCCGATACGAGGAACCAGCTGACAGCAAAGGCGATGACGGTAACAAACGTTAATACGGCTGTGACCTTCCCTTTCAGTGTTTTCATGGTTTATCCTCCCATGTGACCCTGTACCCTCTGCCCCTGAGCGTTTGAATGAGGAGCGCCGGGTGTTTATTGTCGTCCAGTTTTTTTCGAAGCCGTGAAATATGCACATCCACAGTGCGAGTGTCCCCTCCATAGAGGTTCCAGATTTTTCCCAGCAGCTCGTCTCTGCTTACAGTTCGTCCGAAACGGTGGGCGAGAAGTTCAAGAAGACGAAATTCAGTGGGGCTGAGATCGAGGCTGTTGCCTCGCAGCATGACCCATTGGCTTTCGATGTCCATAACAAGATCGCCGTTAGTGATCTGCCTTATTTCTTCAGTCATTCTGGTTCGGCGCAGCAATACGCCCACGCGGGCTACAAGTTCTGCCAGGGAAAAAGGTTTTTTCATATAATCATCCGCGCCAAGTTCCAGCCCCTCTACTACATCCATCTCATCCCGGCGGGCGGTGAGCATAATAATGGGGATCAGGGCTGTCTCTTTGTTGCTTTTTAGACGGCGGCAGACTTCCCAGCCATCCATACGGGGGAGCATAAGGTCGAGGATAATAAGATCTGGATGGGCGACGAAGGCAAGATCAAGAGCAGAGTCTCCATCGCTGGCGCATATTGTTTCGTATCCCCGTCTTTTCAGCGCCTGCGAAACAATATCCTGTATTCCCTTTTCATCATCTACAATAAGAATTCGATCGCCGCTCACTTCAATGCTCCTTCGGTCGTCTATAAGCCGAAGCCTTTATAGTTTTGCCGGTGATAATGTAGATTGCCCGTTCTGCCACGTTTGTAATATGGTCCCCAGCCCGTTCCAGGGTTCTCGCTACGTTGAGGAGGAGAGTAGCCTGTTCTATTCTTTGCGGACGTTCCATCATAAGAAGCAGAAGTTCTCGCATAATCTGTTTTTCAAGGTCATCCACAATGTCATCAAGGGGAAAGACTCTGTAAGCCAAGGCATCATTTTTACTTTCAAGAGCCTCTAGGGATTTTTCAAGCATTTCAGAAAGGATATCTACCATGCGTGGAATATCTATAAGAGGCTTCATAAGTTCTTTATCGGCGACTTCTATGGCAGCTTTTGAAATATTGCTGGCGTAGTCCCCTAATCGCTCGAGGTCTACGGCTATATGCATGAGGGAGGAAACGGTGCGCAAGTCTTCTCCCAATGGCTGAAAACGGGCGGTAAACTGCATGCAAGCCATATCGATCTCTGAAGCCAGATCATCTATGGCGTCATCTCTTTTAATGATTTCCCGGGCCACATCGGCGTTTTGATTTTTAAGGGCCCAAACTGCCCTGGTAAGGGATTCTTCGGACATTTTACCAAGTCGTATGGCCATTCGGATAAGTTCTGTCAATTCTGTTTCTATTTGTCTTCGAGCGTTAATCTGATTCATAAACAGTCACTTCCTTCCCAAAGGGATCCTCTTAAGTTTAACCGAATCGACCCGTAATATAATCCTCTGTCCGTTTATCGCCAGGAGATGTGAAGAGCTTTGGTGTTTTACCATATTCTATAAGTTCCCCCATAAGAAAAAAGGCTGTATAGTCTGAAATGCGGGCAGCCTGTTGCATGTTGTGGGTGACGATAATTACAGTGTATCTTTCTTTGAGGGTTCTCACAAGTTCTTCAATACGGGCTGTTGCCATGGGGTCAAGAGCGCTTGTAGGCTCATCCATGAGCAAAACTTCCGGTTCTGTCGCAATTGCCCTGGCAATGCATAAACGCTGCTGTTGTCCTCCAGAAAGGCCAAGTCCCGATGATTTCAAATTATCCTTTACTTCCGACCAGAGAGCGGCTCCAATGAGACTTCGTTCCACTATTTCATCAAGTTTTTCTCTAGACTTGATGCCCTGAAGGCGAGGGCCATAGGCTACATTATCGTAAATGGCCATGGGGAACGGGTTAGGTTTCTGAAAGACCATGCCCACTTGCCGGCGTAACGCGATGACATCCGTTGCGCCAGAGTAGATGTTTTTTCCCTCGAGGAAAATATCCCCCTCAACTTTGACGTTTGGTATAAAGTCGTTCATCCGGTTGAGGCAGCGGATAAAACTGCTTTTCCCGCATCCTGAGGGGCCGATAAGAGCTGTTACGGTCTTCCTGAAAATATCCATATTGATATTGTGCAGCACCTGATTTTTGCCATAGAAAAGGTTTAGATTTGAAACGATAAGCTGGGATTTTTCCATTGTTACCGACTCCTTGCTCGCAATTTATCGCCCGCTCTGTTTCAGGCGGGTTCGCATAATCACACCAATGGCGCTGATGCCGAGTACAAAAGCTAAAAGCACCAGAACGGTTCCATATTGTATGGGCCTTGTGAGAGTAATATTGGTACCTTCAGTAGCAAGAACCATAATATGGTATGGCAGGGCCATGACTTCATCAAAAACACTTTTTGCCACTCCGGGGGTAAAGTAGGCGGCGCCTGTAAAGATTATGGGAGCGGTTTCCCCAGCAACCCGTCCGATGCTTAGAATTCCACCGGTAATGATGGTAGAGGAGGCGGCAGGAAAAACGACCTTCCAGATGGTTTGCCACTTTGATGCGCCAAGGGCGTAGGAGGCGGCGCGATAATCCTGGGGAACCGCAAGAAATGCTTGTTCTGATGCCGTTACGATAAGGGGCAATGCCAGACACCCCAATGTCAGTCCCGCTGAGAGCAGCGATGAGCCAAACTTTAACAGGATGACAAAAAGGGATAGGCCAAAAAGGCCAAAGACCACCGAAGGAACACCGGCAAGGGAGCGGATAGCCAGGCGAAGAAGGGCGGTAAACCGTCCTTTCCGGGAGTATTCGGCGAGGTAGAGGCCCGTGGCGATGCCTACGGGAAGGGAGAAAAGCATAGAAACTACAACGAGCTGCAAGGTTCCCATGAGGGGGGTGCTGATTCCACCTCGGGTCATATTATCCCGTGGCGGTTCTGTCAAGAAGCTCCATGAAAGGACCTCATAGCCGTTGATAAAAATATAGAGGATTATGGCCAGCAGCAGAAAGACCAAGAGAGCCGCGGCTCCCCAGAGCATAAAGGTCATAAGGCGATCAACAATTCTTCGTCTTGTCATGAGGGTCTCACTCTCCTTTTGCTCTCGATCCAGCTCGATAGAAGATTGATGGCCAGGGTAATAATGAGAAGAATAAGCCCCGCAAAAAAGAGAGCGTGGTAGTGGGGGGAGCCCACGGGGGTTTCTCCCATTTCGGCCGCGATGGTTGATGTGAGTGGGCGTACCGGATCGAAAAGAGAAGCTGGAATAATGGCAGCTCCCCCTGCCGCCATAAGTACCACCATGGTTTCTCCCATCCCTCTCATTATCCCAAGAAGGCAGGCGGAGAGAATGCCGGGAAGGGCTGCCGGGAAAACAACTTTGCTGATAGTTTCCCACCGCGTAGCGCCCAGAGCATAGGAAGCGTTGCGAAGTTCCAACGGAACGGCTGAAAGGGCTTCTTCTGCAAGGGACCCCACAATGGGAATGATGAGAAAACCTAAGAGTATAGACGCGTTCAGCAGATTCAGGCCAGAAAGAATGGTGAAATTGGCCTGAAGCCACGGGGCGATAAGAACCATGCCAAGAAAACCAAGAATAATGGACGGGAGAAATCCAAGCAGCTCCAGAATGGGCTTTAAAATGTTACGCATTTTCTCAGAGGCGATTTCAGAAATAAAAATAGCTATAAAAAGACTTATGGGAAGGGCGAGCAAGGACGAAAGAATTGTAACGGCTACCGATCCCACTATAAGAGGCAGCATGCCCAGGGCTGGAGGTGTTTCTGTGGGATACCAGTCAGAGCCTGTCACTATTGATAAAAGAGAGGCTTCTTTCAGAACTGGAAGTCCTTCCTTAATCAAGAAAAAAAGAATAAACAATATGATAAAAATGCCCATAGATGATATGGACATAATGATTATGCCAGGTGCTTGTTCTTTTTTCATGGATATCACTATTCCCTTTCCTTAGTTCTTTCTATGCCAGGCAGGAATTCGCCCACCGGGGGGACGGGCGAATTCCTGAGGTGCTACTATAGCTGACAGTGCCATATAGGAGGAGGGTCGGGTCTATCTATATTTATCGAATAGGCACGAAGCCTGCTTCTCCAACTAATTTCTGCCCTTCGTCACTCAGAACGAAGTTGATAAAGTTGAGGATATCCCCAGAGGGCCATTCCTTTGTAAACATGTAAAGGTAGCGGGATACAGGGAATGTCCCATTAAGCGCATTTTCTTTGTTTCCAGAGATTCCTTCAACTTTAAGGGCCTTTACAGAGTCATTGAGGTAGCCAAGACCTATATAACCTACAGCGTTCTCATTTTTTGCCACCGTTTGCACCATGGCTCCGTTAGAGGCAACAATAAGCGCCCGTTTGTCTACCCGCTCACCCTGAAGAATTTTGCTTTCCCAGGTTTCGTAGGTTCCGGAACTTGTGTCACGGCTCACTATAGCAATGGGCTTGTTTGAACCGCCCACATCTTTCCAGTTCTTTATTTCACCCATGTAGATCTTTTTCAGCTGTTCAATAGAAAGGTCCTGGACAGGGTTAGAAGGGTGAACCACAGGGATCAGGGCATCCATGGCGATACCGAAAGGAACAGGGTAGGTTCCTTTTTCTACGGCAGCCTTCACTTCTTCATTTTTTATGAACCTTGAAGAATCAGCAATATCGGTGGTTCCGTCGATAATGGCCTTAATACCGTTGCCGCTGCCGCCGCCAGAAACTGTAATGGCTACTTCAGGATGGGCCGTCATGTATTTCTCAGCGGCCGATTGTGCGATGGGAAGAACTGTAGTGGATCCTTTGATGACGAGCTCTGCTGCAAATGCGGTTCCGCTCACGGCGAGAGTTGCAACGAGAATTGCTCCTGCTATAAAATTCTTCATTTCCTGAAAACCTCCTTGTATTTAACATATCAGCGATGTTATTTCACAGTATAAAGGCCCTTTGTAACGCCCATGTTTCGTCTTTGTAACAGTAACGTTAAGAAAATCGTGCCAGGTCTTGAATTTGTGCATTGGTATACAAAGCAAGAATCAAAACCGTTATAAATGGCTCTGGGAGGTCTTGCTTTTTATCTCCAACCATGGCTTAATAGACGTAGCGTTTCGCATTACGGCCAATTAGTCCGTATTGCGGAAAATGGTAAGGAGGCAATGAAGATGTGGTCTTTTCAGAGAGTAAAATTGAGGACAGAGGACACCATTGCTGTGACAGTTCACGAACTAAGTAAAGGTGACATTCTTGTACTGGATGAAGGTTTCTCTATTCCTGTGAATGAAAGGATCCCCGCGGGCCACAAGGTTGCGTTGAAAGATATAGCAGCTCAAGAGAAGGTTATAAAATACGGCCATCCCATAGGGGTGACATTGTGCAATATACGGGCTGGTGACTGGGTTCATACCCATAACCTGAAAACAGCCCTCGGAGTTGATTGGCCAGCTGAATGGAACTACGTTTCACCTCAAGTAAAAACTCCCTTTCAAACCAGAAGCTTTATGGGATATCGCCGCCCTACCGGTCGAGTTGGCATCCGTAACGAGCTCTGGGTCATTCCCACAGTAAGCTGCATTAACGATATTTTGAGAAATCTCATCCCACGATATGAAGCACCGGATTGGATAGACAGAGTACGGGTATTAGCGCATCCCTACGGCTGTTCTCAGTTAGGCGACGATTTCGAATTTACTTTACGGGCTCTCTCGGGGCTGGCCTTTAACGGCAATGCGGCAGGGGTGCTGGTAGTGGGAATGGGGTGTGAAAATTTACAGATATCCTATATGAAAGAATGCCTTTCCCATCATTTTAATGTTGAATATACAGTGCTTCAAGAAGAATCAGATGACGAAAAAGCTCTTTTTTCCCGTCTTGACAAGTTGGCGGAGAGGGGACGTTCAGAAAGAGAGGAATGTCCTTTATCTGATTTGGTCGTTGGGGTAAAGTGCGGCGGCAGCGATGCCTTTTCAAGTATTACCGCCAACCCTCTGGTTGGTCTTTTTTCAGACTATCTGACCCTCTGGGGGGGAACTCTGCTCGCTACAGAAATCCCTGAAATGTTCGGGGCGGAGGATACTCTGACCTCCCGAATTGAAGAAGAAGATGTTTTCAAAAAGTTTGTGGAAATGATCAATTGGTTCAAGGAATACTACACTTCTTACCACCAGCCTGTATATGAAAACCCTTCTCCTGGAAACAAAGAGGGAGGTATTACAACTCTTGAGGAAAAATCCCTGGGTGCTGTGCAAAAAACTGGTTCCGGTTTAGTTGCGGATGTTTTGCAATACGGAGAGTGCTACGGCCGTTCAGGTGTGAATATTGTTTTCAGCCCTGGAAATGACCCCGTTTCTGTAACTTCTCTCGCGGCAAGCGGAGCTGTTTTGACCCTTTTTACCACCGGCCGAGGGACTCCCTATAGTTCAGTAGTTCCATCAATAAAAATAGCAACCAATTCATCCCTTTATAAAAGGAAGAAAAGCTGGATGGATTTTAATGGGGGGCGTCTTTTAGAAGGTGAGGAGCGGGACGCTCTTCTTGGCGATCTCATTGATCTTGTATTTGAAGTGGCCAATGGCCGGGAAACCTCTAACGAACATTTAAATATAGGGGAGATCGGCTTATTTAAACATGGAGTGATTTTATAAAAACGAAAGGAGGAGCTGCTTCCCGGGGGATTGTGTAAAGAGTAGAATCACGCATTGGCTTGATCGGGCAGTAAGAACGGTACACTTAAAACTTTTTTTGAGGAGGCTGTTTGTTGTGAAGATGAAACGTGTTGTTCGTACAGTAGCTTTGACAGCTCTTTTTATTGTAGCTTTTTCATCCATGGCTTTTGCGGCTACGACATTGAAGATCGCTAATTATTTTCCAGCGGATCACCCCGCCAACGTTGTGCTTAATGATATTTTTAAAGCGAATGTCGAGTCTAAAAGCAATGGTTCCTTAAAGGTACAGATATTCCCAAATAACCAGCTTGGTGCCGAGCAGGAGTTCGTAGAGGGAGTGCAGTTGGGAACCATTGAAATGGCTCTTACAGGAAATCTTTGGGAAAACACCGTAGATTTGTTCAAATTGCTTCAGCTTCCCTATATGTTCAATAGCTATGAACATGCAGACGCCGTTTTTAACGGTCCTATCGGGGAAGAGATCTATAAAAGCCTTGAGCCTCTCGGCGTTAAAATTCTTGGAGCTTTCCCGAGAGGTTTCAGGGTTATTTCAAACAATAAGAAGCCCATTAACTCTTTTGAAGATTGTAAGGGTATAAAAATGCGCGTATGGCAGGGCGAAGTTATCATTAAACTAATGCAGGGATTTGGCTTCAGCACAGTTGTCATGCCCATGAGCGAAGTCTTTACAGCGTTGCAGCAGGGTGTTGTTCATGGCCAGGATAACCCCCTTATGACTTCATATTACTCTGGATGGTACGATGTTTAGAAGTATGTAGCCATGACAAACCATATTTTTGGATTCCAGTACTTTGTCATCAATCAGAAGGTATGGGACAAACTTACAGCAGAAGAACAGACCATTGTTTATGACGCAACTATGGCTTCCATCGCGGAGATTGACAAGCGGACAAGAGAAGAAGATGAACTGGTGTTGCAGAAAACCATTGATAAAGGTCTTGAAGTCACCTATCCTGATCTAAAACCTTTCATTGAAAGTACAGAACCAATCATTGCAGATTATATAAAAAGCTGCCCCGAAGCGGCCCCATTTGTTGAGCAGATCAGAGAGATTGGCAAAAAGTTTGAAAAATAAGCAGTAGGTAACTTTTCCGGCAGAAAGGAGCTGTTTTTAGAAAGCAGGCTCCTTTCTGCCGGGATTTTAATTTTAAGGAAGAACATGGCGAGAGGAGTTCGTTCGTATTATGAAGAGTTTTATGAATGCCCTGTATCGTTATATGTATCGTTTGGCTGACGGTATAGCGATTGTTATGCTCGGGGTTATGGTGTTTTCGGTTTTTACAAACGTTATTTTCCGTTTTTTCCATATGGCCTTCCCCTGGGTCGATGAGGTAAGCCGTTTTGCTTTTGTATGGATGTCTTTTATGGCTATCGCTTCCGGATTAAAAATTGGTCTGCACCCGGCTTTTGATGTTCTTATTGAGCGCACCAAGGGCTCGACAGGGAAGGGGTTGAAAATAGCCATAGCCCTTCTGATTACGACTTTTCTGTTCATCCTTCTTAAGGGAGGAATTGATTACATCTCCAGGATATATGTGCAGAAAACATCTATTCTCGTTATTTCGGTGGCATGGCAGTATTCGGCCGTTCCCTTTGCCACAATGATGATGCTTCTTGAAATGGCTCGTCAGATAGCACGTATTTGGTGTTCTGAAGTGGAGGAAGCCTGATATGGTAGTTTTGTTAGCATTTCTTGGTTCTTTGTTGGGGTTGACTATTCTTGGCGTTCCCATCGGATTTGGAATAGGCCTTTCCGCATTGGCCCTTATGTTTGTGACGGGAACTTTTGAGCCTATGGTTCTCGCTCGACGTATGATTACCGGTGTTGATGTCTATACACTTTTGGCCATCCCATTTTTCATGCTGGCCGGCGAAATAATGAACAAAGCGGGACTTGTCAACGATATTTTGCTCTTTGCCAACGCTCTCGTTGGTCGGGTAAAAGGCGGGCTTGCCTATGTTAATGTAGTTGCCAGCATGCTTTTTGCGGGAATTAGTGGTTCTGCGGTTGCTGACGCCGCCGCATTGGGCTCTCTAGAGATTCCCATGATGGAAAAAGGCGGGTATGACAAAGAGTTCTCTGCGGCTATCACTGCTGCTTCTTCTGTTATTGGCCCAATTATTCCACCCAGCGTCCCCATGATCATTCTTGGGTCTATTGCTCAGATTTCTATTGCTAAGCTTTTTCTTGGCGGCGCGATTCCAGGAATTCTTATAGGAATTGCCCTTCTAGCCGTTTCTTATTTCGTAGCTCGCAAAAATAATTACCCTGTGGGTGATCGGGTAGGTTTTGGAGAGTTTTTAGGGATTTTCAGAAAAACAGTTTGGGCATTAATTCTCCCCGTTATTATCTTGGGAGGCATTCTCGGCGGTATTTTTACAGCCACAGAAGCCGGAGCGGTCGCTGTTGTCTATGCTATTATTGTGTCATATTTCCTATATGATGTGAGATGGTCTGACTATCCGGAAATACTCAAAGGTGCTTCCCTTAATACAGGAGTAGTCATGTTGGTGTGCGCATCAGCTATGGCGTTGACGTGGTTTCTCGCTGTGGCCCAGGTTCCCCAGCTTCTTACCGAAGTGATTATGAGCATTACCAAAAACAAGCTCATGTTTCTTCTTATCCTGAACATTCTGCTTTTCCTTGTGGGGATGGTTATTGACTTGACCCCAGCTCTTTTTCTTCTTGTTCCGATTCTCCTTCCTGTATGCAGAAGTTACGGGATTGACGATATACACTTTGGCGTCATTATGGTAACGAACCTTTGTGTCGGGCTAATCACACCGCCGGTAGGGACAGTCCTTTATGTGACAAACTCCATATCAAAAGTGTCCCTGATATCATTGGTTCGATCTCTTGTTCCCATGTACGTAGCTCTTTTTATCGTTGTGATGCTCGTAACATATGTTCCACAAATCGTGTTGTGGCTGCCCTCTTTAATGTAAGATGAGGGGTGGAGAGGTGATAGTGCATGTCTGAGAAAAACAGGGTGCAGGTTCTTCAAAAAGCGATTGCCGTACTAGAAGATCTTTCTAATAGGCCTGAACCTGTCGGGTTAACAGAAATAGCGAATGCCACAAAACTTTCGAAAACAACAGCATATCGAATTCTCGCAACCTTTGTCGATAGCAATATTCTCATAAAAGATCCCTATGGGCGCTATCAAATAGGGCCAGCGGTGGTGAAGTGGTCTGCAAGCTACAATAAGCGGTCAGGACTGCTGGAAATGTCTCGTGACATCCTAGAGATTATGAGAGATTATTCAGGCGAGACGATCCATCTTTTTGTTTTCGAAAGCGGGCGAGCCTATTACTTGGAAAAACTTGAGAGTCCAAGTCCGCTGTTGATGAGATCGAAGGTGGGAGCGGAACTTCCTCTCTATAGCACTGCTGGGGGGAAAGCGATACTTTCGGCTCTTCCTGCAGGCCAAGTTGAAATCTATTTAGAAAGAACACCCCTTGAAAGTAGGACAGCGAATACGATCACCGATCCTAAAGAGTTATTGAATCTATTAAAAATATATAAAACGCGAGGGTATAGCGAAGAAAACCAGGAGAACGAAGAAGGAATTCGCTGCGTGGCTGCACCTATTGTTGACAGAAATGGATTCCCCCTGGGAGCAGTAAGCGTTTCCGCACCAGCCTATCGTTTTGATGATAAACAGGCTGCGTTGGTGGGACGGAAACTGGCGCAGGAAACTGCAAAAATTTCCCTTCGAATCAATCGACGTCATTTAGAAACTACTAAGGAGGGATGGTAATGATCCGCATTAGAAAATATGAAATTCTTTCAGCTATAGAAGAACAAGGTGTCGTGGGTATTATCCGTACAGAAAGTGTGGAAAAAGGAATTGCCATGGCAGACGCCATGTTTGACGCGGGGATGAAAGCCGTTGAAGTTTCCATGACCTTTCCCGGGTCTCTCGACATTATGCGCACTTCTGCCGAGCGCCATAGAGGACAGGGATGTTTTGTTGGGGCGGGAACCGTTGTGGATGAAGCTACAGCCAGAATGTGTATTGCCAATGGCGCAGAGTTTATTGTGTCCCAAAGTCTTAGCGATGACGTTGTTTACACTTGCAACCGTTATGGCTTGCCTGCAATGCCAGGTATAGGGACAGTTACAGAACTCATGCATGCGTTGGAACTTGGTGTTGACGTAGTGAAAGCCTTTCCTGGCAGCGTACTTGGCCCCAAATTCATCAAAGCCGTACACGGACCGGTTCCTTATGCCAATATAATGCCTATTGGCGGTGTTTCTCTCGAGAATATGGAGGAATGGTTCAAGGCCGGAGCCTTTGCTGTTGGTTTGGGAAGTGCTCTCACTAAGCCTGCGGGTACAGATGGCAGTTACGAGGCTGTTCGAGAGGCAGTAGAGAAAGTATTACATGAAATTACCCGAATTCGGGCTGGTTTGAAATAGAAAGGATGCGTTCGGTTATGGCAAAGTTTATTACCTTTGGTGAAATTATGATGAGGCTTACTCCTCCAGGCCGCGAAAAAATTCTCCAGACACCGCAATTTGTGGCTACTTTTGGCGGTGCCGAAGCTAATGTGGCCGTTGCCTTATCTAATTATGGTGAAGATGCGGCTTTTGTAACAGCTGTTCCTGACAACCCTATTGGCGATGGTGTTATTCATGAATTGAGAGGTTTTGGTGTCGATACTCGCTTTATACGGAAGAGCGGAGAGCGCCTTGGCATATACTACACAGAAACCGGTTCATGCATGCGCCCTTCCAGGGTTATCTATGATCGGGCCCATTCAGCTATTGCCGAGGTAAAACCCGGAGATTTTGATTGGGATACCATACTCGATGGGGCCAAGTGGTTTCATGTTACTGGCATTACCCCCGCCATTGCCGAAGGGACTGCCGATGTAACCCTTGAAGCCCTCAAAAAATGTAAAGAAAAAGCCATTACTGTTTCATGCGACCTCAACTATCGCAATAAGTTGTGGAAATGG
The DNA here is from genome assembly GCF_001896635.1 of Aminobacterium sp. EBM-42. Classification (NCBI taxonomy): domain Bacteria; kingdom Thermotogati; phylum Synergistota; class Synergistia; order Synergistales; family Aminobacteriaceae; genus Aminobacterium; species Aminobacterium sp. EBM-42. The sequence goes on from NZ_MPPC01000023.1 coordinate 60,196, forward strand.
GGCAAAACTCCCCTTGAGGTTATGCCTGAGCTCATGAACTATGTGGATCTTGTTATCGCTAACGAGGAGGACTGCCAGAAATGTCTGGGCATCGAAGCCGATGTGGATGTGACCTCGGGATCCCTGGATATAGATAAATATAGGGCCCTGAGCCAGAAAATGCTCGCACAGTTCCCCAGAGTGAGATATCTGGCCGTAAGCCTGCGAGAAAGTATCAGCGCGGATTGGAACAACTGGTCAGCTATCCTTGCTGAACGAGGAGAAGTCCACGTCAGCAAAAAGTACGAAATCCGCCATATAGTAGACCGTATCGGCGGCGGCGATTCTTTTGGATCTGGTCTGATATATGGTCTCAATAACTTCGAAACGCCTCAGGAGGCTTTGGAGTTCGCGGTGGCGGCCTCAGCACTGAAACATACTATTTATGGAGATTTCAATAGGGTTACGGTGAAAGATGCTTTGACTCTGGCTGGCGGCGATGCCAGCGGGCGCGTACAGCGCTAATAGAGGAGACCTCTTATGAGCCGCATAGCAAGTCTCGATCTTTTTAAAGTTCCACCGCGATGGCTTTTCTTAAAAGTTGTTACTGATGATGGAGTGGTGGGATGGGGAGAGCCAGTAGTTGAAGGAAGAGCCACTACAGTGGCAGCTGCTGTTCGGGAGATGGAAGAATATCTTATCGGCCGGGATGCTACAGAAATTGAGGATATCTGGCAGGTTCTCTACCGGGGTGGCTTTTATCGCGGCGGCCCCGTACTCATGAGCGCGATTTCCGGTATAGAACAGGCCCTATGGGACATTACCGGAAAAATCTACGGTTTGCCCGTTTATAAAATGCTTGGCGGCGCAGTACGTCAGAAGATCAGAGTTTACTCGTGGATCGGTGGGGACAGGCCTTCTGACGTGGCAGCCGAAGCCAAAGCGAAGTATGACGCTGGCATGACGGCAATAAAGATGAATGCCACCGAAGAGTTGGGCTGGATCGACTCTTATGAAAAGGTGGATGAAGTACTCGCCAGGGTTCAGGCTATTAGAGACGCATTAGGACAAAAAATAGACATAGCCCTTGACTTTCATGGACGGGTACATAAGGCTATGGCTAGAATTCTCATGAAAGAGCTTGAACCCTACCGGCTCATGTTCGTTGAGGAGCCGGTACTGGTAGAGAATCGCGAGGCCTTTGTGGAACTGCGCCGTCATGCGACTATGCCCATTGCCACAGGGGAACGGAACTTTGGGCGCTGGGATTTCAAAACTCTTCTCACCGATGGGGCGGTAGATATTATTCAGCCTGACCTCAGTCACGCCGGCGGAATCTGGGAAGTGCGCAAAATAGCCGCTATGGCAGAAGCCTACGATGTGGCTCTGGCCCCCCATTGCCCTCTGGGCCCCATAGCCCTGGCTGCGTGCCTGCAAGTTGATTTCTGTACGCCAAACGCAATCATTCAGGAACAAAGCCTGAACATCCATTACAATGTAGGTGCGGACCTGCTTGACTATCTCGAAAACCCGGCACTCTTTGAATATGAAAATGGTTATATAAAACTGCTTAAAGGCCCAGGCCTGGGGGTTTCCATTAATGAAGAAGTGGTTCGTCAGAAGACCGATGAAAATATGAATTGGAAAAACCCTGTATGGAGGCTAGAAGATGGCACCATCGCCGAATGGTAATTGGTGCCAGGTCTTGAAATTGTGCATTGGTATACAGAAGGAGGCTGTCATTCACCGGCAGCCTCCTTTTGTACTATCCGCATCCCCCTAAAAAGCAGGGGTAACTCCGCCGTTATATGTTGAAAGAATAAATTGGGCCACTTTCTCAGAATTTAGATGTTTCATCAGAATGGCAAACTTTTCGTCATCCTTCGAATCTTCATGAACTACAACTATATTCGCATAAGGAGATTCGCTGCCTTCCAGCAACACAGCATCCTCTGTGGGATTAAATCCTGCCTCCAACGCATAGTTTCCATTGATGACAGCGCCATCCACGTCGGGAAGTATCCTCGGCAGCTGAGCTGCTTCAATGGATTTGAAGCGGAGCTTTTTGGGATTTTCCACGATGTCTCTCTCTGTGGCTTCCAATCCCGCCTTGTCTGAAAGGGTGATAAGACCGTTAGCCTGCAGAAGGAGCAGGGCGCGCCCACCATTCACACTATCACTGGGGACAGCGATAAGGGATTTTTCTTTCAGCTCGTCAATATGCTTCACCTTTTCAGAGAACAACCCCATGGCTTCTACATGAACAGTCCCTATAGCCGCAAGTTTGGTACGGTGATTAGCGTTAAAGTTTTCCAGATAGGGAAGGTGCTGGTAATAGTTGGCATCTATTTCCTTATCATTCAGCGCCAGGTTGGGCTTTACATAGTCAGTAAACTCTATGATCTCGAGTTTGATCCCTTCTTTGGCAATGTCTTCTTTGATGACCTTTAATATTTCAGCATGAGGGACAGGGGTTGCCCCGATTTTGATCACTTCTTCTGCCGCTGCCGCATTAGGAATAAAAGCTGCCCATATGGCGAGTATTGTGAGAGAGAGTAAAAGACCTACAGTTCTTTTCATTTTTCATTCCTCCAGTTCATATTTCTGTGCAATGTAGCTCGTTTTTTCTGCGCGCAGTGTGCTGATCAGCGATTACGGGCGACATAGAGAGCTGTTTTGTTCCCGATGACCTGAATTACTTGAACCAGCATGATAATAACGATGACAGCCGCTATAAGAACGTCTGTCTGAAAGCGGTGAAAACCGTAGCGAATGGCCAGGTCGCCCAGTCCGCCGCCTCCAATAGCACCGGCCATGGCCGAATAGCCGATGATATTGATAACGGTTAAGGTTTCTCCAAGAATAAGAGAAGGGAGTGCTTCTGGTACCATAACTTTTAAAATAATGTCCTTTGGATTGGTTCCCATAGACACGGCTGCTTCGATAAGCCCTTTTTCCACTTCCTTTAAGGCGCTTTCTACAACTCGTCCCACAAAGGGAGCGGCTCCAATAGAGAGGGGAACAATAGAGGCAGTGGTGCCGATAGTAGTTCCCACGATCAGGCGCGAGAAGGGGAAGAGAACGATCATGAGAATAATAAAGGGGAAAGAGCGGCAGACATTTACAATGCCGTCGAGAATTCTGTATATCGCTTCATTCTCAACCAATCCGCCCTTTTCTGTTACAACAAGGGCAATTCCTATGGGGAATCCGAGCAGCGTTGCAAAAAAGGTTGAGAACATGACCATATAGACCGTTTCGAGGGTTGGAGCTGCCAGAAGATTTATAAGTGCAACCAACTTATCCATTCCAGACCACATCCACTTCTACGTTTTTGGATCTAATAAAGGAAAGGGCCGTGCTGATCTCTGCGGGGCTGCCTTTTAGCTGAACCGTGAGATTGCCAATGCGGCTGCTATGCAGGTGGTCGATTTCTCCAGAAAGAATATTGATCTCAGCGCCACTTTTTTTAATGGCCTGGGATATGACGGGCTGTTCTGCCATTTCACCATTGAAGGCAAAGATTGCTACAGGCTTGCCTTTTTCCTGAGGGAGGTTTTCAAAATCATAGGTTGTCCTTGGGAGATGGCATAAAAACTCTCGAGCTGTTTTTGACTGGGGTTTCATAAAAACATCCTTTACAGCTCCCAGTTCTACAACCTGTCCGTGTTCTAAGACGGCGACCCGATGACAAATTTGGCGAATGACTCCCATTTCGTGGGTGACAAGAACAATAGTAATGCCGAGTTTCCGGTTAATTTCATCGAGAAGGGCCAAAATTGACTGAGTCGTTTTAGGGTCAAGGGCACTGGTGGCTTCATCGCAAAGAAGCAAGCTGGGGTTGTTGGCCAAGGCCCGGGCAATTCCAACTCTCTGTTTTTGCCCTCCACTGAGCTGGGAAGGGTAGCTTTGAGCCTTGTCTGAAAGATCCACGAGATCGAGTACCTCCGTTACTCTTTTAGAAATGGCGTCCGTTTCCCATTTTTCTATCTCTAGAGGAAAGGCGACATTTTGAAAAACAGTGCGGGATGCAAGAAGATTAAAGTGTTGGAAGATCATACCTACGCGTCGGCGCAGCTTTCTAAGCTCAGGTGTAGAAAGCTGCGTAATGTCAGTATCCCCAATGCATATGGAGCCAGAACTGGGTTCTTCCAGTCGATTGAGAGTGCGGAGCAATGTGGATTTCCCGGCTCCACTCAAGCCGATGATTCCAAAGATCTCTCCTGATTGAATGTTAATACTAATGTTTCGTAGCGCTTCAAAATCGCCCCCCTCGCAAGGGTAGGACTTATAGAGGTTCTGGATGCTGATCATATACTTCATCTCCTGATATAAAGCTAATCTTAAGATGACAACAAAAAAAGCCGGAGCCCTCTGTAAGAAGGCCCCGGCCTGAAAGTCAATGGACGACAGCACTAAGCTGCGTCGACCACGTCAGGAGGGCCGCCGCACATGCACATCATCATGCTGTTCTGAACCATAATTGCGATTGTTCTGCTGTTACTTTGCATGGTGGCTCCTCCCTTCCTTAATTGTGGTACGCAAATTGTTGCATATGATATCTGAAATTTATACGCCTGTCAAATAACGTGTCAGTTATTTGTCATCAGAGAGTGTTGCGAAACAGTTATAAAGAAGACCTTTTACTCTACCAAATGGATAGCAAAACCAGAGATTTCAAGGTCAAGATAAGCCACCTTGAGCTTGCCGTCTTTTCTCTTTTCTGTTTCAGGAAGGGTCTTTACGCCAAAAGTCTTCAGATAGGCTGCCGCTCTTTCCACACTGTTTGTTTTAATGGCAATGTGTCCCTTGCTGCCAAGATATGGGGACTTCATGATCTCGAAAGACTTCCCAGCAAAAACAGAGCTGTTGCCATTTTTCACAGACATATTAAAGAGTTTTTCAAATATCTGGGCACACTGTAAAGCTTCTTCGTCAGAGTTTTCATTGATGCCTATATGTATCAGAGAAAAATTGTGCATCGTAAATACTGCTTCCCGTACAAGTGTGACAATTTGGTTAAAGGCGCCAGCCGCTACAAGATCGCTTTTTACCATCCAGCTGCCGCCACAGGCGTGAACCATGGGCAATGTTAGATAGGTGTTGAGGTTTTCTGCATTGATGCCTCCTGTGGGAATAAATTTAACGTCTTTGTATGGCCCAGCCATAGCCTTGAGCATAGAGACTCCACCAGATGCTTCTGCCGGAAAGAACTTAAGCACAGAAAGCCCCCGTTCAAGCCCCATTTCAACTTGAGATGGAGAATTGACGCCTGGCGTAATAGGTATCTTATGCTCAATGCAGTAGTCCACTATTGTAGGATTAAAACCAGGAGAGACAATAAACTTTGCCCCGGCATCTACTGCTTTTTTGACCTGATCAACTGTAAGTATGGTTCCTGCTCCAACAAGAAGGTTAGGGAGATGGGAAGTAAGTTGTTCTATAGATTCTTCTGCGGCATCTGTGCGGAAGGTTACTTCTGCTACAGGAAGCCCTCCTTTGATGAGGGCCTCACCCAGGGGAAGGGCATCTTCTGACCTGTCGAGTTTTATAACAGGTACGAGACCGCATCTTCCAATAGTGTTAAGGACAGTACTCATAAGTATCCTCTTCTTTCTTTTGTTTTTCATTCTTAATCATTGAGTAGAGGCAATATGTCTCCTCCATTTTTTAACACCACGATCCGAGCGTCAGAACCTTTAAGCTCAAAGGCCATTTCTAATGCTTTCTGAGGGGTGGAAGCCCAAAGGAGCCCCAACTTTTCTGTGGTTTCCTTATCGATTCCGCGAGAAACAAGTATCCCCCTCCCCTTATCACAAACGACACGTCCTACATGGGAAATGTGGGCGGCCAGCGTAAGATCGTCAATTTCTTTCTCATCAACCATTTGTTTAATTTCTTTGAAGGGAAGATACCCGATTTCTGTGAGTTCCGGATGTCCCTGTGCTACACCATCGGGGCAAGGTGTAACAAGGATTAAAATTCCGTCTTTTTTTAATGCCAAATCTCCGGAATAGATGCCTTTTGCCGCTTGCCAGAGTTCAGCATCAGCCGGGAAAGACTCTGCAATAACTATGTCTCCCAAACATGGGAGCGGAGCCCCATAAATTTCTTTCGAGGCCGAGCACCCCTCCTTGTGGGCTTCTATAGGATCACCGGCAACGCAGCGATAGACCTCTTCGTTTCCGTCCATTACTACGTTAACGATATATTTCAAACCCGCAGCCAGCCCTACGGCGTTCATTTCCCTGCGGACAGGGGTGTCGATCTTTCCTATAAAATCTTCGCCGTCGTAAAGGGCGCTTACCCAGTGAGTTTGCCCCGTGGTAATTCCGCCTGACACACCTGGCTGGACAATTTTTGCACCCCCTGAAAAGCCAACCACCCGATGGGGGGTAATGTGCCCTATCCCTATAACAAAATCTGCCTTGAGAAGGGCTTTATTCACCCATATTTCTGTCCCGTTTTCTGTGGGAGGAAGTTCTATAAGCTGATCAGGGTCGTTCCAGGCATGTTGCAGGATTGTGAAATTCTGAAGAATCTGTGAACCGAACTTTTTCTTCAGTTCCTCTTCTGTCATTGGGCGATGGGTTCCAAGGGCAACCATAATAGAAATATTCTTGGATTGGATTCCCGCTTTTTTAAGCCGTTTGATGACTTCCGGAATAATAATATGTGCTGGAGTGTTACGTGTGTTGTCATCTGCAAGGATCAGTATCTTCTGTTCAGCTCTTACACATTCTTCTAACCGAGGAGCCCCTATTGGAGAATCTAAACCTCGATTGATGGCATCCATATCGTCTTCAAAGGGTTTCGGAGGACAAGCGGGACTTAATATAGCCACAAGATTTTCTTCAGGGATAGAAATACCCTCAAAATCAGGATAAGTGAAGGAAACTGAAATGTTCATGCCCTCACCGTTCTTCTAAAGAAGCGAAATTGAAGTCTCTAGCGAGGCCGTTGAGCATAGACCATGTGGCCTCGTCTATCTCCACTCCTTTTTCTAGAGCGATTTTTCGGCGGGCAGCTTCTTTTTGGCCGTGGGTATATACCTGAGATTCCCCATGAAGAGGAGCACTGTTTCGAAGGGCGCGAAGAATATTTCCCACATAGGTTCTTATGGGTGCTGGATCTCCAAACAGATCGAGACGGAATGCGGAGAAGAAGTGGCATACATTAGCGTCAGGAGTCTGAAAAACGTCACGGGTCCAGCTGCCCATGGAAAGGGGAGCACATAAAAGTTCTACCAAAAGCCCCATCCCGTACCCTTTATGTCCTCCCATTTCTTCGCCAGAACCGCCAAGAAATACTTGACCTCCAAGTTCCCGTGTAGGATCGGCCAGAAGGTTTGTTGCGGCTTGTGCATCAGAGATGGGTTCTCCTTCTTCATCTATTATCCAGCCTTCAGGAAGATCTTTACCCCGACGTTTATAGACGCCCAGTTTTCCACGAGCTGCTGTTGTTGTTGCCATATCAAGAAGGAAAGGTTCTTCTTCATCTGTGGGTATAGAAACTGCTATGGGGTTGGTTCCAAGCATTCGCTGACGGCCCAGGGCTGGCACTGCGCATCGGATGGTATTGGTATAAGCACTTCCAATGAACCCTTCCCTGGAAGCCATTTCGGCCCAAAGGCCTGCCATGCCAAAATGATTAGAGTTACGAACAGAAACATAACAAGTACCATTTTTACGGGTTTTTTCAAGACAAATTTCCATGGCAAATTGAGAAATATGGGATCCGATGCCATAGTGACCGTCAATAACGGCTGATATGGGAGTTTCGAAAACAATCTCAGGGTCTGCCAGAGGCTTTACATGGCCGCTTTCCAATTCGTTTTTGTAGACCTTGAGGCGGGTTACACCATGAGACGCAACTCCTCGTGCGTCTGCTTCTACAAGTACTTTAGCTGTAATTTCAGCTTTGTTTCTCGGGTATCCTATCCTCTGCAGCACATCGGCAGAGAAGTTAATCAGCGCTTGGTAATCAACACGTTTATACAGGGAAGACATAGGGGTGACACCTCTTCTTTCTATTAATATTAAGCTTCATTATTTATGCTGAAAATTTAGATCCGGCACTAGTTATATAAGAGAATAAAGGGGGAGAAGTCAAGGAAAGTTATCCGCTAGGCGGAATATCGGTTCGTATTATGGTGCCAGGTCTTGAAAATGTGCATTAGTGTACAATTTCAAGACCTGGCACCATTTTGGGGAGATTTTTAATGTTGTTTTTCCAATATTCAAATAAGATAGCATTGTCTTCTTTTAGTGCAAGAGAGTCTTTCTTTTTCTAGCGATGCCGCTGGAGGAGGGGGGTAACGAGGTGTCTTTATTTAATGCGTTGGAACTCCTTCGTTTTTTTGAAAAAGAAGGGATTAAGGCCTGGGTTGTCGGTGGGGCAGTTCGTGATTATCTTTTAGGACGACAGTCTGTTTCAGATGTGGATTTAGCAGTTTCTGGCGGAGAAAAGGAGATTCAGAGAGTTTTCCCAGGGGCGGTTATTGTAGGAAAAGCCCAGAAGCGAACGGCTGTCATATCTTTCAATAGGGAGGCTTTTGACGTGTTTCCTCTGAGAAACAAGCCTGTTGAGGAGGATTTGGCACGGCGAGATTTTACAGTAAATGCCATGGCACTTGACAGTAGGGGCCATATTTACGATCCCTTTGATGGTTTTTCAGACTTAAGAAAAGGGATTCTCCGATTTAACGGCAATCCCCTTCATCGCCTAAAGGATGATCCCATACGCGCTCTTCGTTTATGCCGCTTTGCTTCTACTCATGGATTAAGGATCGATGGTGATTCCTCACTTGCCGTTGAAAATTTTGCTTCTCATATTACGGGCGTATCTCAAGAGCGTATAGGCCATGAAGTTGCGAGGGCATTTGATGGGGACGGTTTTCTTTTTTTCCGATTTGTAAGAAGCCATGGCTTAATGGCTGTTTTCTTCCCCTTTCTTGAAAAGCTCTGGGGGCAGCGTCTGGAGGCCGGTAGTGTTTATGAGGGGGACTGTCTTCTCCATTCCTTCCTCTCGCTCCAGTCTGCCCAGGAACAGAGGAGAGACAAGTCTGTTCAGGTGGCCGCATTGTTTCAGCATTTGAATTATGATTTTGTAAACGAATTGTTTGTGAGTTGGTCGTGGCCTTCTGCCAGCAGAGAAGAAATTGTTGTTCTCATTAAGAATCTCCCTCTTTTTCTTGAGCCTCTTCCCTTGGACAGAGCAATAGCTGTATACGATTCTCTGGGAGAAGATATAGTAAGAAAACTTTTTGACCTTTCCCATGCGTTCTTATCGTCTTCGGGAAAGCCTACAGATGTATGGCGAGACAATCTGTTAACGTACAATCGTGTTGTGTTGAGGCTTAAATGTATTGATTTTCTCCCAGATGGAAAAGAATTGAAACGAGTATTGGGGATTGAGGAAGGACCTTTGGTGGGGTTGCTAAAAACAGGGTTGCGCCAGGCAGCTGCCAAAGGTGAAATAGAGAGTAGAGAAGATGTTAATAAGTGGTTATGGGAAAATGCTCCGGATAAGGCGTAGCCCCATGGCATTCTAACCTACAGGGGCTCATCAAAAAAAGAAATGTAGATTGACTAGCGTAAAATTTGGTGGTAATCTTCTGATGGTCGACCGGTCGACCATCAGAAGATTACCTTTTTTATATGCTGGATATTAGAAAACCACGGTGTGTTAAAGGCAGATTGCGACCAGTTCTATCAAAAAGATTCGAAGATTGCTTCTGTCGCAGGTGAACTTTGAAAAATTAGTAGCCGAACATCATGTAGTTTGTTTCGTTGGTTCCCTGCCCCATGTAAAGGGGTTCTAGTTGAATTCTTTTTAGCCTTCCTTATGTAGTTTGCCTATCGTTTTATAAAACCCGTTTCGCCCAAGGAGATATCTCCTTTACGAATAGGAAGGTTTTCATATAATCGTGTTGTTTTTCACAAAACGCTCTCGCGAAGGGCTTATAAGACTGCTTCGCCAGCAGATAAAGTTATAGAGAAAAAATGTAATTTCTTCCTAGACGAAAATTATATTTTGTAAGGAGGGGAGCGCCTTTGCTTAAGTATGTGATTCGAAGGATTTTATTGCTTGTTCCAGTTATTTTAAGCGTTATGGTTATTCTCTTTACTATCCTTTACTTTACCCCGGGTGATCCGGCCAGGATTGCTCTTGGCCAGGAGGTAACCGCAGAGACCATCGCGGCCTTCAATGCAGAGCATGGGCTGGACGCGCCCTACGTGGTCCAGTTAGGTCGTTATATTTATAATGCCGTGTTCCATGCTGACCTTGGCTATTCCTATGTTATGAAAAGCTCAGTTTCTTCTGAGCTGGCTTCGCGTATTCCTGTAACAATGAAACTAGCCTTCTGGGCAGTTGCCTTCAGCACCCTGGTGGGGATTCCCTTGGGAGTGATCTGTGCTATACGCCAGTATTCCCTTCTCGATAGTCTTACAACGCTGTTGACCCTTTTAGGGGTTTCAATGCCTACTTTTTGGACAGGGCTTCTTTTCATTCTGGCCTTTTCAGTGCACCTCGGATGGCTTCCTTCCATGGGGTTCAGCACTGTTAGCGAAATGGTTCTTCCAATTATTACCCTTTCTGGTTCGGCTGTTGCGATTATCGCCAGAATAACCCGTTCCAGCATGCTGGAAGTCATACACTCTGATTACATTCGTACAGCTCAAGCAAAGGGGCAGAAACAGAGCGTGGTAATTTTCCGCCATGCTTTGCCCAATGCCATGATCCCGATCCTCACCATCATCAGTATGCAATTCGGCATGCTTCTAGGCGGATCGATTATTACAGAAGCGATTTTTTCCATCTCTGGCGTAGGAAGGCTCATGCTGGAGGCCATCAACATGCGAGATTACCCTATTATTCAGGGCGGGGTGCTATTTATTTCCGTTGCCTTCTGCCTGATCAATCTTGCTGTGGACATTCTTTACGCTTTTGTTGATCCTCGGATCCATGTGAGATAGAGGGGAGAATTGCAATGTCGTCATCAAAAAGCAACTCTATGAAAAACAACACAATGTGGAGATATACTTTTATCCGGTTGCGCAGAAATTATCTTGCGATGATTGGGCTTGCTGTTCTTTTGGTGCTTATATTCATGGCCATATTCGCAGAACAAATTGCACCTTACGGATATGCTGATCAGGATTACATGATGATCCGCAAGCCTCCCTCCGCGGAACATTTTCTTGGAACAGATGAGTTTGGCCGGGATGTTTTTAGCCGGTTGATATATGGTTCCAGAATTTCGCTGCAGGTTGGCCTGATAGCGGTTTCCATCTCTTTAATTGCAGGCGGCGCCATAGGAGCTATAGCTGGTTATTTTGGAGGGAGAATAGACAACATCTTAATGCGCATAATGGACGTTCAGCTTGCTATTCCCACCATACTATTGGCGATTGTAATCTCATCAGCCCTTGGGCCAGGCCTGTTCAACCTTATGGTAGCTGTGGGAATTACGTCTATACCAAGGTTTGCCCGTCTCATGAGAGCGTCGGTGCTTTCAATAAAGGGCATGGAATATATTGAAGCCGCAAGAGCCATGGGGGCTAGCCACTTCCGCATTATTATGATGTATATTTTGCCAAACTGCATGGCTCCCCTTATTGTTCAATCGACCCTTAGCGTTGCAAATGCCATACTTTTCGCGGCAACTCTAAGTTTCCTTGGTCTGGGGATTCAGCCTCCATACCCTGAATGGGGCGGAATGCTTTCGACAGCTCGTCCGTATTTGAGGAACAGCGCCTATCTAAGCATCTTCCCCGGTTTGGCGATAATGATCACTATTGTTGCTTTGAACTGCATAGGCGATGGGCTGCGCGATGCTCTTGATCCTAAACAGAAACGGTAAGGAGGATAAGAATGGGCGATAAGAACAACATTCCTTTACTGGATATTCGCAATCTTTCCGTACGTTTTAACACAGACTCCGGAATAGTGCATGCAGTGAACAATTTAAATCTTTCTCTTCGTAGAGGAAAGGCCCTTGGGTTTGTGGGTGAAACTGGAGCAGGTAAAACAACAACAGCCCTTGCCGTACTCCAGCTGATTCAGTCCCCTCCGGGAGAGATTACCAATGGCGAGATATTTTTTGATGGGCAAGACGTCATGAAGATGACAGAGGCTGAGAAAAGGGATATTCGGGGAAGCAAGATTGCCATGATTTTTCAGGATCCCATGACTTCTCTCAATCCTATTATGACAGTGGAAGAGCAGATTATGGAAATGATCTCACTTCACTCTGACTTTAAGGGAGAAGCGGTGCGGAAACGGGCTCATGAGATGTTGGCTCTTGTGGGAATTCGCCCGGAGAGGGGAAAGGAATACCCTCATCAGTTTTCCGGAGGCATGCGCCAGCGGGTGGGGATCGCCATCGCCCTTGCCTGTGAACCAACCCTTCTGATCGCCGATGAGCCTACGACAGCTCTGGATGTGACTATTCAGGCCCAGGTTCTTGATCTGATAAAGAATCTTCAGAAAATCGTCAATACTTCTTTGCTGCTCATTACTCATGACCTTGGCATCGTGGCGGAAATCTGCGACGAGGTGGCCATTATGTATGCGGGGCGTCTGGTGGAATACTCTGATATTCGACAGCTTTATAGCAAGCCCATGCATCCATATACGCAAGGACTTTTTAATGCCGTACCCAAACTAGATAGCGAGCCAGGTGGAAAGCTCGCCGTTATATCTGGGCTCATGCCGGATCCTACGGATTTGCCCAAAGGATGCCGGTTTTCTCCCCGTTGCCCCTATGCCCAGGATATTTGCCATGAAAAGGCGTGCGGGATGAAAGAGTATGAGCCAAATCATTTTGTGGATTGTTTCTTCCCCTTGGGGATGAATGGGGGGACAAGGCAATGACAAAGCAAATACAGACGTCCGAAACTCTTCTTGACATAAGGAATTTGAAAAAATATTTCAATGTTAGCAAAGGACTTTTACATGCCGTTGACGATATAACCCTTACCATAACTAAAGGCCAGACCCTTGGTTTGGTGGGTGAGTCAGGGTGTGGAAAGTCTACTCTTGGGCGGGTTGTTATCGGTCTAATCGAAGCCACTGGCGGCGAAGTTCTCTTCAAGGGGCAGGACGCTCTGAAATTCAATAATGCTCAAAAAAGAGAGTTTCACAAGCAGGCCCAGATAGTATTTCAGGATCCTTTTTCTTCACTGAATCCCAGGATGTCGGTTTCACAGCTTATTGCGGAACCCTTGCTGATCAATAAGGCATGCGGCAGCCGAAAAGAAGTTGACAATAAGGTGAAGGAGCTTATGGATACTGTCGGTTTGGCCGAACGTCTCACAACATCGTTTCCTCACGAACTTGACGGGGGGCGTCGTCAGCGTATCGGTGTAGCTCGTGCCCTTGCCCTTGACCCGGAGTTTATCGTTCTTGACGAGCCGGTATCGGCCCTTGATGTCTGTATCCAGGCTCAAATACTGAATTTGCTGGGAGACCTTAAAAAGGAGCGAGGTTATACTTACCTCTTTATTTCCCATAACCTCAGCGTGGTGCGATATGTCTCAGATGAAGTGGCAGTCATGTATTTGGGGCAGGTGGTGGAGAAGGCGGGCAATACTATCCTTTTCAAGGATCCCCTTCACCCTTATACCCAGGCGCTGCTTTCGGCGGTTCCCGTTATTGACCTGGATGGGAAAAAGGACAGGATCCTCCTTGAGGGAGACGTTCCCAGTCCCATCAATCCGTTGCCAGGGTGCAGGTTTGCGCCCCGGTGCGCATATCGACAGGAGATTTGTATGAACGAGACCCCGAAACTTACAGAAATTGATCCCGGTCATTTCGTTTCCTGTCATTTTGCCAGAAATTTAAAAAATAACAGTTGACAATGACAAGGAAGCCACAGCAACAGGGTTCTGCTGAAAGCAGCGAAACGCTCAGATGGTTTGCAGGGGTTCCCATTGGAACAAATCCCCTTATCCTGATGGATCTGGGGATGGTTTTGGCAATCCTATGGGCAGGATCATTTGTATTTTTGATCTTTTTGCAACTGTTGTTTGGCAAAACGTTGAATCGAATCCAGATCAGTGCTGCAGTCGGCTTCGCCAGTTTTCTTGCCCTTTTTATAATTGGGGCATTTCTGGTTATCAGTTTTCTGATCTTTCAAAATCGTTATGTAGCCTTGTTTCGCTTTGATAGCGAGGGTGTTTTTTGCGAAAGCATAAGAAAGGGCCCGGGTTCGTTTAGAGAAAGCATGCATTGGCGTCCTTTTCCTATTGAGCCAGTTCTGAATGCCGCAAAAAGTGTAACAAGAATGGTTCCCTGGGGGCGCATACATGCTCTCGAACCGGTGGCTGGTCTTCAAGTGATATTCCTTAAGGGGACGAAAAAAACCCTTATGCGGATCTATTGCCCCGACCAGAACACCTTTGAACAGGCTCTCGCCTTTGGGCGCGCGAGGCTATTTGATCGTTTCCGCGGAGGAGGCAATTCTTCCGCGTCCATTGATGACGAAGGCGCTGACAAGTTTGATTGATATCTCCCAGTAAAAAGAAGGCTGGGGAGTGTTCAATGTGGTAATTCTTTTATTTAAAGGCATCACACATATTTTCGTATAAGGAGTGACGGAAAGTGAAAGGAAAATTTTGTTTACGGTTATTGTTAGCAGTAGCGGTATTAACGTTAATCGCAACAACTGGTTTCGCCGCAGTGATGGAAACATTCACACTCGGCCTTCCCGGGGATGCCAAGAGCCTTGATCCCCATCAGGCGACGGACACCATGTCCTTTGCCGTTGCCAAGCATATCAATGAGCCTTTGGTAACAGTGGATGGAAAAACAAAGCAGCTTGTGCCCGTTCTTGCCGAACGCTGGGAAGTCCTGGACGACCACACGTACAAATTCTATCTTAAAAAAGGTGTGAAGTTCCATAATGGTGAAGAGTTCACAGCCGAGGACGTCGTTTTCTCTTTGACTCGTGCCGCTTCCCCTGATTCTGTGCACGCTGGGTCCAAAGGCAAAAAGATTGACACAGAAGGCTTCGAGATCATTGATAAGCACACTGTCATCGTGAGGACCGTTGGTCCCGTAGGCGGATGGCTTGAGTCGATGAAACACCCCTATGCGAGTATCTTCAATAAGAAGGCCGTTGAAGAGGGCGGTGCCGACTACTTCAGAAACCCTGTGGGGACCGGCCCCTTCAAATTCAAGAGCTGGGTCAAGGGTGAGCGCATTGAACTCACTGCCTTTGAAGACTACCACGGAAAGAAGCCCGGCTTCAAAAACTTTAACATTCTTGTCCTGCCAGATGACAGCAGCAGAGTGATCGCCCTTGAAACCGGCAAAGTTGACATGATCTATGCTGTTCCTCCAAGTGAGTATCAGCGTCTGAACGAATCTGAAAAAGTTAGGGTTGTTGCGTCCCCGGGCCTTCGACTTCAATATCTTGGCATGAACACAGATAAGAAGCCTCTTGATGATCCAAGGGTGCGTCTTGCCATAGAGTATGCCATTAATAAAGAAGCCTATTGCGCAGTTGTATACCAGAACAACGCGGTACAGCCTGATGGTCCGCTGGTGCCCGCAAGCACCTTCACCCCTGCGAACGCTGCGCCTTATCCCTTTGATCCCGCCAAGGCCAAGGCCCTTCTTGCTGAGGCTGGATATCCTGACGGACTGACCCTTGATTTCTGGACAAGCAACTTCCAGGACAGAGTAAATGGAGCCACAGTCATTCAGTCTATGCTTGCCCAGGTGGGAATCAAAACGAACATTCAGATCTTCGAAGCAGGGGCATTCAATACGAAAATGAACGGTAACGAGCATGCCCTGTACGTAAGCCAGTGGGGAATGCAGACGAGCCGTAACGCCGGAGATTACTGGCTGACTCTTTTCCATGCCGGCAGCATCGGTTCTGCAAACTGGGCCCGTCTGAATGATCCAGATATGAACGCTCTTCTTGAAAAGGTCAACACAACCGTTGATGAAGCTGATCGAATTGTACTTCTTCAGAATGTATGGGATGGATTGAACGAGCTTCATCCAATCGTCCCCCTTGCCGTACCAAGCGAGCTTTACGGTGTAAGAAGAGACCTTGTTGGAGTTGAAGATCTCGCCGATGGCCAGATCAACTATTTGGGCAACCTTTCTTTGAAAGACTAAGCGAACTCACAGGTTTTTACTGGCCCCGTCCCAGAGAAGAGATATTCTCAAGGACGGGGCCGCCTACAAGGGAACGGGGCTGCTGTGGTTATAACGCAGGCTGCCCAATACCCATGCCGCTAATACATAATTCATTCCAGAACTTCGCTAGCGCCGAAATTTTGGATAAGGGGGAGGAATCTATGCTACATAAAGAGCGTTTTCAAAAATTGGTTGAAATACTGAATGAGCAAAAACTTGATGCAGTTTTTCTTGCCCCATCTTCCGACCTGAAGTATATAACCGGCCTTGATTTTCGGTCTGATTCCCGCTTGAAAGGCGCATTAATTTCCAAAGAAGGAGAAAGTTTCTTCCTCTGCCCGTCTCTTCATAGGGATGATGTAGAGAGTGTCAGGGAAGAAATGCACATATTGGAGTGGAATGACGTTGACTGGTTTCAGGGTGCTTTCAGACGGGGGCTTCAGCTTGTAGGGCTGGACGGACATCTGAGAATCGCATTTACGAGGGGCATTGAAGCCGGTGACATGATTGAAGCAGTAGAGGGACTTAATGTACAGTGTGTCAATGGTTTTTCCCTTCTTTTTCCCATGCGTTCCATAAAAAGCAAAGAAGAGTTAGAGCTCATGAGAAGAGCGTCAGCTATGAACGATAAGATGATGGAATCCCTTGCGGTTTATCTTCGTCCGGGTCTCTATGAAGACGAAATCATAAAATTTATTATGAACTTCCACGAATCTCATGGCGGAAACCCGCGAGTCCCTGGTGTTGCTACGGGAGTCAACAGCTCAAAGCCTCATTATGGAAGGGACAATAACCGTGCCATTGAGGAGAATGACATTGTGCTGGTGGATTGTGGCGGATGGTATGATGGCTACAGCCATGATATGACGAGGACTTTTTTTGTAGGAGCCCCCACAGAAGAGCAGCGGAAAGTATATGAAATAGTTCTTGAGGCTCAGCTGGCGGCAGAGGAAAAGGTGGCTGTCGGCGCGATTCCAAGCGAAATAGACAAGACCGCCCGGGACATCATAACAGAATACGGCTATGGGGATTCTTTTAACCATCGATTGGGACATGGTATAGGCATGGACGGACATGAAGCTCCCTATATTTCCCAGGGCAACCATGTTCCCCTGGTAGAAGGAAATTGCTTCAGCATTGAGCCCGGTATCTATCTTAAAGGCAAGTTCGGGGTTCGTATTGAAGACCTGGTCATGCTGACAGAGTCAGGCCGTGAAATCATAAACCATTATCCAAAACATCTTCAGGTTTTGTAATTAGGCAGCGCAAAGAGAACCTTGCCATATGAGGAAACACAGTATTTTTAGAAAGGCGGGGTAGTGTTGATTTCAGAAATACTTCAAAAAACTCTCGATATAAAAGAGTATATAGTCGATGTAAAACGCAAAATCCATAAACATCCCGAGCTGGGGATGGAGGAATATGAAACTACGGCATTTGTAAAATCTGAGCTGTCGACCATGGGAATAGAGATGATCCCCCTTGAAAAAAATGTGGGAGTGCTTGGGATCATAAAGGGAGAAAAGTCTGGTGGAGAGATCGTTACAGCTCTTCGCGCCGACATGGATGCCCTTCCAATTCAGGAAACAGCTGATGTGCCAGATAAATCTGTTGTTCCGGGCGTTATGCATGCCTGCGGTCATGATTGCCATACGGCAATGCTGCTGGGAGCTGCCAAAGTGCTGGTATCCCTGAAAGGACATTTTTCAGGAACGGTGAAGCTTCTCTTTCAGCCAGCAGAAGAAAATCTTGGTGGAGCGAAGTATATGATCGAGCAGGGCGTTCTGGAGAATCCCAAGGTGGACCATATTCTGGGCCTCCATGGGCACCCATCCTATGATGTGGGAGAAATAGCCCTTAGAGGAGGGCCTGCCATGGCCTCTTCTGATTTCTTCACTGTTAGGATAACTGGGAAAAGCGCTCATGGTGCCTATCCTCACCGAATTGGCTGCGATCCTATTCTGGCAGCTTCGAATTCTGTGATGGCAATCCAGAGCATCATTACCCGGCAGATAGATGCCATAGACAGCGTGGTGATCTCTGTGTGTGAGATCCATGGAGGAACGGCAAAGAACATTATCCCCGAAGCAGTAGAATTTTCCGGGTCTGTCCGCTGTCAGAGCGCAGAGACGAGAAACTCCATAGAAAAGCGTATTTTAGACGTCGTTCAAAATATAGCTTCTACTTACAAATGTAAGGCAGAGCTTGATTACCATTATGGTGTTCCGCCATTGGCAAACTCCCCCAGGGTTACAGAGATAGTTCGTGGAAGCGCGGAAAAAGTGGTGGGATCAGATAGGGTGAAACACATTGATATTCCTGCCATGGGTTCTGAGGATTTTTCCAGATATCTCGAAATCGTTCCAGAGGGGGTTTTCGCCCGCCTGGGAATAAGGAAACCGAATGAGCCTGATCCTGTTTACCATAACGGCAATTTTGTCTTTCCGGAAGAAGCTCTTCCTTACGGGGCTGCTCTTTTTGTACAGTTTGTGCTTGATATGAACCAGTAAGGTGAAAATTCTTTATTTGCAGATTCTAAATTTTAATTTAATGCAGGAGGTTTTATAGAATGCCAATGACACACAGGCAGCGCATTGAAAGTACGCTTGCTTTCAAGGAAACAGATAGACTTCCTTATAGTATGTGGATGCATTTTCCCAACAGGGATCGCCATCCTCGACGTCTGGCTGAGCTCAGCCTTGCCTATCAGAAGAAGTATGATTTGGATTTCATTAAGTTCATGCCTTTTGGAATGTACTCCACTATTGACTACGGGATGGATCTTAATGTTTTTCCCGGTTTTGTAGACGCCCCTGTGGCGCAAAAGCCCGTGATCGAAAAGGTTTCTGATTGGGACAACATTCGTTATGTTTCAGGAACTGCCGGTGAATATGCCATAGTTCTGGAAGCCCAGCGCATCCTTTTCGAAATGATGGACGAAAAACTTCCCTTTTTACAGACGGTTTTCAGCCCCATGACAACTGCTGTCAAGTTGAGCAGCCCACAGCTTTTGGTAAAGCATATTGCTGAAGATCCCCAAAGGGTCAGGAAAGCTCTTGAAATCATTACGGCGACAACTATTGAGTTTGTAAAAGCTACAGTTGCTCTTGGAACTGACGGCCTTTTCTTCGCCACTCAAATGTCCACAAAGAATCTTATTGATGATAAAACCCATGATGCCTTCGTAAAAAAATATGACTTAGAGGTATTGAATGGCGTTAAGAATTCCACCTGGTTCAATGTCTTGCATCTCCACGGTGCGAACGCTATGATTCGGGAGGTACAGGATTATCCCGTTCAGGCTCTTAGCTGGCACGACCGGGACGATGGTCCCTCCATGGAGGAAGTTCGTGGTTATAGCGACAAGGTCTTTGTTGGAGGACTGAGCTGGGGTGAAAAATGGCTTAGCAAAAATAATGAAGAAGTGGTCGCGGAAGTTCGAGAAGTAGCTGGTCGTAGCGGTGGAAAAGGAGTAATTTTGGGGCCAGGCTGCGTTATAGATCCTTCTACACCGGAAGAGCGCCTTGAACTGGTATATAGAACAGTGCTTGAAACTGTCAGGTAATAAAAAAAGTCAATGTTACTGTAAGGTCTATTTTCTCGAAATTTAAGGCTGCGTTTAAAAAGATATTTCTGATAAGGCGACAGGACTTGCCCGCTGTCTGGGATGGTTTCTAGGGGCAGGCGGGCAAGTCTGTCATACTGCGGATCTATCCTTTTCTGGCCAAATAAAATGGAGGAAGGGATCATGGTAAAAGAGAAGAACAGTCTTTCCAATGCAGGGAAACCGCTAAAAGGCCTTGTCATTTCCCATATCAGGGATAAGATCTTTAAAAACAGGACCTTGTGTTGCGGCGATCAAGTAAGTGAGAGAGAGCTTTCACGAATATTGGGAATAAGCAGAGCGCCGATTCGTGAAGCTTTGAAGGAGCTGGAAGAGCAAGGGTTGATCGTCTCTGTTAAATACAGAGGATGGTTTGTTGCTGACTTTCGTGAACAGGAATTTTTCGAAATCAACAAATTGCGCACCCTCCTTGAACATAGCCTTTTCGAATCTATAATTGCCCTTGGAGGGCCTAGCGACGAAGAGCTAGACCGGGCAGAGGCCCTGAATAAAGAATTGCGAATGATAATGGAGAGCTCTCTTCAGGGTGATGAGAAAGGTTTTGAATTTGCCGAAAAAGAAATGGCCTTTCATATGCATCTTCATTCACTGGCAAAAGATGACTGCTACTGGACCAAAAAGATGCTTAGAAACCTTTCCTACCAGATTGGATGTTCTTTTCACAGGTGGCTTTATAAAGAATGGCAGATGAAAGCCAGTGTGGAAAGCCACGAAAGGCTTATCCAGTGTCTGAGAAAAAAAGACGTTGATAATTTGTATGAACTGCTATTCCAGAGACTAGGAAAGGAGCCCATCGTCACACCAGAGAACTAAAGTGTTAAAAATGAGTGCCCGCGGCAGAGTGTCAGTTCTATAGGAAGCCGGACAATCTGAATTGAAACGAAAAAAGTAAGGTTAAAGTCTGACAGACTCTGCCAGGGATGTTGCCGCACTTATCCATCGCCTCATTTCTTCCATGGATTCACCTTTCATCATCACAGTTCGTCCATCAATGCGATTGACTCCCGGAATATAGGATACTTCGTCACATTGGCGAGTATGTTTAAATGTAAGTTCGAGGGAGTAGGGCAAAGAGATCTTCAGAACAGGGGCCTTGCGGGCACGAATGGACGATACGGCTTCTTTAGCCGCATTTTTTAAAAGAGGATATGTTTCGCAGGGGGGCAAGAGAATGCCGCAGCTATTCGATCGCCCTTCCTTTACAGTACAGATTGTAATATCTTCACCAAGAAGCTTCTGAGCTTCCCTACAAACGGCTTTATCCCCCGTAACGAGGGCTATAGGAATGTTCTTTTCCGCGCAGACAGCGGCGTTGAGCCCTGTTTCTCCCACAGGTGTGCCGTTGAGCTTGACATTGAAGACTGTGTTGACTGAAAGGGTGTGGTCTAGAATAGCGCCGGACGTTCCAGCCATGGCATGATACCCTACAAAGAAGATGCCATCGCAGCCCTCAGTTCCCTCAATCATGCCGAGGGCTTTAGGGCTTCCTGAAACAAGGCGGACTTTTTCTGGGAGTGAAGAAACGTCCACATTGATCATACGCTCATGAGAATCGTTTACAATGATTTCTGTAGCTCCTGCCTCCAGGGCTCCATCTATTACCGCTCGCAGGTCATGGAGCTGCATTTTGCACCCAAAAGCATATTCCACCGGGGCACTATCCACTACATGAAGAGAGCTTACTATTCCAGTGGCGCCTTCCATATCTACGCTGATATAGATTTTCAAAGAGATCACCTCTATAACAATATATTATAATATCTGTTAATGATTATAAACGTGGTACCCATCTGGTGCGAGTACTACATTCGCCATTTTGCCTGGAAAGGGGAGGAAAGAGATGCTCGGTCAGAAGCGTATCGCCGATTATGGCATTCATGTAGGTCATATGAAACGGGGAGCCCTCAATTCCATTACAGACGTATCGGGAGTAAAGGTAGGGCACTGCACCCTTAGGGGAGAAGGCATAAATACAGGGGTTACAGCGGTGATACCCCATGAAGGGAATTTATTTAGAGAAAAGCTTTTTGCTGCGTGTCACATTATCAATGGTTTTGGGAAGTCAGTGGGACTCATTCAAATAGAGGAAATGGGCACTATCGAAACGCCAATTCTCCTCACCAATACATTAAATACCGGCACCGTCTCTGAAGCTCTCGTTCGTTATATGCTAAAAGATAACCGTGATATCGGCCGGGAAACCGGCACGGTGAATCCTGTGGTCTGTGAGTGTAACGATGGTTTTCTTAACGACATCCAGGGACTTCACGTACGAAAAGAACATGTACTGACAGCTATAGCCAACGCAAACAAGGAGTTTGAAGAAGGGGCTGCGGGGGCTGGATGCGGCATGTCCTGTTATCAATTGAAAGGGGGCATAGGTACTGCTTCCAGAATCATCCAGGTTGAGAGGGCGGCTTTTACCCTTGGCGTTCTTGTTCTTTCCAACTTTGGAGAAATGGGAGATTTGCTGGTGGATGGCCGTAAAGTAGGGCAGAAGATAGCCTCTATTGAACCGCCCCAGGAAGATCGGGGCTCTGTCATTGTTGTTATTGCCACAGATATCCCCATGACAGAACGGCAGCTGAAACGACTGTGCCGCCGTTCTTCCGTCGGGATTACACGAACGGGAACCTATATAGGAAATGGAAGCGGGGAAATAGCTTTAGCTTTTTCTACCGCCAATCGATTTTTTCACTATGAAACGGCCCCGGTCTGCGCTCTTGAGATGTTCAACGAAAATAATATGGACATGGTCTTCAGGGCTGTGGTGGAAGCCGCGGAAGAAGCGGTTCTCAACTCCATGATCTGCTCAGAGCCCACGAGAGGGCGAGACGGGAACATGCGTCATTCCCTGAAAGAATACACGTCTTTTTTTATTTAAAGACAGGTTTCATAAGATATTCAAGACATGTTCTGAGAGAGAAGGCTGAAGCGCCAAAGGCATAGCAATCAAAATCCTTGTCGTAGTAATCTACAGAGGCGATATCCATATGGACCCAGGGGATTTGGGGATCAACGAATTCTCTTAAGAACATTCCGGCAGTTATGGCTCCGCCGCCTCGGCCGCCAGTGTTTGCCACATCGGCATTGGGTGTGTTTATTTGCTCCCTAAGTTTTTCATCATCCATAGTGAAGCGGTGAAATCTTTCTCCGGCCTTTTCTGCGGCTTCTAAAATATCCGCGCTCAAATCATCCCAGTCGGAAATCAGGGCGGCAGTATAGTTGCCTAAGGCTACAGTGGCTGCTCCTGTGAGAGTTGCCATGTCTATTATTCCATCGGGTTTGAGAGTGGAAGTGTAGGCCAGCATGTCGGCAAGGGTAACACGCCCCTCAGCATCGGTGTTCTTTATTTCGATAGTTTTGCCATTCATTGCTTTAATAATATCGTCAGGCCTATAGGCATTTCCGTCGGGCATGTTCTCTACTGCGCCAAAAAGTCCGTGTACTTCGTAAGGGCAGTTCAGTTCAGGCAGAATGTTCATTATGCCTAATAGGTTGCAGGCGCCGGACTTATCGCCCTTCATGGTCATAATGCCTTCACTTGTTTTAAGAGAAAGTCCCCCGCTATCAAAGGTGACACATTTCCCCACAAGGGCAATTTTCCCCAGGGGTCTTTCTTTTGGCCTGTACTCCATATGAACAAGTCGCGGGGGAGTCTTAGACCCTTTTCCAACATGCCAAAGAGCGTGAAGACCTTTTTCCTGAATCTCATGCTCATCAAATACGGTAATCTCCATGCCGTGACGTGTCGCTATCTCTTTAGCAAAGGAAGCCATAGTAAGGGGGGAAATAACGTTCCCAGGCTCATTTGCCAGATTGCGGGCGTAAACCTGAGCTTCTGCCGCAAGTCTTCCGTGGTCCATGGCCCTGGCGTCGCCATTGCAAAGGCAAAAACGTTCACATTGAGCAGCCGGGGAAGGATCGGTGGTGCGATATTTGGTAAAGCGGTAATTTCCAAGAACTGCTCCTTCTGCTATGGCTCTGCTTACCCAGGCATCCGGCTTTTCCGGCAAGTCGAGAATGAAAGATGAGAGCTGCATAGCCGTTCCTTTTCTTACGAATTCAGCGGTCATGTTCCGGCAGAGGGAGTTTTGTGCCGATTTCTTATCAGGTCTTTTTCCTAACCCGATAACGGCAATCCACTGTTCAGGTTCTTTTACCTTTGGGACGAACTGAAGAAAACCTTTTTTGCGCCACTGAGAGGCTAAATGACTGTATGATGTTATCTCTTCAGGGAGATCCGTGTCTTCAAAAAGCATAAAACCTCGAACATGGGGCTGACCTTTGAAGAGTGATGGGTCATTGATTAATTGCATGACGCACCTCCATAATGAACATAATATAAACATACTATACAACAATGTTTGCGAGAGGGGCTATAATTTAAGGGAAAAACACTTCGCATCCCTAGTCATGTACCTATAAAACGGAGGCATTATTTATGAACGATTGCCCAAAAAAAGATATGACTTTTTGTTTAAAGCAGGCAGAAAAACTCCATAAGCATAATTTTGTTGTGGATGCCCACTTCGATTTGCTTCCCCTTGTTTTGGCAAAACGACAGGAAGGAAAAACCCACGTGATAGAAAAAGACTATCTCCCCTCATTGCGGGCGGGTGGTGTGGGGCTTGTTATTTCATCCCTTTTTATCCCAGATGAGTTTCTGCCAGAGATGGGCCTTCGCCGGGCCCTTGATCTTGTAAGCGCCCTTTATTCAGAAATCGAGGAGAGTCCTGGGCTTTTCTCTATTTGCCGCAATACAAAGGAGATCAAAGAGGCTCATAAAAAGGGTGAGCTTGCCATTCTTCTTTCTTTTGAGGGTCTTGAACCTATAGGGAACGACCTCTCCCTGTTGCGAATCTTTTATGAATTGGGGGTTCGTGGGGCAGGCCTTACGTGGAGCCGCAGAAATTATGCTGCTGACGGATGTTTTTTCAGCCCCGTCCAGGAAGGCAGAAAAGGCGGCCTGACAGATTTTGGGCTCAAAGTAGTGAGTAAGGCCGTAGACTTGGGAATGTACATTGATATCAGCCACCTCAACGATGAGGGAGTGGAAGATCTTTTTGCCTTTTACGAGGGGCCAGTCATGGCTTCCCACTCAAATTGCCGAAATCTCACTTTCACCATGCGCAATCTTCCTGATGCCTTTATACAAAGGCTTGCTTCCCGCGGAGGCGTTCTGGGGATGAATGTGTGCAGTTCCTTTGTTGGAGACCCCGAAAAAAAACTTCTCAATGAAAAAGATCTCGCTGACCATGTTGACCATATTCGAAACCTTGTAGGGATAGAACATATAGGGCTTGGCTTTGACTTTTGCGATGAGATGAGGGATTTCTCAAAACCTGGCCCCCACCTTAACTATGATTGCATCAAAGGATATGGCCAATGTGTAGAATTTACGGCGGAGCTGCTGGCCCGCGGATACAGTGAAGAAGAGGTTGTAAAGATCATAGGTGGTAATTTCATGAGGTTTCTGGAAGAAACAATCCATTGAGGCGCTGCTGAATAAATAAAAACAAAGGGGCGCTCTGTTCAGAGCGCCCCTTTGTTGACCATAATCATTTCATAATATTAGATGTCGAGGTTCCTTACCTCGTGAGCATGGGCAGCAATAAAATCGCGGCGGGGCTCAACCTTGTCGCCCATGAGAATACTGAAGTATTCATCCGCCAGCATTGCATCCTCAACTTCTATCCGCTTGAGGACCCTGTTCTGGGGATCCATGGTCGTTTCCCAGAGCTGGTCGGGGTTCATTTCGCCTAAACCCTTATATCTCTGCACTGAGGCTCTTCTTGAGTCAGGAGTGGAATCGACAATGTCCCGCAGTTCCTTCTCGCTATAACAGTAGGTGACATTCTTCCCTCGCTGTACGCGATACAGGGGAGGCTGGGCAAGATAGAGATGCCCTTTATCAATAAGGTCTTGCATGTAACGGTAGAAGAAGGTGAGCAAAAGCGTGCTGATGTGGGCTCCGTCAACGTCAGCGTCTGTCATGATGATTATTTTGTTGTAGCGTAGCTTGCTGTGGTCAAAATCTTCTCCTATTCCACATCCCAGAGCCTGAATGATAGTTCTGATCTCGTTATTGCTCAGCACTTTATCAAAACGGGCTTTCTCTACGTTCAGTATCTTTCCCCGTAAAGGAAGGATGGCCTGAAAACCTCTGTCCCGTCCCTGTTTGGCACTGCCTCCAGCAGAATCTCCCTCAACGATGTACACTTCGCAGACGTGAGGATCTCTGCTTGAGCAGTCAGCAAGTTTGCCTGGAAGGTTCATTCCGGTCATGGCTGTCTTTCGCACCAGCTCTCTTGCTTTCTTTGCGGCATCCCTTGCCTGTCGGGCTCGAATGGCCTTTTCCACCACCGGCTTCAGAACTTCCTGATGTTCATCCAGATAAGCGAGGAGGCCCTCGTAAACGACAGAGTCCGTGATGCCCTTAATCTCGCTGTTCCCCAGCTTCGTTTTGGTCTGTCCCTCAAATTGGGGATTGGACAACTTAATAGAGAGAACGCAGGTCAACCCTTCCTTAAGGTCTTCGCCAGAAAGATTCTCGTCTTTTTCCCGAAGGATCTTGGCCCGACGGGCAACTTCGTTGACAGCGCGGGTCAAAGCAGTTCTAAAGCCTGCGACGTGGGTTCCGCCCTCAATAGTATGGATCATGTTGGCGAAAGCAAATATGCGCTCCAGGTAGCCGTCATTGTATTGAATCCCTATTTCGACAGAAGCGCCGTCTTTTTCACCGGCAATTACGATTGGTTCTGGAAAGAGAGGGGTCTTCCCCTTGTTCAGGTATTCTATAAAGGTTTTAATACCGCCTTCGTAGTGGAATTCTACACATTTGCCAGAGCGGTGGTCTTCCAGAGTTATGGCAAGACCTGGGTTTAAAAAAGCCATTTCCCTCAGACGGCCCGATAAAATATCTGCTGAAAACCTTACTTCTTCGAAGATTGTTGTATCTGGATGAAACCTCACATATGTTCCTGTCTTGGTTGAAGGTTCACCCTCAGAAAGGTCTGTAACGGGTACTCCCCGCTCAAAACGCTGAGTACGGGACAGACCATTCCTTTGAATAGTGATTTCGAGCCATTCTGAGAGGGCATTGACCACAGAAACTCCCACTCCATGCAGGCCGCCAGACACTTTGTAGGCCTGATTGTCGAATTTGCCCCCAGCATGAAGAATAGTAAGTACCACTTCAGAGGCAGGACGGCCGCTTGAAGGATGGGGTTCGGTGGGGATGCCTCGCCCGTTATCCGCTACTGAAACACTTTCATCCTCATAGATTACGACAGAGATTTTATCGCAATAGCCGGCAATGGCTTCGTCAATCGAGTTGTCGACGACTTCGTACACGAGATGATGAAGGCCTCTGGGCCCTGTGTCTCCAATGTACATTCCAGGGCGTTTCCGAACCGCTTGCAAGCCTTCGAGCACCTGAATATCTTTAGCCGTGTACTGTTTAGCCGATGTTGTCATATATGGGACCTCCTCCTTGGAGCTTTTGCTTAAATTCAGAAGCTTTGCGCCTTGATTCTTTTACGAAAGAACGGTATCGTCTAGACAGGGTTTCTGGTTTAAAGCCGGTGGCGGTTACAGATCCGTCTTTCATGTAAATGGCCGTTTCGTCCCCGTGGCGAACAATGGCGACGATTCTTTCTGCGGAAATTATTCCCTGACCTTCCAGGGGTATGAACACGGCCTCACATCCTTTCTATTCTGTTGTTGCAACCCTATTATTATATCAAATATGGAAGTCTATTGCTTTTGCAAAGACACTGCGTTACAGTGATTGCTCATTTCTAGAATAAATGAAAGAGTAAGGAGGATATGGTGATTGAAAGGCTTTTTTCAAGGATTTCTAAAAGAATCTTTTTTTCGTTTAGTTTTCGGTATTCGAAAAGAGTGGCGAACCTTTCTTGCCGTTACGGCGGGAGATGTGCTTATAGCTTTTGCCATGGTGGTTTTTGTAATGCCAAATCGTTTCCCCGACCTCGGCGTAGCGGGACTTTCTGTTCTTTCCAACTACATATGGGGAATTTCTCCGGCATGGGTGCTTCTCACAGCTAACGGCGCCCTGATGGCCTGGGCATGGCGGGAACTATCACCTCGTTTTGTCATCTGGACAGGCTACTCTGTTTCCCTTATTGCTTTTTTAGTTAAGGTCTTTGAGTTTATACCTCAGCTAAACTTGGAGGATAAGTTTATGGCGGCGGTTCTTGCAGGTGTTATCAAGGGACTCGGAACGGGTATTATCTTCAGAGCAGGTGGATCTACCGGCGGCATAGATATTCCGGGAATGGCGTTACGTAAGCGTTACGGAATTGAAATGGGGCAGTTTTCTATTTGTGTTAATACGTTAATACTGGGTTTTTCTGCCTTCATTGTCGGCATTCAGGCTTCAATCTATGGAGTAGTCGCGCTTTATGTTTACGGTATAGTGGTGGATAATACGTCCCGTTCTTTTGACCGGCGCAAGCAGGTGTTTATCATTACGAATTATCCCCATGAAATTTCTGAGTTCATCACGAAGGATCTTGGCAGGGGAGTTACGTTGCTCCAGGGAGAGGGCGGTTTCTCGGGGCAGGAGAGAACAGTGTTGCTGGCTCTGCTAGAGCCCCGGCAAATGGTAACATTGAAACACTTTCTGGCCGCAAAGGATCCCAAAGCCTTTATGTCTGTCAATGATGCATCAGAAGTTCTGGGCAAGGGATTCAAGAGCTGGGAAAACCTATAGCAGCCTATGCATGGAGCCATGTGCACTCCCCTTTGAAAGGGCAAAAAGAACAGCGGCCTTTAACAGGTTTAAAGGGACCGGATAGGGCCTGTCGGGCCATTTTTCTGACCTCTCCTTCGATCTGATCCCAGTCCTCTCTTTCTAAAGAAGAAAGAAGTTCTTCTGTTCCTTCCCGCAGATGCCAGAAGCCGAGAGAGATTCGCGGCACAGAAAGGGTCTTTTTCATGGCCAGGGCATAAAAGGCTAACTGGTCTCTGTAAAGGTTTTCTGGAACCTGGGAAATAGTGGTTATTTTAAAATCCCGAATAAACAGCATGTCATTTTCGTGCCACAGAAGATCAATGGCTCCAACCATGGTCGGGCCGTTGACTAAATCTGCTCGGAAGGGGACCTCCTTCTTGACGGTCAGGTTATTTTTAAGGATTCTGCCGACGATGGCTCCTTGCTGAAAAGTGAGGAGCCAGGAGTAGATATGTGAGGGTACTCGAGGGCGTTTCCATACGGCCCTGAGTTTCCCCGGCAGTGTTTCTGTGAAAGTATCCCAATTCTCCTCTTCAGGAAAGAAAGACTCAAGAGGTTTAGATGCAAAATCCCATTGTGAGAGCAGATAGTGGACCAGACTTCCCACATCTGCGCCGCCCTCTGAGGGATATTCTCCAGGCTGCTCCCAGACCAGTTCATGGCCCTGCCGGTGTTTCATGCGGTAGGCGTATGGGCAGTATTGAAAAAGAGCAAAGGATGTGGCGCTGATTCTTGCCAGATACTGATGTTCAGAAGAAGGGAGGGGAACACTGCTGTATTTATGAGAGCGCTCTCTCTCTTCTTTGGGCCCTCCTGCCTTAGCAGCCGGTTCGTCTGTCAATGGAAGCAGTTCGGGATTCCAAGACAGCAGCATTTTCAGCCAAGAACGATCCCCCGGTGAATATCCGTCCCTTCTCCATGGAAGATGGCCGCACAAGATGAGGCTATCTCGAGCTCGGGTGCATGCCACGTAAAAAAGACGCTGCCACTCCTCATACTCTTCCTGTTCTTCAAAAAGGCGTGAGAGGGACCAGGCCAGGGGAGCTTGCCCAGAGTTTCTTTCGCCCGGAATACGGCTGAGGGCAACGCCCATTTTGGGGGATGGCATAAGGCTTCCTTTCTCTCCTGCACTGCTGGTTCTTTCGAGACCGAGAACAGCCAGCACCGGGAATTCCAGTCCTTTGGAGCCATGGACGGTCATTACTCTGATGACGTTTTCTTTCTCGTTGGAAACATCGGGTTCCGCGAACTTCTCCTGTCTTTCCATGGCCTCCCTCAGATAAGAGGCGCAGCCGGGAAGGCTTGTGCCAATAGCTTCCTCAAACTCTCGGGCCATATCGATAGCTTTTCGCATGTTGGCTGCCACGCCGCGTCTTTTCCACGCCGGGAAAGCTCTAAGGAAGGAGTCGCTTTTCTCAAGAAAGGATGCCAGAACGGCAGACGGCCCGAGGAAATGGGCCATCAAACGCCAGTCATCTATTTGCCGCGCAAGATGAGGCCATTTTTCCTGAAAAGCCTGGAGGCGGTATCCTTTAGGTGCATCGAGGGCAAGATCCCTGACTTCTTCCAGAGAAAGAGAGGATAAGGGTGAAGAGAGAAAGCTCATAAGGTACAGTTCCTTTCCGGGGTCATCAAGGAAGTTGAGAAGAGCTATGAGATCCTGTATTTCGCTTCTTGAAAAGTAGCTTGTACTTCCTTCAAAGTATATGGGAAGCTGAAATTCCTCAAAAAATATCTTTTCTAGAAGAGGGAACCAGCTTGTACGGGATGGCACAAGTATGGCCATGTCCTTCCACTGCACTGGACGGAGACACTCTTTCTGTTTGTCCCAGACTGTTCGCTTTTCTTCGTAATATTGAGAGAAAAGAAGGGCGAGCCGCCTAATCTGGCGAAGCCGTGCTTCACGTATCTTTTCGCCTTCCTTGCCTCCTTCGAGATAGGTGAGGAAGGGATCTACGGTACATTGCTGACGGAGCTCATGGGTAGAAAGATAGTGAGGGACTTCCAGGGACTCGAAGGGAAGGGGCAATTCCTGCCCTAGACCATCTTTCCAGACTGAAGAAAAAAGATCGTTTACCTCATGAACAAGAATTTCTTTGCTTCTGAAGCTTGTGTCGAGGAGGATATAGTCTCCATGACCGTATTTAGCTTTTTTGATGTATGAACCGAAGAGAGAGAGGTCTGCATGGCGAAATCGATAGATTGATTGTTTCAGGTCCCCTACAATGAAAAGGCGCTGGCTATGGCTTCGTACTGCCTGGATAAGACGGTCCTGGAGAGGGTTGGTGTCCTGAAACTCATCCACAAGGATCTCTTTAAAACGCTCTGCGTATGAAGGACTGTGTTCCAGGGCTTCCATGGCATAGCGAATCATGTCGTCGAAAGAGAGACGGTTCTTTCTTCGTCGGAATTCATCCCATAATTGCCAGAGAATGGCGGAAAAACCAAGAAGACAGCTTCGATATGCCTGTTCCTTTTCATCAAATCCCTGAGTGAAGACAGTTATCCAAGGTTCTTCTTTTATGAGGCGGTTGCGATATTGGGAAACAGGTTCTTTCAGATGAAAGGCTATTTCGTTAGCAAGTTTTCCACTGGCACCCTTTAACCCCTCTATAAGGCTTTGGATAAAGTGCGGCAGATTCTCTTTAGAAGGCTGCTGCTGCCATCGGGTTATGAGATTTCTGACATTGCCGCATAGTTTACCAGTCCCTCCCAGCTCGTTCAGGTTGTAAAAGATGCCCGATTCAGGTTGAAGAAAGCGATGCCATTCATCTTCCCATCGCCTAAAGAGCGTTAATCTGGCTGTGTCAACAGCGTCCTGATCTCTAGAAAAAAGGTCTGAGCCCCACTGCCATAGGTCTTTTGGAGTTTGCCCCTGGCTGGCAAAAAGAGCGAGGGAGCTCTTAGCCAGTTCCACTGTTGCATTTGGTCCGAAAGTATTGACACTATCCATAAAGAGAGGATCTGAGAAAAGCTTGGCGATCCGCTGGGCCCATAGGTGGGAGGAGCTTTTGGCAAACCAGTTTCCATCCCATCGGTCAAGGGCCTCTTCCGCTTCTTTCCAGAAGAGACTTTCTTGGGGAGGAGCAATGGTTCCCGATTCCGGATCCAGCTCCGTTGCCAGGCCGCACTCCTTCAAAACCCTCATAGAAAAAGAGTGGATGGTAGAAATATATCCCTCATCGATACGATCTGCCGCCTT
This sequence comes from Aminobacterium sp. EBM-42, assembly GCF_001896635.1. Classification (NCBI taxonomy): domain Bacteria; kingdom Thermotogati; phylum Synergistota; class Synergistia; order Synergistales; family Aminobacteriaceae; genus Aminobacterium; species Aminobacterium sp. EBM-42. The sequence continues at coordinate 91,918 of NZ_MPPC01000023.1, forward strand.
TTGAAAAAAAACCTTTTGGGACGGTAGTTCCATGGCGAGTTGTAAGAGCAGATTTTTTATTCGTTCCGCCATTTCCAGAGCAGCCTTTTCTGTAAAGGTGAGAGTAAGGATTTCGTTTGTGTCGGCCCTTCCTGTGACGAGGATCCATATAAAACGCCAGGCGAGGGTCCAGGTTTTTCCCGTTCCGGCTCCCGCACTCACTGCCACAAGAGGCGCATCAGCAGTAATGGCCTTGAATTGGCCTGGCTGAGTTCTTTCTTTTAGAAGCTGAGTAAAAGCACTATTCATTTTCGTCATTTTCACCTTGGCCCCCAAGTTCGCTTTTTCTGCACATAAGATTAAGAGAACAGTGGCGACAGGTTTCCGAACCATAGGAGGGCGGGAAAACGCCGGTCTTCAGACTTGCAGCCATGCGTTCAAGAGCCCCTTGCGCTTCAAGGAAGAGCGTTTCCAGAGCATTGTTGCTTCGGCCATTTTTCCCCCCGGTTATATTCTGGAGGTCTTTCCCTTCAATGGCTCCTGCCACAGAAGTATCGCCATGACAAAGGTATAAGCCCCCTGATACGCCGGTTACCGGAAGGTGCGTTTTCTTCCCTTTCCCTTCCAGCAGGGCCAGGGCATAGGCCGCCAGCTGTAAGCTTTTGTTCCGTCCGTTACTTTTTCCCAGCTTGTAGTCAAAAATAAGAATTCTTCCGTCATGAAGGTATTCAATGCGGTCGGCCTTTCCAGTGAAAGAAACCCCGTCCACTATTAGAATAGGCAGATCCAATTCCCTGAACTGTTTAAGCCGGAGCCCTGCCAGGCCGTTGTTTTCCATGGATTGCTGAAGATCAGCCAGCCCTGTCACTTGTTGTAAAAGTAACTCCTTATGTCTGGCAAGTTGGGGAACTCTCAGCAATTCAGGGTAACTTTCCTCCAGGGTTTCTTCCCAATACTGTCGGGCCAATAAAGAAAGAGGGCGAGACGTCTGCTCATAGGCTTGCCACACCCTTTCCCAGAGAAGGTGAAGGGTGCTGCCGCATTTTCGTACATCCAGTCCAGGTTCGGCTGGCTCTTCTATTTTAAGCACGTTCAAGTTGACGAAGCGGAAGGGGCAACTTTCATAATCGTCCAGAGCGCTCAAATGTCCTTTCAATGGTTCAGGTGCATCACCTCTGAACGTAGGCAGTTCTCGTAATATCCCTCCATAGGGCGAAGCGTCTTCCCCTATCTCCACATGTTGCACCATGGTTTCTTCGTTTTGAGGAAGGAGATGACTGAGTGACCTCTCCAGAGGAGCCATGTCGTCAGGGAAGGATATCCAGTTCTCAGAAACCCCTTTTCCTAAGAATGGAGAGGGTGGAAGGGGTTTTCCTAGGGCATCTGTTGAAGGAGAGGAGAGAATAAGCAGGTCTTCTCCACAGGCAACGAGACGTCTGAACAGAGCTTCTCTCTGATCTCTTTTTTCTTTTAAAAGGGGGAGGTGCCCTCGTTCCGTACCTGTTAAGTCATGCAGCGCCAATTTATGCCTGTCGGGAAGAAGGGAGGATTCGCTCATTTTCCCCGGCCAGATGGAAGCAGTGATGTTTGGCATGATCCAGAGAGAGTTTTTTTCAAGAACTGGAGGAGTTCCTATAAACAGAGAAAGGGCCCCTTTTATTGCCGGTGGAAGCCATATAGTAGCCATAGATGTCCAGTGATGTAGAAAGGAGACGGCTTCAGAACCGGAGAACCGAACCTGCCCCGCAGGTCCAATACGGTCTTGAAGCTCTCCAAGACTTTCAACCTTATGTTCTGTCTCTCGCAATGCTGCCTGAAGACGGCGGATAGATTCGTCAAACTCTGGGTGGTCCATAGCCCAGAGAGAAAGCTCTTTCCCCCACGAGGGATTTTCTGCAGCCAGGGAATAAAGAGCAGATAGTATTTCCACGGGAGTGCCGCCTTTTTTTATGGTCTTTACAAAAAGGCACATCTTTTTAAAAGAGTCTAACCCTCGTTCAGGAGCTACGTGCTCCAAGAAACCGATCCACCCTTTCTCATTAAGAGTGAAGATATCAGCGGGTGGTGAAGTTGCTATCTCCCTTCCTGCCAGACAGGGTTCGCGAAGGATATCCCAGGTTTCTCCGAGAGGCCATCCATGTTCACCGGCATTCCAGATCCGACGGGCTATATCCCAGAGTGCAGTTTGTCCCACCGTGAGGCCCTCATTTATTGAATAAGGGATGCGATATCGCTGCAGTACCTCTTCTGCGAGAGGTAAAAGAGGAGCGTCAAAAACCATGCCAATATTTTGCCACGGAGTTTCGGCAGGTAGAATCTCCTGGCCTGACAGATAGCCCTTCTTGTTTTTCCAGAGGACCAGTTCCCGAGCCAGAGTCTCCATTTCCATTCGAGGTGAGCCAGCTACTATGCGGAGTGCCTTGAAGGGGCCCGAAGATCGGGTTCCCTCCACTAGAGCTGATGGGAATTGGTCCACTGTAGTGTAAAAGTCATCGATACCGGTGTTGGGAGAATATAAAGTGATAGACACCCCTATTGAAGACATATAAGAAAGAAGGGCCATTTGGCTTGAACTGAAACTGAGAAAGCCGACAAATATGAAGCGGCGGCTCCTTATCCACTGAAGGAGGGATGGCTCTCCTTTCTGAAGAAGCTCAAGGGCTATGAGGGGGACTTGGGCGCTGTCCATAAGATGCCAGGTTTCCAGATATTCAACGTAAAGATGAAACAGCCGGCATAAAATGCCTTCAGGGGCGGCAGTTTTTGTACAATTATTTTTTTGGCAAGCGCCGCAGCCGAGGGATCTCCCCAGAATTTCAGGAGAGATAGCCTCTCGAAGCAATTCGCGGAATTGATCCCCCAGGGTAGAAATAAATCCGGGCTGACGAATTCCGGGAGGCAGCTGCTCTTTCTCAGGGTGTCCATCCAGGAAGCCATGTAAAATATATCGAACGATAAGCCAGTGGTCGGGTGGGTCGATCTGGCGTCGAAAACGCAACCCCTCGCAACTGGCCGCGAGAAGTATTTCAAGGTGGCGGGTCAGGTCTTCCCATCTCCAGATAATAGGAGAACTGTCCCCTGCCGTGCTTTTCGGAAGAAGGAAGTCTTGCAATATTTTTCTGTCTCTACTTGTGGGGACGAAGAACGTACAAAGTTCCCTTTGAGCATCAGTATATAATTCCCTTTCAAGTTCTGAGATTCTCTGATACAGAACAATACGGGGCAAACTTACCATAGATGACCCTCCCAGAATAATTCGCTAAGACCATTCTTATTCTACAGTAAAGAGTTAATGCTGTCTGTTTGAACACCGGTTTCCATGGTGGACGATAGAGTCATAAGATCACTCAATACGCCATAGGCAGTATCATAAAGAGTGGGATTTTGCTGGGTTAATACTATGGGTCCCATGAGATCCGTTTCGATGGTGATTACAGATCCGCTTCCCATTACCAGGTTAAAATGGTGTCTCGAAGGAATCTCTTCTAATTTGACACTTGCTCTCACATCCTTCCCCGCGAGCCAGGCCTTGCAGATGAGTTTTAGCCTTTTTCCTGAATTCAGAGTCTTTTCAACATCCTCAGTGCTCAGACCAGCAATGCCTTTTCTGTCTACGTGGAAGGGGGATATGGATGCTCCCATGAGGGCGTTGGCAAGAATTGAGATCTTTGCTGACGAATCCCATCCTTCCAGATCGTAATTTGGATCAGCTTCCGCTATGCCTATCTTCTGAGCTTCTTTTACGGCATCATCCATGCATTGTCCCTCTTCCATCCTGGAAAGAACAAAATTAGTAGTAGAATTAAGAATCCCTTCAATTCCTTTGACAGTGCACCCTTTCAGGCAGCAACGTGCCATGTTAAAGACTGGAGCTCCATCCATAACTGTAGTTTCGTAAAGGAGTGAAGTTTCCATTTTTTCCGCAAGACCCTTGAGTTCGCTGTAGGCAAAGGCCACAGGTCCCTTGTTGGCCGTTATAGCATGGCGCCCTCTTTCCAGCGCTGATCGAATATGGCTTATTGCCGGTTCCCCCCGGTTTTCGATTGAGAGGTTGGAAAGCTCGATGAGAACGTCATAGTCAAGGGAGCGTGCGGCTTCTAGTGCGGAAATGTCTCTTCTGTCAGGGTTCGACGAGGAAAATGTTTTCATCTCTTCAACTTCGTCGAGGGCTTTTCGGAGGTCCACTCCTCCTTTTTCATTGACCAGGTTGCCTTTCGACCTCCCAATAATGGCGATGGTCTTGAGGTCAAGGGAGGCAAGACCTGGAAAATTATCCCTTTCTCTGGTGAGGATTCTGGCAATTTGCTGGCCCACATGGCCAAATCCTATAAAAAGTGCTCTTAATGGTTTTATTTTTTTGTATGACATTAGAAGTCCCCCCTTATAGAAAACTTAAGCCTATAATAGTAAACAAAGTCTGAGAGATAAAGAAAATTTTTGATTTTTCCCTTAGGTTAGGGTAGTATGCTCTGAAATCAAAAAGATTTCTTATGTTATGTAAAAGAATTCTTTAACGTAAGGTGGAATGAACGTGGTAAAAGCTGTTATTTTTGACTTCGATATGACCCTGGCAGACAGCAGCTATGCCATTACCAATAGCACGAATCGTCTTGCAAGGGAACATGGGTTGCGTAATGTTACGAGAGAAGAAGTCTTGAAGACCATAGGGATGCCCATTCGAGATTCATGGTTACACCTCTGGGGTGAGTTTAAAGAGGAATGGCTTACAGAGTACCGAAGTTTTTTTGTTGAGCAGGAATATGCTGGAATTCGGGTCTTCCCTGGCACGTTCCCTCTTTTAGAATCCCTGCGTGATAAAGGAATCCGCCTCGCAGTGGCATCGAATCGTCAGAATGCCCGTCCGGTAGTAGAGTCTCAGAAGCTGGATGCTTTTTTTGAGCATATTATAGGCATTCAGGATGTGGAACATCCAAAGCCTGCTCCGGACATCTTGAACAAGAGCATGGAACTTCTAGGCGCAGGAGCCGAAGAAGTGTTCTATGTAGGGGATACTGACCTCGACATGATGACATCAGTGGCCGCAGGAGTACGGGGTATAGGTTTGACAACGGGTAATTTCTCAGCTCGTGAACTTGAAATCTCAGGGGCATGGCGCACCTTCGACAAAATAGAGGACATCCTCTCTCTTTTTTAGAGGCTCCTTGAGATGAACAAACTACAAGAAAAAGGCCTTTATGATGGGCTTAAGGCAGGATTCCCTATCGTGATAGGATACTTTCCTATCGGCATGGCCTTTGGGCTTTTAGCCCGTAATGTAGGGGTGCCTTTTGGGGAGAACTGCCTCTTTTCCATCCTCGTGTTTGCTGGAGCGAGCCAGTTTATGGCTCTTGATCTACTGAGGGCAGGCATAGCCACAGGAGACATTGTTTTAGCCACATTTCTTTTGAATCTGCGTCATATGGTGATGAGCGCCTCCCTGGCTGCCCGTCTCAATAATATAAATAAGAAATGGCTGCCCATTATAGCCTTTGGCATTACAGATGAAACATTTTCGGTAGCGTCTTTGCAAGAGGGCAAGCTTACCTCTGCATTTTTGCTGGCGTTAAATGGAATTTCCCACGGAGCGTGGATAGGGGGAACAGCGACAGGCTATGTGGTGGGAACAATTTTGCCCGAAACAGTCCAAATCAGCCTTGGAGTTGGTCTCTATGCCATGTTCACAGCCATACTTACGCCAGAAATCAAAAAGTCAATGGCAGCCCTTACTCTCGCTGCCCTATCTGGTTTCACTTATATTGCCCTTGACGCTTTGAAGTTTTTTCCAGATGGCTGGAAACTTATTACAGCCATCATCATAGGCTCCACTGCAGGGCCTTTCCTTTTAAAAGACTCCTGTGAAGGAGATAAGATATGAAAAGTTCTTTGCCTCTTATTGCCGGGATGCTTTTGGTGACCTATATTCCCAGGCTGTGCCCCTTTTTGGCCCTTTCTGAAAAGAGGGTATCCCCTTTTATGAGAAAAATTCTCTTCGCTATTCCCTACACGGCCCTCGGTGTCCTTATTGTGAGGGGAATAGTAGAATCATCTTCTGAAATGATGATGCCTACGTTAGCGGGCATTGGTACGGCAGCCCTTTTTTCGTGGTTTCGAGGAGGATTGATTCTGTCAGTCCTTGCGGCTATTTTTGCCGCATACGTGACGTTGAGCTTATTTTGACAGTAGTCTTGTCGTTTGTTGAACCAATAGAGGTGTTGTGATGAAAAATAAGGAGAACAGATTAATTACTGAAAAAAGCCCATACCTTCTCCAACATGCCCATAATCCTGTAGATTGGCATCCCTGGGGTAAAGAGGCTTTTGCAAAGGCACTGGAAGAAAATAAGCCTATTTTCCTCAGCATAGGATATTCCACCTGCCATTGGTGTCACGTGATGGAAAAAGAGTGCTTCAGCGATGAAGAAGTGGCTCAGCTTCTGAATGATGCCTGCGTTTCCATAAAGGTCGATAGGGAAGAACGCCCTGATATTGACCATGTCTGTATGGCAGTAAGCCTGATTATGAACGGGAGCGGCGGCTGGCCATTGAACCTTTTTCTCACACCCAATGGGAAACCTTTCTTTGCCGCAAGTTATATCCCTAAAGAAACTTCGGGCCGGATCCCCGGCCTTATGGACATGGTTCCCCGGGTCAAATGGCTCTGGCTGATGCAAAAAGAGGATGTGCTTACGTCTGCGGAAAGCATTATGAATGCCCTTGAAAAAGGGATGGCTAATCAAAAGGGGACATGCCCTGACAGAAACTCAGCAAAGAAGGCTTTTCAGGAATTGAGCCGAAACTTTGATCCTTTGTGGGGTGGTTTTTCGAAAGCTCCAAAGTTTCCAATGCCCCCCGTTCTTCTTTTCTTACTTGAATACGGCAAGATTTTTAAAGAGGAAAAGGCCATCAAAATGGTTGAGAAAACACTTGACTGTATGGCTGTGGGGGGCATACGGGATCATGTGGGAGGCGGATTTGCCCGATATTCTACAGATAGAGAGTGGAAGATTCCCCATTTCGAGAAAATGCTTTACGATCAGGCTCTTCTTCTCAAGGCCTATACAGCGGCCTGGGAAATGACAGGCAGGGATATATACAAGAAAATAGCCTTTGAAATAGCCGCTTATGTTCTGCGAGACCTGCGATCCCCGGAAGGAGTGTTCTTTGCAGCGGAGGATGCCGATAGTGAAGGAGTGGAAGGACGTTTTTATGTGTGGACAGAAGAGGAGATCCGCAGGCTGGTGCCTTCAGAGGACCGTCAGCTTTTTTTACAGGCCTATGACATTCATGGGGAAGGCAATGTCCTGGCTCTCTCGGCTTCACTTGAAGAACTTGCCGCCACATATAATATTGAGCTTCAAAAACTGGATCAAAGCCTACAAAAATCCCGAGCCCTGCTCTTTGAAGCGAGAAACAGGCGAGTACGGCCTCACTGTGACAGAAAGATTCTAACGGACTGGAACGCCTTGATGATTGAGGCCCTGGCCTTTGCTGGGCGGATCTTTGAAGAAAGGCAATTCATAGAAGCTGCCCGAATTGCAGTTGATTTTCTTCTGGAAAAGGCTGTTTATCAAGAAAAAGAAGTTTACCACTCTGTGGCTGGCGGCAAAGGCCATATTCCGGGGTTGCTCAACGATTATGCCTTCTTCATCAGAGCTCTTTTAGAGCTGGAAGAAGCAACAGGGGAGGAGGGCTATGGTGAGAAAGGGATGAGGCTTCTTCGTTCCATGAATGATATTTTTTACGACCCGAAACGGGGCGGATATTTTATGAACTCGGGCTTAGATGAGCTTCTTTTCTTCAGACCGTGGAGTGGGGAAGATGGCGTTATGGTTTCAGGAAATTCCGTTGCCATGATGAATCTGTTGCGCTTCAATAAGAGAACGGGCAATAAAGAATATTATGAAATGGCTCGTGGTATAGGCGAAGCTTTTGCTCAAAGCGTTCAACAGGTTCCTGCGATGTATACTCATCTTCTTGTGGCAACTCTTGCATTAAGTGACGAGTAGTCCCTGTACTGGGGCGTATTCTTGCCTACCGGGATTTTTTCTGCTTCACACGGAAGACATAAAGCCCCCCCAATAGAAGGCAGAGAATAATAGCCAGAATAGTGACATTATGAAGATATTGGGAGACTAGCTCTTTATTATTCCCAACCCAATATCCTACAAAGGCGAGAACAGCAACCCAAAGGCCAGAGCCAATGGCTGTGAAAAGGCAAAAAGGAAAAAGGGGCATACGAGAAAGACCTGCGGGGAGGGATATATACTGTCGTATCCCCGGCAGCAGGCGGCCGATAAGAGTGCTGATGTGGCCATGTTGGGCAAAAAACCCATCAGCCTTATCCAGGGTTGATTCGCTGATAAAGAAATATCGTCCATACTTCTGAAAGAATGGCCGTCCAAATCGGAGAGAAATCCAGTAATTAAAGAGCGCCCCGAGAATGCTTCCCAGAATTCCCATAAAAATTACAAGAAAAAGGTTCATTTCCCCTAGAAAGGCTAAATACCCGGCAGGGGGGATTACGACTTCACTGGGGAAGGGAAAAAAGGAAGACTCAAGGAACATGAGGCAAACTATGCCTAAATATCCGAGTTTGCCAATTGTTATTACAAGCCATGTTACTGCAGCTTCAAGCATGGAATCTATTCTCCTTTATTCAGCTGTGCCTTTTCCGCGCAGAGAGTTGAAAGCCTTTTTATATCCTTTCTGTAAAGAACCAGCGTTATTATAGCGGCTAGTATGTCAGAAATGGGAAAAGCTGTCCATATCCCAAGCAATCCGTAAAAATACGGAAGGAAAAGAACGAGGGGGATAAGGATCAATACTTGCCGAAGCAAGGATAAAAAGAGGGCGGGAACAGTCTTGCCAATGGCCTGGTACAAACCTGAAGCCATGACCTGAAACCCTATAAGGGGAAAGCCGATGGCCATATATCTGGAAGCGCTGATTCCAAGAGGCAGAACCTCCCGATTGTTAGTGAATAGAGGGATCAGTAGCTGGGGAGCAAAAAAGAGAAGAGATCCCGTTAGGGTACAGATGGCTGATGAGATAGCAATAGAAAGCTTCATGGCTGTAGTAACCCTGCAAAAAAGTCTTGCGCCGTAGTTGTACCCTACTATGGGAAGAAGCCCTTGGACAAGGCCGAAAACAGGCATGACAGCAAACTGGGTTATTCGAAGGAGTATCCCCATGGCAGCTATGGCAGCATCGCCACCCCAGAAGACAAGCTGGCGGTTGATGACCACCAGTGAGATACTTGCGGCTCCCTGTCTGAGGAATGCGGACAGGCCTATTGCTGTCACTTCGTATAGAATCTTATAGTTAGGCCGCATGTTTTTGAACAGGAAGGGAACTTCGCTTTTCCCTCTAATGTAATACCAGCCTAGCCATAGGGCAGAAGATGTCTGAGCGATGACAGTAGCAATAGCGGCTCCTTGAATGCCCATTCCAAACCCGAAGATGAATATGGGATCAAGAACAATGTTAACCCCTGCGGAAATGAGCATGGTTATCATGGCGAAGGAAGCTTTACCTTCAGCGCGAACAGCATTGTTGCAGGCTATGGAAAAGGCAAAAAAGACAGATCCCAGAAACAATATTTTCATATAAGCGGCTGCAAAGGGCAGAATAGCATCTGTAGCTCCGAAAATCCGAAGGACCGGTTCCAGAAAATAAAGTCCAAGAGTTGCCACTATAGCACTAAAAACTAGTGTTGCGCCCATAAGATTCCCTAAAGTTTTTTCTGCTTTGTCCCTATTTTTTTCACCGAGACTTCGTGAGATAATAGAGGCACTGCCAACTCCAATAACTTGAGCTGTTGCCATAATGATCATTTGAATGGGGAAAGCGATGGATATTCCGGCAACGGCCAGCATCCCAACGCCCCGCCCAACGAAGATCGCATCCACGACATTATAAAGAGCCTGGGCGATCATTCCTGCCATGGCGGGGAAAGATAGCTTCGGAATCAGTCGAATAACAGATTCTTTCTCAAGAAAAGATGATTCGTAAGCCATCTAGGTCCTCCTATTTCAAAAGATTTTTTTAAGTATAGCAGACCAGTAATTCAGCGCTTGTGGAGACAAGGCTAGTGCGTTATATTATACAAATTGTTTCTCGGGAAGGGGGTATGTGAACGATGAAGAACCTTCCATACTGGAACGTTAATCTTGATTTGGATATCGCGTCGTGGCTGCCAATGGGGATGGATTATCGGCCCGTATCGGTGAACCATCTTTATAGCGGTGAACTTGTTGCTCTGGCATCTCTTTCCTTGTCCCTTGGAAGTGAACTTTTTTGCCTCTCCAGCCCACGCATTGGCTTTGCCGGGCCATTCCTTCGGGATTGTATGATCATTCCAGGGCGGGGAAAAGGATTGTCTTTAGGATTTACGGCAGTGTTCGGTTATTCTCAATCCATGGAGGATCTTGTAGCCCGTCAAACAGAAGGAGATTTTGCCATTCGGGCAGGGGTGTCTCTTTGCAATTTCAGGAACAGGTCCATGCTTTTAGGCAGCTTTAAAGCGATTGTTCTTGCCAGTTCCACTCCTTTTTTCGATGACGAGGAGTTTTTGGCAAAATTGATTGCGGCCATGATGAAAGAAAAAGGCAATCTGAGTTTCAGCTATTTTGCCGAACAGTTTGGGTATTTGCGCTTCGCTATTCCCTACGAAACCGATGATCCATTGGATCTTGAGATCAGCCGCCTTCTCTATGAAATGGAATTCGACGAAACCAGAGAGGCTGTAGGTCCTTCTCCTGAAGAACCTTTCCCTACCCCCTTGGGGGTAATAGTGAAATTAGCGAAATAATATTTGGGGAATCAAAAAGGGACTGCTGAACATTCCTGCAGCCCCTTTTTGATCTGTAGAAACCTATTTCTTGGGTTCGGATTCCTCTATTCCGAAACCAACAGCCTTAAGCCACTCTGTAGGGTATCCTACAGAATCCTGCTTCCCGTCGGGGTAGGTAATATATCCGTCAGAATATTTGCCGACGAGCTTCCAGCTCAATTTCCACCAGCCGTCAACCACCTTGTTGATGCTGTCGTTCGTGTATTTCGTGAGGTAGGCCTTGGCCTTTTCAGGACTCTCTTTGTAGAGGGCTGCAGCTTCTTCATCTACAACTGTCTGGTACATGAAGAACTCGTCTTCGTAAGCCTTCTGGGCTTCTTTAATATCCTTGATCATATAGCTGAACTTGAGATCAGCCCAATTGGAAACAAAGTTGAATGCCCACCATGCGGAGTTCCTATCGAATTCTGCCCGTTTCCCCTCAGTAATGCTCTTTGGTAGGGATGTTACGCCAGCGTAAATAGGCATGTACACTGTGGAATGAGGAGCGTCTTCTCCGAACCACAATATGCCGCCAATAGCATCGGGCAGCCAGTCCCGTGCTTGAGCTACGAAGCTGTAGGAGCAGCGGAACATAGATATAGCCCGGGTCCAGTCAACGTTCTGTTTGTCTTCTGGTCGTACACTACTAGGAGTTGGGTAGCGGTTGGGGTTTCCGAAGGGGCCGGCTGCCATTCCCTGGGTGAGATCAAAGCGAGTCCCCTCGAGGTAATCCCGCTTCACAGCCATAAGGTCCCTTACAGAAATCTTCTTGTCAGGTTTTATCATTAGAGGATACATTTCAGCCGCATCTTCTTCGATCTTGAGGGAGGGGGCAAGAAGGCTGATGACTCTCCACTCGCGGCGCTGCTGGTAATAAGGAGTCCCATAGGGGACAGGATTGTATATTTTGTGGAAAACAAATTTTTCGCCCTCTTTCCACCAGCCCATTTCTTTCGCGAAATCTTTTACACTGGAAGAATATATGAAGTTTTCTTTATCATCCCAGTGGATTTCGCCAATTCGGGAACGGTTTGCTGTTACGGTGAAACAATCATCGGGCACGCGCTGGGCAACCCATATGGCGCCGGGCTTGCCGCTTTCAGGGGTCCAAAGGGGACCGGGGCCGCAAATATCGAACATCCAGGCTTCATTTTTGTCGATAACGGTCAAAGTCTCGCCGCCATCGCCATAGCCGTACTTTTCAGCAAGATCGCCCATAACCTGGATCGCTTCCCGGGCTGTTTTGGCGCGCTGAAGTGCGAAGACCTCAAGCTGCTCGATCATCATCCAGCCAGCGTCACAGAAGTTCTCATCCCGTCCGCTCCAGGTATCTTCGCCTATGATGAGCTGATGTTCATTCATGAAGGGATACCCTACGTGGAAATAGGTGTACGTTTCTTCGAGCTGAGGAATTTCTCCAACCTCGACCAGGGGTTTGTCTGGTCGGGTTCCATGGCATATTTCTTTATAGACAGGAGTCATTTCTCCTGCTTTATGAGTTTCGCCGGGGATGACCCTGACACGGTTATCATACCAGCCGTCGCACGTATGAGTTACCATGACAGATCCGTCAACAGATGCTTTTTTCCCCACCATAATGGTGGTGCATGCAGACGCCAGTGTACTGGTGAGGAAAATAGCAAGGACCACAGTTGTTACTATCCTGAGCATCCTGGAATTCATACTCTTTCCCTCCTTGTTTAGTAGTGGTGCCATTCCGAAAACCAATTATCTTTTCACTAATCGTAGAAGACCTTCTCAGGCGGAGCTTGCTTTGGATCATGGAAATATGTCCCCAATGTGTTCTCTATAACCTCCGTATATCCCGGCACCCCTGAGATAATGACAGCGCGGTCAGGAGCTTCCAGTGAATAGAATTCAAGCATCTTCTGGAAGGTCGAGGAATGACGCCCCACCCGCACATCGATGGGCCAGCCCCGCTCGTCGATGGGAGCATAGAGCAACTTGTGC
>NZ_MPPC01000021.1:0-3631 GCF_001896635.1 Aminobacterium sp. EBM-42
AGGGGGCAGTTGAGACATGACGAACCGAAGCATTGACGAGCTATGCGCGGATCTTGAGCGCAAGCGTGCGCAGGCCCGCGAAGGCGGTGGTCCCAAGTCGATAGAGAAGCAGCGAGGCAAAGGCAAGGGTACCGCACGTGATCGTATAGCCGGGCTTCTTGACGAGGGGACCTTTGTAGAGCTTGACGAGCAGGTGGTTCACCGGTGCGGGCGATTTGGTCTTGGAGAGACCTCTTTTCCCGGCGACGGTGTGGTCACAGGTTTTGGTGAGATAGACGGGAGGCGTGTATACGTTTTCAGCCAGGATTTCACAGTTCTTGGCGGGAGTCTTGGCGAGATGCACGCGGGCAAGATCTGCAAGGTCATGGACCTTGCCATGAAGAACGGCTCTCCAGTGGTTGGTATCAATGACAGCGGCGGCGCCCGCATTCAGGAGGCGGTAGACGCTCTCAACGGGTACGGCGACATTTTTTTCCGGAACACCATTGCCAGCGGAGTGGTGCCTCAGCTCTCCGTCATCATGGGCCCCACCGCCGGGGGAGCGGTGTACAGCCCGGCTCTCACGGACTATATTTTCATGGTTGAGAAGACGGGCATCATGCACATCACGGGTCCGGCGGTCATCAAGGCAGTCACGGGAGAGGAAGTGACCAGCGAAGCCCTTGGTGGTTCTCAGGCTCATAACACCAAGAGCGGCAACGCCCACTTCACGGCCCGGAGCGAGGAAGAATGCTTTGTCCAGGTTCGCAAGCTTCTGAGCTACCTTCCGAGCAACAACGTAGACGACGCTCCGTGGAAGGAACCGTCAGACGACCCGCTCCGGCTGGTGCCAGAACTTAGGAACGTTGTTCCCACCAACCCCAACAAGGGTTACCGTGTTCACGACGTTATCGGCAAGGTTGTAGACGACGGCGACTTTTTTGAAGTCCAGGCCCTCTGGGCCATGAACATGGTCACTGGCTACGGTCGGGTTGGAGGACAGGTAGTGGGCATCATCGCCAACCAGGCCTCGACCCTTGCGGGGTGTCTTGACATCAACGCCTCTGACAAGGCGAGCCGTTTCATACGGCACTGCGACGCCTTCAACATCCCTCTGCTCACCTTTGTAGACGTTCCCGGATATCTTCCTGGCACCGAGCAGGAATGGGGCGGCATCATCCGCCACGGCGCCAAGCTTCTTTACGCCTACAGCGAGGCCACCGTCCCCATGGTCACGGTGGTTCTTCGCAAAGCCTACGGCGGCGCCTACCTTGGCATGTGCTCCAAGGCCCTTGGGGCGGACATGGTTTTGGCGTGGCCCCAGGCGGAGATTGCCGTCATGGGGGCTGAGGGAGCGGCCAACATCGTCTTCCGGAAAGAGATAGAAAAGGCCGAAGACCAGATGAGCGAACGGAACAAAAAGATCGAGGAATACCGAGAAGCCTTCGCCAACCCTTACGTGGCGGCAGAGCGCGGCTTTGTGGACCGGGTCATATTGCCAGAGGAAACCCGCCGTGAGATCTACCTTGCCCTTCAGGGTACGGCGAACAAGCGGGAGCTTCGTCCCCGCCGCAAACACGGCGTCATGCCTCATTAGATGGGAGGGGCGATAGACGTGACCAATCTGCACACCTATTTTGAAACGGGTTTCAGCGGGCCGTTGACCCTGTGCTTCATTGCCTTTTCAGCGGTTTTTATGGTTCTTGGGGGCTTGACGGCTATCATCTACGCCATCAAGTATTTTGGGGGTGTCAAGAAGGCGTCACCGCCGTCCCAGCCTCCGGCACCCCGTGAGAAAGCCCCCGCGGCGCCGGCAGTGACAGGCGCGGAGACAGGGGATAAGGGAAAGATCGTGGCGGCCATCGCCGCGGCTCTTCTGGAGGCCACGGGGCAGCCCTGCCGGATCACCGACATTCGTCCCGCGTCGGGCCCGCATCGCCGGCCCGTTTTGAGCCTCTGGAGATCGAGCGCTATCATGGAAGGTCTCGAAAGCCTGAACAACACGAACTGGTCCAGCCGTTAGGGACCAGGGGGAGCCTATAGAATAGATAGAGACGAGAAATGAATCATGACATCACAGCAAGGTGGAGGGGAAGATAAATGAGCAAAAGATATAGAGTGACAGTGGATGGAACAAGCTACGACGTAACAGTGGAAGACCTTGGCGGGGCTTCAGCCCCTGTATCGGTGGCGGCACCAGCTCCGTCGGCGGCACCAGCAGCCCCTGCCCCAGTGGCCCCGGCTCCGGCACCAGCCCCCGTGGCAGCGGCGCCGGCTCCGTCGGCAGAGGGCGGCACCGTCATCGCGGCCCCCATGCCGGGCAAGATCCTTCGGGTCAGCGTAAGCGTTGGAACGGCGGTGAACGCCGGAGACGTTCTCCTCATCCTCGAAGCCATGAAGATGGAGAATGAGATATCCGCTCCGTCCGCCGGCACAGTGAAAGAGGTCCGGGCGCGGGAAGGAGACAGCGTCAACTCCGGAGACGCCCTGGTAGTCCTCGGCTAAGCCGAAGGAGGTACGGGCGAACATGGAAATTTATGCAAACTCATTAGGAATGATCCTTCGCTCCTCAGGTTTCGCGGGCCTTACGTGGGGGAACATGGTCATGCTGCTGGTGGCCTTCATCATGCTCTACCTGGCCATCGTGAAGGGATTTGAACCCCTGCTGCTGGTTCCCATCGGATTTGGATGCCTGCTGGTCAACCTGCCCCTTTCGGGTATCATGGACGAGGGAGGCTTTTTGCGTTATGTCTTTTTCGGAACAGAACATGAGATCTACCCCGTGATCATCTTCATGGGTATAGGCGCGCTGACAGACTTCGCGCCCCTTCTGGCCAACCCCATCACCTTCCTTCTGGGAGCGGCGGCCCAGCTGGGTGTCTTCATCGCCCTGTTCGGCGCGCTGCTTCTCGGCTTCAACGTGAAGGAGGCGGCGTCCATCGCCATCATAGGCGGTGCCGACGGCCCCACAAGCATCTACCTCACCGTGAAGCTGGCCCCCCAGATCCTGGGGGCTGTGGCGGTGGCCGCCTACAGCTACATGTCCCTGGTCCCCCTGATCCAGCCGCCGGTGATCCGTCTGCTCACCACCAAGGCGGACCGGGGTATCCGGATGGATCAGCTCCGCCCCGTCTCCAAGCTTGAACGGGTGCTCTTCCCCATCGTGTGCACCGTGTCGGCAGGGCTGCTTCTTCCCTCGTCGGTGCCCCTGATCGGAACCCTCATGTTCGGGAACCTCCTTCGGGAGTGCGGGGTGACAGAACGGTTGAACCAGGCGGCTCAGAACGAAATCCTGAACGCCACCACCATCTTCCTCGGCCTGTCGGTGGGAGCCACCATGAGCGCGGAATATTTCCTCACCATGGGAACCATCAAGATCATCGTCCTCGGCCTCGTGGCCTTCGTCTTCAGCACCGCCGGAGGCGTCGTGCTGGGTCAGGCCATGAAAGTGATAAGCGGGGGAAAGATCAACCCCATGATCGGGGCGGCGGGAGTGTCGGCGGTCCCCATGGCCGCCAGGGTGGTGCAGCGCATGTGCCAAAAAGAACACCCCGGCAACTTCCTCCTCATGCATGCCATGGGACCTAATGTGGCCGGCGTCATCGGAACTGCTGTGGCTGCAGCCGTCATGCTTACACTGTTGAGCTAAAAT
>NZ_MPPC01000016.1:0-2683 GCF_001896635.1 Aminobacterium sp. EBM-42
CTTATTGAAGCAAAGGACGCTCTTTCCATTGGATCAAGCCTGAAGGAATTGAATAAGTAGCATCATAGCCCCCGATGGAATCGGGGGCTAGTTTCCTCTACAACGAGAGATCAAGAAAGGAAATGACCACATGTTTGCACACTCTGGAATTATTTTACTTATAATTGCCGTGGCCTTCTTTCTCCCGAAGGCCTTAAAGCTGAGCACGGAGCTTTCCATGTTCGTTGCCGCTCTTGCGGGAGCGGCTGCCCACTCTGTAATGCTCCGCGTCACAGGAAGCCCTCACAATCCCGTATCCATTCTTCCCATCCGGCATATTGTGGAAGGGGCCTTCACCTACTTTGACGTCTGCCTCATCTTCCTCACCGCCACCTTCTTCATGGCCCTTCTTCGTGAAAGCGGCGGGGTGGCCTTCATTGTACGGAAGATCGTTTCTACCTTCCACAAAAGACGAACAATCTGCCTTCTGCTCCTTACTTTCGTTCTCCTTCTTCCCGGAGCCCTTACCGGGTCGGGAGCGACAACGGTTCTTACCGTAGGCGCCCTTGTGGGAGCAGTGCTTTCAGCTATGGGCGTGGATGAGACGAAACGGGCCGCCATCATCTTTTTAGGAGCGGCCATGAGCGCCGCGGCGCCTCCCATCAACCTCTGGGCCATGATGGCCGCCGCAGGCGCCAACATGCCCTATGTGGGGTTTGGGAAACCCCTTCTTGTCCTTTCAGTGGCGGGAGCCCTCTTCTCAGTGTTCTGGCTCGCGGGACGGGGAGAGGGACAGGTGGACCTCGACAAGGCTCTGGCGAACCTGCCTGAAGTCCAGGAGGGGCAGAGCTGGTTCAGGGTAACCTTCCCCTTCGCTCTGCTGCTGGCCCTTGTTCTGGCGGGACGGATCTGGCCTTTCTCCATGCCCGTATTGGGATTGCCCCTGCTTTTCATGATCGCGTCCTTTGCCGTCGTGCTGCTGAGCCCCAAACGCCTTCATGTCTGGTCAGTCGCCTGCGCAACCGTCCATAACCTGACCACCCTCGTGGGGATCATGGTGGTGGTGGGCATCCTGATCCAGATCATGGCCCTGAGCGGAGCCCGGGGGCTCATCTCCCTGGCGGTGGTCACCCTTCCCCTGGGCGTGCTCTTTGCCACCCTCTTCATTATCCTGCCCCTTTCGGAAGGGCTGGTGCAGTATGCGGTGGCCCCCCTTATCGGCGTGCCCCTCATCATGCTTTTCAACATGCGGGGTTTAGATCCCATCATAGCCCTGTCGGCCATGGCCGTCATATGGCCTCTGGGCGACTGTCTGCCTCCCACCGCCGTTGTGGGACGGGCCACAGTAATGGAGCTGGGATATACGGGGCGGTACTTTCAGGATTTTGTGAAGGCCTGCCTGGTGCCCATGGCCTTCATCGCCATGCTGGGGACCCTCTTTCTCATATTTAGCACCAGATTGTCATTTCTTGGAGGCTAGATGACCATGATACTTACAAATACCATCGTTATGTACCTGTATTACGCCATAACCCTCTTCTTCGGGGGGGCAATAGTGTACAACCTCATCAAGACAGAAAAAGCCCAGGACGCGGTGCTCTACTGCATCATCCTCATGCCCTTCGTGCTGAGGCTCCTTCGGTTGAAGTAGAAGTGAGGTGGGGAGAATGAAAAACAATCTGAAAATCATCAAGATCATTTCTTTAGTCATAGCCCTGGCCTTTGCGGCCATAGCCGGACGAGATTTTTACGAGCACCGGCATTTTATGGAGCCGGTGGTTCCATCGCCGTCTTTAACTGAAGTGAAGAAGCTCTCTGATTACGAACCAAGCCTCAAGGGAACAGTCAACGACAGCAACGTGTACGTTTTCGACAGCGGCGTGCCTGGAGGGACGGCCCTGCTTATTGGAGGAAGCCATCCCGAAGAGCCTGCTGCAAACCTCACGGCTTCCCTTGTCGCCGAAAACGTGAAGGTCGAACAGGGACGGCTCTTCGTGATCATACGGTCGAGCCGGAGCGCTTCCACCTGCACTCGTATGGGCGAAGCCTATCCTGACTTTTACCATGTAAAGACCCCATGGGGCGACAAGCGTTTCCGTATGGGAGACCGGTGTACCAACCCCCTGGACTCGTGGCCTGACCCTGAGGTCTACCTCCACTACCCAAGCCGCCAGATGCTGGCCTATATGGATATACGGAATTTGAACCGGACGTGGCCTGGACGGCCCAATGGAGCTATCACCGAGCGCACGACATGGGCAATGACACAGCTTATACGCCGGGAGAAGGTGGATATGGCCGTAGACCTTCATGAAGCGGAGCTCGAGTATCCAGTGGAAAACACCATCGTAACCCATGAGAAGGGGCAATCTGTTGCGGCCATGACCTCCATGGTGCTCACGGCGGAACTCTTCGAAGTGCCCCTGAGCATGGAGTTCTCGCCTCAGGCCCTTCACGGCCTTTCCCACCGGGAGATCGGTGACCATACGGACGCCATGTCTCTGCTGGTTGAGGTGGCGGAACCCATGATAGACCGTATCCGGGGCATTACAGATGAATATCTGCTCATGACTGGCCGGGACGAGTTTGTGATGAAGGCCGGAGAGCACAAGTTGCTCTATGCTCCCATCGACGAGCGGGGCTGGCCCATCGATGTGCGGGTGGGGCGTCATTCCTCGACCTTCCAGAAGATGCTTGAATTCTA
>NZ_MPPC01000026.1:0-10445 GCF_001896635.1 Aminobacterium sp. EBM-42
CCACTTCGTAGTGTCTCTCGTCAACCAGTGAGGGCCACATGGTCCAGCAGCCATCTACGACCTTTCTTGCCATGGCGTTATACAGCTCGCTCCATGGAATTGTTTCCAGGGTCATGCCCGTTCCTTCTCCCATGTTCGCGAGGCATCTTACGAAACCAAGAGAAGAAGACACTCGCAGTTTCAAGTTCTTGAAATCTTCGGGAGTGCGAATGGGCCTTTTGCTGTTCGCTATGCCGTAAGGACCCTGGGCAACGTTGAAAAGAACGTGGAAGCCCACTTCTTCCCACGCATCCTCCATAACCTTGAACAAAATGCCGCCGGCTGGAGAGTATGCCAGTCTCGCCTCATCAAAGTTCTCCACTGTCCAGGGCATCCAGTTCAGCATGCCCCCCGGCACCAGATTGACATAGGGAGAGAAAGTGCCAATGGCGATGCTGCCTTCCTGGACGGCGTGATATGACTCGTCGTGGTTGCCAAGCAATCCGTCGGGATAAAATTTGATTTCAATCCGACCGCCTGAATACTCCTTGACCTTATCGCAGAAAAATTCATATCCCTTGTTACTCAGAGGTCTTGACCAGGGTTGAGTAAAACTCCATTCATATTCAGCTTTGGCAAAAGCCTCGCCTCCAACAAGAAGGCTAAAAACACAGAGAATAAGCGCCCAAAAAAGTACGACCTTTTTCACTTTGCCACCTCCACATTTAGTAAATTGCAACATTAATTATAATACACAATTTTTGAAGTATTGGCAAAATATATTTTCATAATTGTTAATTAATTTATATTTTTCCAAAACGGAAATGTTAATAAACTCTTAAAAGCTTCCCGAGGGCCCGAGGAGTAAATAAATCGGAAGGAGACTGATCCGCAAAAAGAGAGTGAGGGCCTACAGAGCCCATGCTATTACTTCTTGACATTTTTTGACTAAACGTGCCATTATAAGCGAACGGCTATATAATATGAACTGTTTTTCAGTCAGGAGGATTAAGAAATGAGCGAAGCTGTTGTTGCTCTTGAAATGAACTATGACGAGTGGCTTGAGTTTTGTACAGAAAAACTCGGGCTTCAAAGATACAGAACTGATCAGATTTGTCAGTGGATATATGAAAAAAAGGTCTTTAATATCTACGATATGACGAATCTCGGAAAGGATCTTCGTGAGGATCTTGCTTATAAAATTTTAATTTTACCGCCAAGCCTCGTGAAACAGGAAACATCAAAAGATGGCACACGAAAATTCTTATGGCAGCTTCAGGACGGTCAGAGAATAGAATCCGTGCTCCTGTCTCACGGAAATCACAACACCGCCTGCATATCGAGTCAGGTTGGTTGCCCTTTGGCTTGCGCCTTCTGCGCTACGGGAAAGGGTGGTTTTGTACGAAACCTTACTCCCGGAGAGATCGTCGGCCAATTTCTGGCCATGGAAAAAGCCGCTGGACAGAACATTACCAATATAGTCTTTATGGGCATGGGTGAACCCCTCCTCAACCAGGAAGCTCTTTTCAAGAGCATAAAGATATTAAACCACCCCAAGATGAGAGGGCTCGGCGCCCGCCACATGACAATTTCTACCGCCGGCATTGTTCCCGGCATAAGAGCTCTTACAGAGCTGGAAATCCCTGTGAGGCTTTCTGTTTCTCTTCATGGCACAAATGACATGTTGAGGAATAAACTTATGCCTATCAATCAACAGTATCCCTTGGGATCCCTTATAGAAGCCCTTCGTGACTATCAGCAAAAAACTGGTGATCGCGTTACCATCGAATACGTGATGATCGATAGGGTAAACGACAATACGGAACAGGCATATGAGCTTGCTGCCCTTATGAATGGACTTTCTATTTACGTGAACCTTATTCCCTATAACCCTGTAGATGCTACATATAGGCGTTCTTCCCAGGAACGCATCAAGGCCTTTGGGAAGATCCTCAGTGAACTGAACATTGAATATGAAATCCGTCGGGAAAAAGGATCTGATATCAATGCCGCATGTGGTCAGTTACGAAGACAAAATGAAAAAAGCTCACGTTTATAACCTCAAAGATCTGCAAAATGGAGTTACTGCCCAGATCGTTCAAATGCCTAGCGGAGAATGCCGCTGTCGCCTGGAGGCCCTTGGGCTTCGGGAGGGAAAGATCATTGAAAAGGTTTCGGGCATGCCTTTTCATGGCCCCATTACCATTATAGTAGACGGCAGGCAGATTGCCATAGGGTGGCGTATCTCATCACGGGTGATAGTTAAACCTCTCAGGGAGTTTGGCCATGGGGCCTGAGAACCCTGCACAAAAAACCCTTCTTCTCATTGGAAACCCCAATGTAGGGAAAAGTGTTATCTTTTCTCGCTTGACCGGAGTACGGGCCATTTCATCTAATTATCCAGGAACCACAGTGGGCTTTTTGGAGGGATGGCTTCGTTACAATTCCGAAGTTTACAGGATTATAGACGTTCCTGGAGCCTACACTCTTGATCCCACGAATGAGGCGGAACAAGTTGCCCGCCGCATGGTAGATGAAGGGGCGGATCTGGCGATTATGGTACTTGATGCCACAGCTCTCGAACGAAACCTCTATCTGGCCTTTCAAGCCATGGAGCGAGGCATCCATACTATTGTGGCCCTTAATATGGTGGATGAGGCCCGGCATCGAGGCATCAGCATTGACGTTGAAAAACTTGAGAAGCTTCTAGGGGTACCTGTCGTTCCTACTGTAGCCTTGTCCGGGCAGGGAATAAATCGCATCATCCAGCGTATTCCCGAAGCCCGAAAAGGGCATATCCCTCCCCTTACGAGTGAGGAACGATGGAAACGAATCGGCCTAATTATAGAACAAACTCAAAAACTAACCCATCGCCATCATACCCTAAGAGACAAACTTGAAGACCTTTCAGTGGATTCATTCTGGGGAGGCGTAATAGGGGTTCTGGTTATCGCCCTGAGCTTTTATGTCATACGCCTTATTGGAGAAGGGCTTATCAACACGTTGCTTAACCCGATAACAGAGAGAGTTTGGATACCAGCCCTGATGAAGTTCTCTCCTATTTTAGGCAAACACCCTATACTGCATCAGCTCCTTATAGGAACCCTGATCCATGGGACTGTGGATATGGAGCAAAGTTTCGGTTTGCTTTCTACAGGACTTTACGTACCCCTTGTTATGGTGCTGCCCTATGTGCTGTCCTTTTACCTGGCTCTCAGCTTTTTGGAAGATGTTGGGTATTTGCCGCGCTTTGCCGTTCTTTTTGACGCCCTGTTCCACCATTTAGGCCTCCATGGCTATGCAATAGTGCCAGCTCTTCTTGGCCTGGGCTGCAACGTTCCTGGCATTTTAGCCACGAGGGTTCTCGAATCAGAGCGAGAAAGATTTATTGCCGCCACCCTTATTTCGATAGCCATCCCCTGCGCCGGCCTGCAGGCAATGATCGTAGGGGTAATAGGACATCTCGGCGGCAAATATGTGATCATAACCTATGGAGTCCTCTTTTCGGCCTGGGTTGTTATAGGGAGGATCCTCCATGCCCTTTTGCCAGGGCATAGTCCTGAGCTCATAGTGGAAATTCCCCCCTACCGGATCCCTTCGGTCCGTGACCTGTTCTTTAAACTCTGGTTTCGTCTGAAAGGATTCATTATGGAGGCCATCCCCCTGGTCATGGGGGGTGTGCTTCTTATTAACCTGCTTTACATGACAGGCGTAATTAACGGAATTACACGCTTTTTCAGGCCTGTTTTCACAGGACTTCTTGGTCTGCCGGCAGAAGCGGCCGGTCCCATTATTATGGGGCTCCTGAGAAAAGACGTTGCTGTTGGAATGCTCTCCACACTCAACCTGACGCCTCAGCAACTTATAGTGGCCACTGTAACGCTGGCCATGACCTTTCCTTGTATAGCGACCTTCATCGTGCTCTGGAAGGAACTTGGGGGCAAGAAACTTGCCGGAAGCCTGGCTATAATGATTTTTTCAGCCCTTACCGCCGGATCCCTTCTTCGGATCGTTCTAAACCTGTGAGTTTAACGCTCCCTTTTATGACGGTGCAAAACCCAAAGGGCGTAGAAAACAAGAGTACTCACTCCAAAAACGATAATGTAGGCCGCGGCGTACCCTTCTTTTGCATAGGATCCTGGTTCAACTCCAGGGAAAAAATCAAGTATGGCTCCTGTCCCCCACTGATAAATAATTACAGACAAATATATAAAGGTATTAACCACGCCCATGACCGCTCCCCGCAAATGAGATGGAGCCACTTCATTGATCTTCGCCGCGTAACATACCGCCCCTCCGCCCGTACACATTCCTAAAAGAAACCCTGCCGATGCCGCAAGATATATGGGAAAATGAAAGAAAAGAAGTCCGGTAATGAGGGCCAGGGAAAGAGAAAAAACAATTGAAAATGCATAAAGCAGAAAATTCCTGATCTTTTCAGAACGACCCAGAAACCCAGACAAAAGGGTTCCCATGACAACTCCCACTCCTATTAGACTCGCCCAACCGCGGCAATCGGCGAAAGGACGTTCATAAACGGCAGCAAACCAGGAAACAGCCCATAGAGCCTGAAGAGAAAGGATGGATGCCATAGAGAGACTCCATAAAAGGCTTATGGAGCGGCCAACTGGTGAGCCTGTAACAAAACGGAAGGCTTCCTTAAAGTTTTGCAGCAAACTATGGGAAAGGAATCTCTCTTTTGAATAAACAGGGTCGTCTTTTCTTTTCAGAAACAGCAAGGAGGAAAGAAAAAGGCAGAATATAGCGAGGAAAGTTGAAACGACCGGCATACCCCACGTATCAATAGCTGTTCCTAAAGGAGCGACGCCAACCACAGTCCCCATATTGCCAGTGGCTAACGTAATCCCCGAGTAAAAAGCGTAAAGAGTCAAAGGAAAGGCAGCAGCCTGAAAGACCAGAGCTCCCATGAATAGGGGTGAGAAGCCCAATCCCATAAGAAGCCGCCACAGAGAAAGGGTGAAAACTGTCGGTTTGAAAACCATCATAAATCCGCCCAACGCGGTAATAAACAGCCCGGTAGAAGCAACTCTCATGGGGCCGAACTTATCAAGCAGCACTCCACACACAGGCTGCATTGCCCCATAGGCATAAAAATAAAAACTCGCTATAAAACCTGTCATAGCCGCACTAAGACCTAAGGGGGCAGCATAGAGAGGCATGACAACCGCAGGCGCGATACGGAAAAAATAAGACATGAAATAAGCTAATAAGATAATCGCAAAGATGAAGTGAGCATTCCGAACGGTTTTAAGATCTTTTTGAGGATCCAATAGACTCAGCCCCTTCTTCATTTTATAGAAAACGCCCTTTTCAGGTGGCAACAATTATAATGGATTATAAAAGACACTTTTCACATAATAGCACAAAATTATCGGGGCCATCGTAACGACAGCCCCGATAAATGCTGTTTCTATAAACTTACAATTTTATTCGTTCAAATACACTCTCGGCACTCTTTTACCTATCATGTTGGGGAGGGTTGTGAAGATGGTTCCGATCTTGTCAGCGATCTCATCCCCTGTGATCGTTTCTTCTCCCTGCTTTCCAAGGAGAACGACTTCGTCTCCTATTTGGGGGTTCTGAAGAACGCTTACATCCACCAGAGCCTGGTCCATACATATCCGCCCCACTATGGGACATCGTTTCCCGTGTATTAACACTTCCGCACCTTTTCCTGAGAGCTCTCTGGAATAGCCGTCATGATATCCCACCGGTATAACAGCGATTCTTTCATCTGCTGTAGTTTCATATGTCAAACCATAGCTGAGTTTTTTTCCGGCTGGCACGGTACGAATTGCTGATATGGCTGTTTTAAACTCGAAAACAGGCTCTATGGCGATAGAACGTACCACTTCTTTTGACGGGTACATACCCACTACAAGCTGTCCTGGCCTTACGCCGTCCATAACAAACTGGGGCAGCGCAAGAGTAGCGCCAGAATTGCAGCAATGTTTTATAGAAAAAGTAATGCCCCGCTTTTCAAGCTCGCCAATAACTTTTACAAAGGTGGAATGCTGTTCATAAGTGTATGTTAGATCCCTTGCATCTGAAATGGCAAAATGGGTAAAGATCCCCTCCAGGTTAAGCCCTGGCAAATGAGAGATCTCTTCTACCGCATCTGCCGCCTCATGAGGGAAAAAGCCTATTCTTCCCATGCCGGAATCTATCTTGACATGGCCATATGCAGGTTTCTGAAGTCTGACAGATGCATCTGACAGAGCCTTAGCTATTCCTTTATCATTAATGGCAGCTCTTATCCCTAAACGAACATATTCTTCAGCAATGCCATACGGAGAAGGCCCCAGCACCAGTATAGGGGATTCAATGCCCGATTCCCTTAAGGAAATGGCCTCATCACCAGTGGCAACCGCAAAGAAGTCTACCCCCATATCTGCCAAAACCCTGCCTATTTTATCTGCTCCGAGGTTATAGGCGTCACCTTTTACAACGCCAAAGATCCTAACGCTCTCTCCCACATGCTTTCGTATTGCCCGATAGTTATTTCTGACCTTCTCAAGGTCAACTTCCAATCTGGTAGGTCTCCACGACATCTTAAACACCTCCCGCCCATATAATCGTTATGCTGTTTATTTCTTTCTTAAAACCCTACCGGCAGTTTTTCCGGTGCAAACGCCTTTCTCGACGGTTTTAACTCCATTTACAAAGACGTATTCGATCCCTTCCGGATCCTGTTGAGGATTCTCTATAGTCGCCTTGTCCCTTACTGTTTCTGGATCAAATATGACAATATCCGCATCCATTCCTTCTCGAATTATCCCCTTGGTCTGGAGACCATAACGAGCCGCCGGGAACCCAGTCATCTTCCATACTGCCTGCTCAATGGTCAAAACCTTTTCTTCCCTTACATATTTGCAGAGCACCCTTGGGTTCGTCCCAAAGGTCCTGGGATGGGACTTGCCTCCACTTGCTCCAAAAATAGAGTCTGATACGAACATGGCTGCCGGGTGCTTCATAACATACTGCACATCGTCTTCAGACATAGCATTGTAACAAACTGTGTCCGAACCTCCATTGGCCACAATAATGTCGAAAGCCGCTTCTATTGGAGACTTGCCCATAAGCTTCCCGACTTCCGATAGGGTTTTTCCTTCACATTCCGGAGTCTTTGGAGTGTACAACAATGTTATACCTTCACTGCCGCCGCCAAGCAAGTAGTAGTTATCCCAACTTACATCTGTTTTTATTTCTCCCATGACTTGTTTTCTCACAGAAGGATCAGCCAGGCGCTCATTAAGTTTCTGCAAACCGCCCTCTTGAATCCATGCCGGCAATATGGCCCGCAACGTCGTGCTGCTGTAATCATATGGATACAGATCTAACGTCACATCCACCCCATTTGCACGGGCCTCGTCCACTTTCTGCAAGGTAGTTTGTACAAGTCCCCAGTACATCTTACCAGCCGCTTTATGGTGGGAGATTTGTACAGGGATATCATTCTTATGCCCAATGTCTATAGTTTCCATAACGCTTTCTACAACTGCTCCTGATTCACTGCGCATATGAGACAGATACAGGGCATTTTTCTTCTTCAGTGCAGTCGTTAGAGCACAAAGCTCTTCATGGCTCGAGTAAACTCCGGGAGGATAGATCAGGCCGCTGGTAAGACCAAAAGCCCCGCTATCTATGGCCTCTTCCACATAAGCACGCATTTTTTCCATCTCGTCCTGTGTAGGCTGCCTGTTTTCAAAGCCCATGACAGCAAGCCTGACCGTACCTTGCCCGACACATGCGCCTATGTTTGTTCCCAGACTCAATGTTTCCAGCTTATCAAGCCAACCCCCAAAGCTACGCCACGTCCAGTCAAGAGTTGTCCCGCCTTTAAAGAATCCAACATACTGATCAAGCATCTCGACCTTATCATCAGTCACAGGTGCCGGGCTTATGCCGCACTGTCCTATTATTTGCGTAGTTACTCCCTGTTTAAGTTTCGAAAGCATCAGTGGATCCTGCAGCAGAACAAAATCCGCATGGGTATGGCCATCAATAAACCCAGGGCATAGCACCTTGCCTTCGGCATCTACTTCCTCTTTTCCAGTCGCATCAAGAGGTACTTTCCCTACAAAATCAATGCGGCCGTTTGATATTCCGACATCAGCTTTAAACCAGGGACTGTTTGTACCATCAACTACAATGGCATTTCTAATAATGACATCAAAGTTCATTGCTGGTCCGCTCCTTAACTTCTAAAGTGTAGTTAAAAATTGTTATATGCCAATTCCCCATGAAAAAATCTTCTTAATAAAAATCTACCATGGCCCCACCACATTGGGTCCTAAAATAACAGTTGGCAGCCAACATGAAAGAGCTGGGATATACGTCGTCAGAAGAAGAACAGGAATGCCTACGAGTAGAAGAAACTTCATCATGATTGGCACTAATTCTCCATAAGAGCATCCCGACAACCGGGACCCTACAAAAATAGACATGGCAAAGGGAGGCGTTATTACACCAAGACCAACATTAAGAATGACAATAGCGCCTAAATGAACCAGATTAACGTCAAGCTCCTTCATCAGAGGCAGGATAAGGGGCACTGCCAAAATCAAAATGGGAATGCCATCAATGAACATCCCCATGATCAAAAGAAGGATATTGACCATGAGCATGATCATAATCTTGCTCTCGAAAAGCCCCAACATCCAGTTTGCGACTTCCTGAGCCACTCCAAGACGAATCAAATATCGTGCGAAGACGGTTCCAGCTGCTATTAGAACCGCAATGACTCCTATAGAAACAAGGGAACTGAGCGTAGCGTTCCAAAAACCCTTTTTAGTAAGTTCCCTATATGCGAAAAGTCCCACAAAAATACAATAGATAGTAGCTATAGCTCCCGCTTCGTTAGGAGTAAAGATACCGCCGTATATGCCAACCAGAATGATGAGCGGACATCCCAACGCGGGAAGAGCTCCCCATGTAGAACTCATTATCTCCTTCATTCTCTCAGAAAAGGCGGCTGGTGGCAGTTCGTGCTCCGAAGCAATGGCCATATTCATATATTTGGGGCACAAATAAAAATTCAAAACCCCATAACCCAGAGCAATTAAAAGACCGGGGACAACTGTCGCAAGAAAAACAGCCGTCACGGACTGCTGAGCGACAAGACAATAGACGAGGGCTGGAACACTTGGGGGGATAAGATAGCCAAGAAAACTTGAAGAACAAAGGATAGCCGTGGTGTATTGGGGTTCGTATCCATACTTGGCAAGGCGAGGAACCAGCAGAGGAATAAGAGCGGAAATGCAGGGAACTGACGAACCTGTCAAAGCGCTGAGAAAGAGGGTCGCCACGATGGAGACAATTTCCATGCCCCCGCGTATCCTACCAACAAGGGCATAGGAAAAACGAACGATCCGATCAGCCAGCCCCGCTTCAGAAATAAGGCTTCCCGCATACACAAAGAACCCAATTGCCATTAGGACTTCACTAAAGAGAGAGTGGTAAAAAGTTCCTGCTGTAAAAGACAGCGGCATTCCAGCCACTGAAAGTCCAATAAGAGAGCTTCCTATAAACAGCCAACCGAGGGCTACTCCGCCAAAAAGACCTAAGAAGAAAAAAACTAAAGATACAGTTAGACCCAAAGCCATTTATTTTCCCTCCTGTGAAACCGGAATTACGTATTGACGGCGATAATCTATGAACTTAACTACAACATTATGTATAGAGTGAAATATAGAAAGTACAAGCATCATAAACATACACTCAACGAGCCAGCTCGTGTTAAACCACCGTACCAGAGTTCCATACTCCGGATATGTAATTGCGCGCAGCGTAAACTTTAGAACAACTGGCAAAAATGCGAACATAATAACAATCGATATTAAATTCAATATCATAATATATATGGCTCTTGACTTTGCCATGTGTTCTCCCTTAAAAAAGGTTTCTAGAAAGACGTCAACACTTGTGTGACCCTCCACTCTTGTGGTAAGAGCGATAGCCAACAGCATAAAAAACGTAAAAAAGTACAATGCCAAATCTGACAACCACATTATTTCAAAATGCAGCCAATAACGATTTACAACTTGAGCAAAGACAAGAACTGTTGTGAGAACAAGCCCAGCTGCACAAATTGTATTTTCGAATATTTCAATAAGCCTTACAAACCGTAAGTATAAATTCTTCATCCTTACCCCTCCGTGCCCATTAAACTTATAGAAAAAGCTTTTCTATAAAAACGATGACAACACAATATTTACAGATTCCACATGTTAAAGGAATAAAAAGGGGAGAAAGCAGCTCTATATCTCCCCTTTTTATAGCGAAAAGAACTCTTCTAAACTACAAAAACAACAAGGCTAAGAAAAGGCTATTTCTTTGCTTTCGCAGCAACCTCTTCGTGGATACGATCAAGTTCGTCAAGAATGACCTGGGTCATATTCTGTCCGGGGTATTTCTTTTCAAGCCATGGCGTGCAAAGCTCTTCC
>NZ_MPPC01000006.1:0-126902 GCF_001896635.1 Aminobacterium sp. EBM-42
ATGCCGAACCCGGACGTTAAGCCCTCCAGCGCCCATGGTACTGCAGAGGCTATCTGTGGGAGAGTAGGTCGCCGCCAGGGATCTTTTTTTATGCCTTCATCTGTTTTCCTTTCTTTGAAGAACCCCTTTAAACTAATACAAACCCTCCTTTCCCCTTCTTTTCTTAGCAAATGCAAGCTTACATGACGTTAGAAGATAAAAAATAGCACTAAATGTTAACTTTTCTATCCTATTCTTTGAGATCGCTTTTTTTGCATCTGAAAGACACAAATATCTATGGTATGGTCATTGTGACATTTTTGACTATAAAACATAT
The DNA here is from genome assembly GCF_001896635.1 of Aminobacterium sp. EBM-42. Classification (NCBI taxonomy): domain Bacteria; kingdom Thermotogati; phylum Synergistota; class Synergistia; order Synergistales; family Aminobacteriaceae; genus Aminobacterium; species Aminobacterium sp. EBM-42. The sequence continues at coordinate 317 of NZ_MPPC01000006.1, forward strand.
TTGTGGTGATGCTTATTGGTTGTTCTAAATTCAGAGAATATATGGCAAAAGTTTTATGCTCTTCTTTTGCAACATAAGGAATTTAAATTTTTTATTGAGAAAAGAAGTACTTTTGAGATTAATATAAAAAAGCCTTTTCCACTTGCTCGCCTACTATTGCAACACTTTCCTGATAAAGAAGATGAAATCTTGTCTTGCATAAAAGCAGCGACGCAGATTCCGCAAGCTTATCTTCCCTTGTTTCCTATATTTATAAAAGGTACACAGTTTTTTTCTTTAAAAGAAATGAGTGCCTTAGGAATCATTCCCATTGCCTTTTCTGAGAAGGAGAAACTTTTGGCTATCGCTCTTTTTGACCCTTTCTTCTCCAGTGACTTGAAAAAAGGATTCAAAAAAACAGGAGTAAGGATAGTTCCCTTTTTGTCACCACTTACGAGTATTCGCTCTTGCATTGACATGCTTCATCTTACCAATGCAGATGCTTATGACGCAGCCTTTCCCGCAAAGGATATTGTAGATTTTGTAGATCGTATAATTAATGAGGCCGCAAAAAATGGCGCTTCTGACATTCATATAGAGGGGTTGTCGGCATGGAGCAGGGTAAGGTTTCGCATCGATGGATATTGTCGTGCTGTTTACTCCTTTTCATTGGATTTTCATCCTGCTATAATTTCGCGAATTAAGATAATGGCATCTATGGATATTTCTGATAAAAGGCGTCCTCAAGATGGCCAATTTAACATAAAGACTGGTTCACAAGATTTTTTAGACGTACGTGTATCATCACTTCCTACCGTAGATGGCGAAAAAATTGCTTTGCGCCTCCTCGATTCTTCCAAAATTCCCGATAACATTTACCAATTAGGATTTGAGCAAAGAGACTTGGAACTTCTTGAAAAGCTTCTTTCTCAAAAGGAAGGGCTTATATTGGTGACTGGCCCCACAGGGAGTGGAAAGTCTACCACACTGCATGCGCTGATAAAGAAAGTAAACGCCCTTACTCTTAATGTGACGACCATTGAAGATCCGGTAGAGAGATTCCACGAAGGTATAAATCAGGTTGAGGTCGATGAAAGGGCAGGTCGAACTTTTGAAGTGGTCTTGCGCTCGTTACTTCGCCAGGATCCAGATATTATCCTTGTTGGAGAAATTCGAGATTCTGAAACTGCCCATCTTGTAATGCGGGCAGCACTTACTGGTCACCTGGTCCTTTCAACTTTGCACACTGACGATGCGGCTAATGCTCCTTTAAGGCTCATAGAGATGGGAGTTCCGCCTTTCTTAATTGTCTCTTCACTTAAAGCAGTTGTTTCCCAGCGACTTATTCGATTATTATGTCCTCTCTGTAAAAAACCGGATTCAAACAGTCCTGTGGGGTGCTCTTATTGTGGGGGGAGGGGATTTCACGGAAGGGTGGGGGTGTTTGAATATCTCCCTATAACTGAGAGAGTGCAAGAGCTTTTGCTTCACAAAGCCCCAGTTCAAAAGATACGTACTCAAGCACGCAAAGAAGGGATGAGAACTCTCGTAGAAAATGGCATGCTTAAAGTTGAAAGGGGACTTACTACCTATGAAGAGATTTTAAGCATTTCTTCTGGAAGGACGGGGATTTAACGAGGTGGTTAAATAAATGCTTTATTCCTATTCTGCTCGTACAGCTAGGGGGGAAAAGATAAAAGGGAGTTTAGAGGCTGGTTCTCAATATGAGGCCCTTTCTATGCTTTTTGAAAGGGGACTTATTGTTGTATCTCTACAAGGAAAGAAAAAAAATGAAAACATGAGGTTCTTCCCATCGGGAAGAAAAAATCTTTCGCTAGAAGAGCTATGTTTATTCTTCACCCATTTATCGGCGATGATTTCCATGGGAGGAACTTTGTCTGACTCCCTTTACATAATGGAAAGTGAATTGCCCCAGGCAACTTTGCGTTCCATTTTGCAAAAAATCCAAGATGAATTGAGAGGAGGAAAATCCTTTAGCGAAAGTCTTGGGCTGAGCGGAGACTGGCCTCCGGGAGTTTTAGCTATGGTGAGCGCAGGAGAAGAAAGCGGAGAGCTCTTAAAGATGTTGCGTTATCTTTCTTCTTACTTCATGCAAAGGAGGGTTTTTAGAAAGAAACTTATTGGCGCGTTGGTTTATCCTGCTTTTGTTGCGATTGTTAGTGTGGTTGTGCTGAACATTCTGTTCTTTAAGGTTTTTCCACAAATAGAAGCGGTTTTAGCCGATTTGGGCATAGCTCTTCCTGCCTCGACTCGTTTGTTTCTTTCTTTCTCGAAGTTCTTTCTTACCGTTGGGATAGGGATCATATGCGGCGTTTTGGGAATGCTTTCTTTTACAAATTGTTTTTTAAAAAAGTCTCTGTGGGATAAGATAATTTCTAAAAATAAGCTTTGGAAAGAAGTCTTTCTCTCAAGGAGTTTTCAAACACTCGCTGCTCTCCTGAATTCTGGCGTGCCTCTTCTTGAAGCTATAAAGCTTTCGGGATCTGTGACAGGGAATAAAAAAGTAGAAAGAAGCTTTTTTACTGTAGCAGAGAATGTTGAAAAAGGCCTGTCCTTAGGGGAATCTTTGCGTTTCCAGGAAGATTTTTTTAGTCCTCTTATAGTGCGTATTTTGTCTCTTTCTGAAAAATCAGGAACACTAAGACAAACTTTGCCACTTGTCAGTGATCGCCTTAAAGAGGAGGCGCAAGACAGAATGAAGAGAATTGAGGTACTCGCCGAGCCCATAATGATTTTTTCCCTTGGCGGTATTGTTCTTATCTTCGTGGGTATGTTGTTTTTCCCGTTATTAAATGCTTTTCAAAGAATCTCATTATTTTAGAAAGGAGCTGTAAGAGTGAAATTGAGCACTCGAAAAGAAAAAGGATTTTCTTTGATTGAACTGCTTGTTGTGCTTATGGTTATCGGCCTTCTTTCTGGAGGAGTGGTTATCGCAGCCACTAGAACCATTGCTTCGGCAAAAGCTGTCCGTGTCCTTTCCGATCTAAACTCAATAAGGTTTGCTTATATTATGTATTCCGTTGATGAAGAAGACCTAGACGGAGTCCTTTCAGATATAACTCTTCTCGATCCTTTTCTTGATTCTAGTCTCTTGAATGGGAAATATTCAATTTGTGAAGAAGAAGATTCAATTTATGTGGGGACAGGCCCCCTTGATAAAAAGGTACTCCTTCGACTTGCTAAACATTCATCAGAGAGCGGACTTTACAGTTCTCTAACAGCTGCTCCGCCAATAACCTCTTATGACAGCGAAACTGGGAAATGGGTATGGTTAAAGGTTCAATGATAAAAAAGTCAAAAGGTGTATCTTTGCCAGAAATCCTTACAAGCGTAATGATCGCCTTATTTTTATTGACAGGAGTATGGCGATTTTTATATGTATTGGGAGTAACCCTCACAACAGGCAATAGATATTTCATGGCAAGTCTCGCAGCTCACTATCGAGCGGAGAGCAATTTGCCAATAGAGCTTTGTAACGGCCTAAAATTAAAAGAAGAAAGCACACTGGAAGAGAACATAAAAACAGTTCATGTCATGGCATTGGATCCGTGTCTTCCCAATGGGGATAAGCCTATCTATGAGATTACTCTTTGGCGTGAGTAACCAGAAGGGCAAGATCGTCTTCTCGCCTGGCCGAACTCTTATAGAAGTAATAATAGCCCTTTGTGTTTCGCTTATCCTTGGAGGGATTTTTTTTCAGGGGGTACAAAGGGTAGTATTGTTAAGGTCTTACATATCCCGTGGCCATAATATGGAAGTAAAAGTTTCTCATGTCTTTTCTATAATGATGCCTCAAATTCTCAATGCAGGGCAAGGCATTCCAGCTTCTCTCGACTTCGAAAAGCTCTTTGAGGAAGTCACCTCTATTGCTCATTGGGGGAGGGCGTTGAATGTGGTTCCGAATTTTGATGCAGAGATCATGAATAAAGATTGGGGAAATGAATTGAGATGTGTTTATACCCTTCCATCTCTTTTAAAAGTGATATCAATTGCTCCCTCTCTACAGGAAGTAACCCTCTCAGGTGTGCCAAAGTCAAGCAAAGTGGAGCCTACGTATGGTGGTAAAGCGAGGAAGACTCTCAATTGGGTTGTTTTTCCAGGAGCAACGCGACCCTTTAGGGTGGCGTATATTTCAGGGACAAAGGTAAAACTTGCAGAGTCCGCACAAGACGTTGAATCAATTCCTATTGGCTCCTTTCTGCACTTTTTACGTGCATCGAGGTTCTATGTGAAAAGAGGTCCCCGGGAAGGAATGGATGCCCTTTATTTTCATGATGTTACTAAGCAGAGTGCACAGCCGGTGGTTAACGGAATTTCTCGTATGGAATTCACTTATCATAAGCAGGAAGGAGTTTTAGAAGTGTGCATAGAGATAGAAAGCAGAGGTAAAAGATCAAAGGTGGTAACGGCATTTCACGCTCGAAACATATAAGGACAAGAAGGGGTTTTGTGTTAATTTTTGTGCTTATTTTCATGTCTGTTCTACTTGCGTGTCTTCCATGTTTTTATACTTTAATGACAGAGAAAATATCAGTAATCCAAAACCTCGAAAGAACAATCAGACTTCATCACGCAGCAGTTTCTGGAATAACGGCAGTTTCCAGCTGGCTAGAAAAAAATTTTCCGGAATTAGAAGGTGTAAATGAAGCAGTTGTCAATGAGCAAATGCCATCTTATATCAAAGCATTCCAGATAAATGATGTTGATGTCATAACTAATATTTCTTTCTTAATATCCTCGCAAAAAGACAGAATAATATACCTTATCAGTTCAAAAGCTTCTCTAAAAAACATCAGTTACTCGGTGGGATGCGTTATTGATTGTTTTTCAAATGCTGATAAAGAGTGGTCATTTTATTTGATCAACGAATAATAAAGGTGGGAAAGAAAAGCAATGCATAAAATTTTTTCTCAGCATTCAAAAAAGAAAATTCCCTTAGCAGGTCTGTCTGTTGAAAAATCGTGGGTCCGGTGTGTGGTTCTAGGTTGGGAGAAAGGGCATTTGAGTGTTAAAAAAAAGATAGAGTATCCGGTCCCTGAAGAAACGAGTCTATTTGAATCTTTTTTTGATTGGGTGAAGCTTTTAAAAAACCTAGTGGAAGAAGCTTCCTTTCCCAAAAATGTATTGATTAACTGTACTCTTCCCATTACCCATATATTTCTTGAAACGCTACACTTTCCAGAATTGCCACAAAGAGAGCTGGAGAAAGCATTAGAATGGGAGGTTAAACGACGTTTTAAAGTGGCATGGGACAAAATATGTTGTGATAGTTTCCGTTACGAAAGCAACGAGAGATCTTCTGCCCCAAAAGTAAGCCTTCTCGTTTCAGCGGCCCTAAACCTGGTTATTAAGCGCTTTTTAAGGATATTGCATCATTCTCGCATAGGTGCTGCATGTATAGAGCCTCCCCAAGTTAGTCTTTTAAGAGGTGTAGGGGGGGCCTATGGATCAGATTACAGGCCGGTTACTCTTTTTTACGCAGACGGTACAATTCTCCACAGGCTAATGGTTTCTGAGGAAGAGTATATTTTTACAGACACAGTTTCGTCAGTTCTGAGTATGGACGATGAGAGTATTGGAATAGATAGTCTTTTACTCAAAGACAACCATTGGTTTTGGGCAGGAGGGGAGAGCGGAACTGCATTGGAAATAAGAAAAAGAATGGCTCCGGAAATGAAAGAACTGCCCCCTCTCAATCATATGTGGAATATAAAAGGCCATGCCTTGTCGCTTAAAGGGTGGGAAATCCCCTTTGGCCTGGCATTGAGAGAGTTGCAATGGACATTAAATTAGATTTGCTACGCTCTTATTATAAAGGTGGTCATGCTTCATTACTCTTCCGTATAAATAAATGGGGTTTTACAGCTTTATTGGCATGTTTCTTGCTGACAGGAGGGGGGGCTATTTATTGTTGCCATCAGAAGGCAATAGAACTTGACAGTCAAATAGCGGCGAAAAGGCAAAATATAAATAAGGTTTTGTCTGTTAAAAAGAACTTGGCAATGAAACAGAAAGATCTCATTAAAACATGTTCTTTACGTCTTGAGGCATCAAGTTGCCACAAAAATAACCATTCAGAAGTGTTGCGGTTTTTGATAAATTCCATTCCAGATAGTGTTGTGTTAGACCAAATACAATTTAAAAGAGAAGAAATGCTCCTCAGTGGGGAAGGCGAGGGTAGGGAGATTTTTATTTGGGGAGAAGAGTTGTATAAAAATCTTTACCTTCAGGACATAAACTATCCGCATTTTTCTAAAAATGGAGAACGATCCAATTTTAAATTAAGATTGCTTTTCGTTAAATTGGAGGAATAGTTATGAAAAGACAGAGAATTATTTTTCTGTCCTTCTATAGTGCAGGTATCCTAGCCGTACTTTGTATAGTTATAGGGCTATGTTTTTTGTGTAACGATCTGCGTTTCATGAAAAATAAAATTACCAGGCTTTTAGAAAAAGAACAGCATATACAAAATGACGCTTCCCTTTTGCTTAAAGACAACAACCTTTTTAAGGAAGTTCTGGCCCGCCATGAAAAAGAAATAACACAGTCTTGTTTAGGAGAGAGAAAATCCTCTCTAGAGTGGCTATCTGATATCACCGATAAATGTAGCCTGATTCTTTTAGATCTGCGACAAGATTCTTCTGCAGGTGAAGTTGTTATTTTAAGTGCAGAAGGCCCTTATCGCGAGTGTGTTTCCTTTATAGAGGAACTTGAGGCTTCCAGTTCACCATTCCTCATTCATTCAGGAGAGCTCTCCAAAGGTGAAAACGGAGATCGTCTAAAACTTTATTTAGAGTGCAAAAAGAAGGACGAGAAGAATGTCTAAAAAACATTTTTTTATAAAAATTGCCATTTCAGCTTTTTTTCTAGCAGGAATTTGTTGTTTTATTTGCTGCATAAGTGTATGGTTGCCCTCTTTATCTCTTGCTCCTTACAGCGAAACACATACTTTATCTATGGACGAGACCACTTTAGCGCAGCATGAATATAATATAAAACTTGCCAGAAACCTGCAGGCAGCTCTTGAGGGAACCCAGGTGCCTAAAAAAGATGAGGATTCTTCTTTGCTCTTTGCTGTCCCCCGCAGGAGTACTCCATTTTTTCATGATGCAAAAGAAACAGACGCCATAGAAGAAGACTTAGAGACACCTTTGATTCTTAAAGGGGTTATAGTAGGTCAAACGGGTAGATTTTCCCTTCTTGACGAGGAAGGCGGAGAAAAAGGACTTCTCGTGAAAGAAGGGGATGTTCTATATGACGGAAAAGTAAAAGTGATACATATTTCACTAGATGTTATGAATTTAGAAATAGAACAAAAATGTACCCAGAAATTGAAAATAGGAGGAACGTCTAATGAATAGAAATCGCCTCCTTCTTCGTATTTGGGGAACGTTCATATTGATAGTGCTTTTGTGCGTTGTAAAGAACAGTCAGCTTTATGGAACGGAGAAGGGAACTATGACAGGTGTATCTGTAGAGCAAGCTCAGCATGATAAGGTCACCGTTTATGTTGGGGGACAAAATTTGCCTAAACCAGAAATAGTGGAGATAAATAAACAAAAAACAATTTTGAAGTGGAGAAATGTTGTTCTTCCCTCTACCACATGGAATCGTGATTATGAAGGGCCACTTCTGTTAAGCATCAATGTCATGCAGAAAGAAGGATACATAGAAATGAGCGTCTTGCACAAAACAGGATTAAAACTTAATCTCCATAAAGCCGATGGGGAAAAGCGGTCCTCCAGTTGGTGTTTTACATTGCAAAGAGAGGGGGCAGAGGAGCAAGGCTCTTATAGGGGGAAAAGACAATATCATGAGTTGCAATCAGGGGAAGGAGCATTTTTGCCTATATCCGAAAAAATGGCCTCTGAGTCTGTCTCTCTTTCTCTTCGCGATGTTTTGCTGCCTGACGCTTTTCGCCTCTTTGCCGAATATTGGGATATGAACCTTATCTTGGATGATTCCGTCCCCGAGAGAAAAACCACAATAATTTTAAAAGAAATTTCAGCCAGCCAGGCTTTTTTTTATCTCCTCCGTTCGAATGACCTCCGATTTGTTGCTTTGGGCGACAAAACTCTTTGGGTTGGAAAAAAAGAAAATTTAGGGGAAATATTAGGTTTGACAGAAACAAAATCTTTCAGGCTGGCCTACAGCGATATCGCTAGCACCGCAAAAATGGTCAAACAGGCTACTGGGGTTCAAAAAATTGTGGAAGATGAAAGATTAAACACTCTTTATGTAACTGCTGATAGAGAGCAACTTCTGAAAGTGGAGCGATACGTTGAACTTATAGACCGTCCAGGGAAGCAGGTTATGATCGAGGCCAGGATTGTTGAGATAGCAGACCGCGCCTCACATGAGGTTGCGTCGTGCCTGGAATCAATTTATAAACACTGGATGCTGGAATATAAAGGCAGAGGGACTCCTGGTCGAATAGGGTACAGTGATTCTTACAGCGAAGGGATGTTTGGTGAAGACATAACTTCCCTTTCTGGTACAGTAAAAAAATTGGACGCCTTAATATCAACCCTTGAAAAGGAAGAAAAGGGGCACATTCTTGCAGAGCCGTCAGTTATAACTATCGAGGGAACGAAGGCAAGAATACAGCTTGTTCAAAAGTATCCATACGTATCGACACGTGATGAGGCGGGCAATCCTACATATGTTTCAGAGGAAGTAGGGCCTCAACTTGAAATAACTCCTTTTGTAGGAAGGGATGAGATCATAACTATTAAGCTTGTTATAAAAACGGGTGAGGTTGTTTCATGGAGGGAGGGAGCCAGAGGCGAAACATATCCGGAGACAAGTACAAGGCAAGTGGAAACCCAGGTGCGAGTTCGAGATGGGGAGCCTTTCGTCATAGGAGGATTATTTAAAGAACTAAAAAGGGAAAACCAATATAAGTTTCCCATTCTTGGGGATATTCCCATTTTAGGTTCGTTGTTTTCGACTCAGTATACAGAAAAAGAAAAGAACGAAGTGATTATAATTGTTATACCCCATATACTGTCTATACAGACATGATTACATGGGCCGCTTACAACGACATGTAGTCAATCCCTTGACAGAACTTAAAGAGCTCCTTATAATGTCTGAGTGCTGGCCGGGCTGGCGGAATAGGTAGACGCACGGGACTTAAAATCCTGGGGACAGAAAAGTCCGTGCGGGTTCGAGTCCCGCGTCCGGCACCACAATGTACTTAATTTGGGTTTTAGTTATGTCTATATAGATCGCGGGGTGGAGCAGTCAGGAAGCTCGTCGGGCTCATAACCCGAAGGTCGCAGGTTCAAATCCTGCCCCCGCAACCAATTTGGCGGTGTAGCTCAGATGGCTAGAGCATGCGGTTCATACCCGCAGTGTCACTGGTTCGATTCCAGTCACCGCCACCAAATATGAATTCATAGGCGGGGGACCCATCTCCCGCCATTTTTGTTTCACCTCTTTTCTGGGAGGTGGCTGAATGGTTGAAATGAAAGGTTTAGAAAAACAACTTCCATATGAATTATCACTTCCATATTTGAGGGATCAATTCTGGGCTGTAGCCAGAAAACAGGGCTGGGCAGAAAAGATAGGACCAGCTGTAGTTGCCGTTTCTGGTGGCAGTGACTCTGTTGCTCTGCTCTGGTTCTTTGTGCAATTCTGGCCTGGAAAGGTTATCGTGGCTCATTTGGAGCATGGCATTAGAGAAAGAAGTTCAATAGAAGACGCGGCTTTCGTAAAAAAGCTTGCAGAGGCATGGGGTTGCGAATTCGAGATAGAGCATGTTGTTGTCCCACGCCTTTTACGCAAGGGTGAGAGTCTAGAAGAAGGAGCGCGAAGGGTTCGCTACGATTTTTTTGAGCAGATAGCGGCTTCAGAAGGAGCAACAGTTGTTGCGCTTGGCCATACAGCTGATGATATAGCAGAAACACTGTTATTCAATCTTTGCCGTGGGTCAGGTCCCTTCGGACTTGTAGGCATACCCGAGGTCCGGGGACAATTTATACGCCCCCTCTCTGGATGGTGGCGAGAAGACTTAAGGCGTCTTTTGCAGGCTCGCGGAATTTGTTGGAGAGAAGACCCTACAAACCTTGACACAACCTACGTCAGGAACCGCATCCGTCATGAAATTATTCCATTGCTTGAAAGAACAATAAATTCCTCTACGCGTCAACATTTTGTCGATTTCGCTCAGGATATGCAGGAATTCCGCCGACGTGAAGAGGAGCAGGGAGAGTTGCTTGTTCAATGGGGCAAAGAAAATGTTCCTTTCTCTATGTATGGGACCACACTTTCATTTGTTCGTTCCCTCTCAGAGCAGGAACAGGCTTGGTTTATTCGGGCTATTGGAAGAAATTTGAGTCTTAAAACATTGACAAGGAATCGCCTTACATCCCTGATTGCAACTTTAAAAACTTCTGGTCGGTGGTTATTTCAATGGGAAAATAAAGCTTTTATTTGTTGTGGTTCAGGTTTTATGGTATGGATAAACCCAAAACTCTTGTATAATACTCACGCTATATCTAAAGAGATTGTTTTTAAAGGAGACAGGGGTGTGTTTTTATGGGGCTACTGGAAGGTGCATTGGGAAAAGAAACAGCACTTTTCAGGATCCTTGACGTCTTCTACAGGAAGGTTTCAAGAGGCTTTCCCTTTGGAGTTGGGGAGCAGCCTCATTGTTTCACCTGCAGATAGTGAGTCTTCTAGCCTGAAAAATAGGAAAATGAAAAAAATACCCTGGTGGTTACAGAAAATATGGCCGGTTTTTTCAAAAAGTGAAAAATGGCAGTGGATACCTTTTGAAGGCACTTTTTCTGACAAAGCATATCATGGAGGAGCACAGATAATTTTGAGGCTTGAGCCTGTGGCATCGGCGCTGGAGGGAGTACAATAGAATGGAATATGTTGTTTCAGACATACTTCTGTCAGATGAAGTTATACATCGTAGGGTAAAGGAACTTGCTAAACAGATAAGCAAAGATTATGCTGGGAAAGAGCTTGTTACAATAGGCATATTGAAAGGTGCGGTTATTTTCCTTTCAGATCTTATCCGTTACATAGATCAAGATGTAGACGTAGTCATGGACTTTATGGCAGTTTCTTCCTATGGTGATTCCACCAAAACGAGTGGTATTGTTAAAATAACGAAGGATATTGATATAAACATAAGGGGAAAAAACGTGTTGATCGTAGAGGATATTGTGGATAGTGGTTTAACCTTGTCTTATCTCATTCGTATGATGGGAGAGCGAGAACCGGAAAGTATACGGGTGTGTGTATTGCTTGACAAAGAGGAACGGCGCAAGGTACCGGTCAATGTAGATTATAAAGGATTTGATATCCCTGATAAGTTCGTAGTGGGGTATGGTCTGGACTATGCAGGGAAATGGCGGAACTTGCCATCGATCCATATGGTTGATATATATATGAATAGCCCCGAAGAGGGAAAATCAATGAGAGGCGGCGATATTTAGTGGGCCGATTGATCAAGAATCTCGGGTTGTACCTGATTCTCGTAGTACTTGTAGTAAGCCTTGTAAACGTTTTCTTATCACCAGCTCAACGTCCACAGCAGGCGGAAGTAATCACGTACTCCGAGTTCCTGACTGCAGTAGATACAGGACAAATTAAAAGCGTTACGATAAAAGAAAACACCGTATCCGGCCGCTTTATTGACGGCAGAAGTTTTCAGGCTGAGGTTGTAGGGACAGGAGATCTTGCTAAAGAAATAGCAGGGAAAAATGTTAATGTCCAGGTAGAACCACCACAGAAAACCCCATGGTGGGCGACAATGATTTCTTCTTTCTTCCCTACGTTGCTGTTAATAGGAGTGTGGATATTCTTCCTCTACAACATGCAGGGTGGCGGGGGGAAGGTCATGAATTTCGCAAAAAGCAAGGCGAAGCTTTTCCTTGATAACCGTCCTAAAGTCACCTTTGACGACGTGGCTGGATGCGATGAGTCTAAAGAAGAACTGAGTGAGGTCATCCAGTTTCTTCGAGATCCGGGAAAATTCAGGGCCTTAGGGGCGAAAGTGCCTAAGGGAGTGCTTCTTCTCGGACCTCCTGGTACGGGGAAAACATTGTTGGCTCGCGCTGCCGCAGGAGAGGCCGATGTTCCTTTCTTCAGTGTGAGCGGCTCGGACTTTGTAGAAATGTTCGTAGGTGTTGGCGCAGCCCGAGTTCGGGATCTTTTCGAGCAGGCACGGAAATATCAGCCATGTATTATTTTTATAGACGAAATGGATGCTGTGGGCCGTCATCGTGGGGCTGGTCTTGGTGGCGGTCACGATGAAAGGGAGCAGACGCTGAACCAGCTTTTGGTTGAACTGGATGGATTTGATGAGTCTACGGGGATTATTCTCATCGCAGCCACAAACAGGCCGGATATCCTTGATCCTGCGCTTTTACGGCCGGGACGTTTCGATCGTCACATTGTCGTGGATCGCCCAGATGTAAAAGGAAGAGAAGAAATATTGGCTGTCCATGTGAGGAACAAGAAGATAGCCGATGATGTGGATCTGGGGGTAGTGGCTCGTAGAACCCCTGGTTTTGTGGGAGCGGATCTTGCGAACCTCGTCAATGAAGCGGCCCTTTTGGCAGCTAGAGCTGGCAAAAGCCTCATTACCATGGCTGAGTTTGAAGAAGGGATAGATCGTGTAATCGCTGGACCTGAGCGTAAGAGTCGCCTTGTTAGCGACAAAGAGCGAAGGATCATCGCGTTTCATGAAACAGGGCACGCTTTGGTGGCGAAGTATTTGCCCAATTGTGATCCCGTACATAAGATATCGATTATACCGCGAGGTCATATGGCTTTAGGGTATACGCTTCAGCTGCCTGATGAGGATCGTTTCCTAATGTCCAAGACGGAACTGACAAATCAGATTACAGTACTTCTGGGAGGCCGTGTGGCAGAAGAGCTCACTTTTGGTGACGTGACTACTGGTGCTGGGAACGATCTTGACAGAGCTACTCAAATTGCAAGAAGGATGGTAACGGAATTTGGTATGAGCGATGCTCTTGGTCTCGTGAAGTTAGGACATAAACATCAGGAAGTCTTTTTGGGGCGGGACATCGCGGACGATAAAAACTATAGTGATAATGTTGCATACATGATAGACCAAGAAGTAAAGGCCATTATTGACGGCTGCTACGAAAAGGCCAAGCAGATTCTGACAGAAAAGAAAGAGCAGGTCGAAATGGTCGCTGAGACCCTTCTAGAAAAAGAAGTCATTGAAGGGAAAGAACTTGATGAACTTCTGGGTTTCGTTACAGAGGAAGAGACCGAAGAGCAGGAAGAAAGATTGCTCCATGGCGACGTTAAAGAGAGCAAAAAAGAAGAGTTGAGACGAAAGGGAAGTACGAAGCCTGAAGTGGCAAGTAATCTTGCATAACAGTACCATCTGATAATCTCTAAGCGTGCCCGCTTTTGTGGGCACGCTTTTTTACTTTTCTAACGAATGATAGACTAGAGGGGTAACAAGAGGAGTTGAAACGTCATGTCTGGAATTTTTAATTTGAAAGCAGATTGGGGACCTTCTGGAGATCAGCCTGAAGCTATAGAAAAACTTGTTGAATCCCTTAAAAATGGAACACGTTTCCAAACTCTCTTAGGAGTTACGGGGAGTGGAAAAACCTTTACTGTGGCAAATGTACTGGCCCAGTTTGATCGTCCCGTTCTTGTTCTGGCTCATAATAAAACATTGGCAGCACAACTTTATACTGAGTTTAAAACATTTTTCCCCCACAATGCTGTCCATTATTTTGTAAGTTATTATGATTATTACCAGCCGGAAGCCTATATTCCCTCGAGTGACACTTATATAGAAAAAGATGCCTCTATCAATGACCGTATAGAGAAATTGCGTCTTGCAGCAACGAAAGCTCTTGTTGAACGAAGGGATGTTATTGTTGTAGCTAGCGTATCTTGTATCTATGGCCTTGGAAAAAAGGAAATGTACGAAGAAGTTATATTTCCCTTTGCTGTGGGGGAAAAATGGGATCGTAGAGGTTTTATGGAGCGGCTAATAGATAATTATTACGCTCGGAATGACATGCTTCTTGAAGCAGGAAAGTTCAGGGCACGAGGAGATGTTCTTGAAATCTATCCATCCTATAGTGAAACGGCACTCAGAGTCGCTTTTTTTGACGATGAAATTGAACGCATTGATGAAATTGATCCCGTGAGTGGCCATACACTGAAACAGCTTCCTAAAGCTTCTATTTTCCCTGCCCAGCATTATGTTACAAGTCGAGATGCCATAGATAAAGCTATGGGGCAAATACAGCAGGAACTTGATGAGCAGCTTCACCTATTGAAAAAACAGGGGAAACTTCTCGAGGCACAACGTTTAGAGATGAGGACCCGATATGATATGGAGATGCTTGCAGAAGTGGGCTACTGCTCAGGCATAGAGAATTACTCGCGATATCTTGATGGCCGCAATCCTGGAGAACCCCCTGGAACTCTTCTTGATTTCTTCCCCGATGATTTTATTATGGTAATAGATGAGTCTCACATTACCCTTCCTCAGGTGAGGGGCATGTATAACGGAGATAGGGCCAGGAAGACTACCCTCGTGGAAAATGGTTTTCGCCTCCCTTCATGTCTTGACAATAGACCTCTCAACTGGAGGGAGTTTAAAAAATATCTTCGTCAAGTTATTTTTATCTCAGCTACTCCTGGGGATTGGGAACGAGAAGTTTCCACCTGTGTAGCGGAACAGATAATTCGGCCCACTGGAGTGGTGGATCCTGAGGTAGTGGTGAGCCCTGCAACTGGACAGGTTGATGATCTCGTTGATAGACTGCGAGGTATCACAGCAAGGGGAGAACGGGCACTTGTAACGACATTAACAAAAAAATCATCAGAAGATCTAGCTGAGTACTTGGCAGATCTGCAGTTCAAAGTAAAATATATCCATTCGGAATTAAATGCTTTTGAGCGAGCAGAACTCATACGTGATCTTCGAAGCGGAGAAGTTTCTATTCTTGTTGGTATTAACCTGCTGAGAGAGGGGATGGATCTTCCTGAGGTGTCGCTGGTGGCTATCCTTGATGCTGACAGAGAAGGCTTTCTCCGTTCTCATCGGTCGCTTATACAGATCATGGGGCGAGCGGCGAGAAACACGCGGGGGCAAGTTGTACTTTATGCCGATGTGGAAACAGAGAGTATTAGGACTTCTGTACAAGAGACTCGCAGGCGAAGAGAAATACAGATGCTTTTCAATGAAAAGCATGGCATTATACCTCAAACTATTAGTAAAACAGTACAAAACCTTCTTCCAGAAGAACTTACTTCCGATGCTGTAAAATTAGAGAGCCGCAGGGGGAAAAGAACAAAAGAAGTTCAGGAATACACCCATAGTGATCTAGAACGCCTCATGTGGGAAGCAGTAGAAAAACTTGATTTTGAAAAAGCCGCGCAAATTCGTGATATATTGACAGACTCAAAAGGGAAGGAGTGGCAGCGTGTTGCATCTTATCAGCATAAGAGGAGCAAGAGAGCACAATCTCAAAAATATAAACGTAACACTTCCAAAAAATAAACTTGTGGTTATTACAGGGCCATCAGGTTCCGGGAAGTCATCCCTGGCTTTTGATACACTATATGCAGAGGGTCAGCGCCGGTATGTAGAATCCCTTTCTGCCTATGCACGACAATTTTTAGGTATACAAAAAAAACCTGATGTGGATGACATTTCAGGATTATCTCCAGCTATTTCAATAGAACAGAAAGGTACATCCCATAACCCTCGCTCAACAGTGGGTACCGTAACGGAGATTTATGACTATCTGAGACTTTTGTATGGTAGGCTAGGAGTTCCATACTGCCCATCGTGCGGGAAGGCCGTCATTCGTTATTCCCTTGATGAAATTGTAGACGTTATATTCAGGAACTACCCGGACCAGCGGCTTGAAATTCTTTCCCCCCAGGTTCGAGGGAAAAAAGGGGAGTTTAAAAATCTTTTTGCCCAAAATAGGGAGAAGGGATTCATGCGCGTAAGGGTGGATGGAACTATTTACTGGTTAGAAGAAGAGATTGCCCTTGATAAGAATAAAAGACACACTATTGAAGTGGTAATTGATCGACTGAAAGTCCTGGACGACCGGAAAGGGCGTATTAGCGAAGCTGTAGAGGCAGCCTTGAGCCTCTCTGGAGGGTATGTGCTCCTTGTCACAGAGGGGGGAAAGGAGCAGCTTCTCACAGAAAACTATGCCTGTCCTGACTGTGGCATCTCCCTTCCGGAAATAGAGCCACGGTTATTTTCCTTTAATAACCCTTACGGAGCCTGTCCTGATTGTTCTGGTCTTGGCAGCCACGAACACTTTTCTGAAGAGCATGCCATAGACCCCGTCCGCTCAGTGGAAGAGGGCGCTCTTCTTCCCTGGAAAAAAAAGCACTACATGCTGAGAAAGCTGTACACTTTCTCTCAGTCGAAAGAATGGGATTTGACTCAGCCATATGGAACGCTGCCAAAGAATGTGCAGAACTTTATCCTTTATGGGAGCGATGAAAGACTTCCCATGTTCTTCTCTGACCGCGGAGAACGGCATCAGTATATGGGGCGATATGAGGGGCTCCTTCCATGGCTGGAAGGGAGATGGAATGAAACGGAATCTGAGAACGTCCTAGAAGAGTTAGCCGGATATCGTGTGGAAGATATATGTCAAACATGTCATGGTTACCGTCTACGTCCTGAAGCTCTTATGGTTCAATTAAACCACCACACTATTGATGAGCTGGTGGAAATGCCTGTGGATAGACTGTTACCCGTGCTTAAAGAAATGGAATTCACTGAAAATGAACAAAAAATTATGGGTCAAGTGATGATAGAGCTTGAAAAGAGACTCTCTTTTCTTGTCGATGTGGGCGTTGGATATCTGTCCCTTATGCGTCGCGCAGATACTTTAAGTGGCGGTGAGAGTCAGCGTATTCGTTTGGCTACTCAGATAGGTTCAAAGCTCAGCGGGGTTCTCTACGTTCTTGATGAACCGACCATTGGCCTTCATTCCAGAGATACCGATCGTCTTTTGCGTACCCTTCGCTCCATTCGAGATCTTGGCAACACTGTAGTAGTCGTGGAACATGATCGTGAAACAATGCTTGCAGCTGACGCTATTGTAGAAATGGGGCCTGGTGCAGGAGAGCAGGGAGGAGAAATTGTTAATGCAGGAACAGCTGAAGAGGTGCTCAATACCAATGCTTTAACTGGTCCCTATTTGCGAGGGGAAGTTTCAGGATGTGTTAGAAGAAGAGATGTGCGTAATACTTCTCATTGGCTCACATTACGGAAGGTTGCCCATCACAACCTTAAGGAAATTGATGTAGCAATACCTTCACGTGTTTTCTCCTGCATCAGCGGAGTCTCGGGATCTGGAAAGAGCAGCCTCTTGTATGATGTGCTATATAAGGGTATGAAACGTATTCTGGACAAAGATTTCAGAGAGAGAGCCGGGAAACATCTAAGCATTGATGGGGCAGAGCAATTTAGAAATGTGGTGCTTGTGGATCAAAGTCCAATTGGTAGAACTCCAAGGTCAAATCCAGCAACATACACAGGTCTCTTTACTCTCATCCGCGAACTTTTTGCAGAGCTTCCAGAATCAAAAATACGTGGATATGCACCTGGCAGGTTTAGTTTCAACGTAAGGGGTGGACGATGTGAAGCTTGCAGCGGAGCTGGATCTGTTAAAGTTTCCATGCTTTTTTTGCCCGATGTTTACGTGGACTGTGAGGTTTGCGGAGGAACAAGGTATAACAGAGAAACTCTTGAAGTTCGTTATAAAGGGAGAAACATTGCTGATGTTTTGAATATGACAGTAGATGATGCTTTTGAGTTTTTTAAGGAAATTCCCCGCATTGCATCAAAACTGGCCTTAATTCAAGAAGCAGGTCTCGGATATATTCGTCTTGGTCAATCGGCCCTCACCTTGAGCGGGGGAGAAGCACAACGGGTTAAACTTGCAAAAGAGCTGAGTAAACGCTTCACCGGTCCTACTCTGTATCTTCTCGACGAACCAACAACAGGTTTATTTTATACAGATGTGAAGAAGTTGCTTCACATTCTCCATCGCATCGTGGATCAGGGAAATACTGTGGTGACCATCGAGCATAATCTGGATGTACTTCTATCGTCAGATTATATTATCGATCTAGGCCCCGAGGGAGGAATGGAGGGCGGTTCTATAGTAACCCAGGGAACGCCAGAAGAAATAATCAAAAGCAGACAAGGGTATACTTCTGCCTATCTTCAGGAATATGCCAGGCAGCTTGAAAGGGAGGACCACTATGAGCGCAAAACAGCGTCGTGATAATAGTAAGCCAGATAGCAAAAAACCATATAGTAGAAAAATGGAGAATAAAAAGAGAGAGAATCAGAAACCATATGGCAAGAAACCTTATATCAAAATGCCAGATGTGAGGAAACAAATTGATGAAGATCTTATATGGGGACGCCAGCCAGTTTTAGATCTTCTCCAATACTCACCACAGAAATGTTTAAAAGTCTGGATCTCAGAAAGGGCCCATCCTTCCTTTTCAGGAGAAGTAATGACCCTTGCCCGTTCTACTAAGGTCCCTTTTCAAAAAGTGGCGTCAACTTTGGTTGATGAAATGTGCCCCGGAGAGAACCACCAGGGGGCAGTGGCAAAAATAACAATGGTGGAACAACTGGATATGGAAGATTTTCTACCCACCTTAAAAACAAAGGAAGGGCCGATTCTTCTTGTAGTTCTTGATCACATACTTGACCCTCACAACTTGGGAGCTATTATACGTACGGCAGAGGCTGCTGGAGCTACGGCTGTTGTTTATTCAAAACGCCGCTCGGCCTTACCTGGCGGAACGGTAGTGAAAGTGAGTGCTGGGGCAGCGTTGCGAGTGCCCATGATATCCGTAACGAATATTGCACAGACGATAACCCGGCTTCAGGAGGAAGGCTTCTGGGTGGTGGGACTTGACCATAATGCGCCCCAATCCCTTTGGGGGGCAACATACCCAGACAAGTCCTCACTTGTTGTTGGAGCAGAAGGTGAGGGTTTGTCCCGTCTCGTTGCCCAGCGGTGCGACATGTTGCTTCGCATCCCTATAACAGGGAAAACAGGTTCGCTCAATGCAGGTGTCGCTGCTGCCTTAGGAATGTTTGAGTGGGCCAGGGCAAAAGGAGTAGATGTTCATGGTGAATAAAAAAAGATGTACCATTGCTGTTATCGGAGCGGGAATGCTTGGCAGTTCTGTGGCCAGGGGATGGGTGAAGGAAAATTGCACAGTCATAGCCTACGACAAAGATAGACAAAAGGTGGAATCCCTCGAAGAACTGGGTATTTGTTATGAGGAAAGCAACGAAGCTATAGCAAGGGCAGACGTGGTGGTTTTTGCGCTGAAGCCTCATATTCAACTTCCCGTGGTGGCTTCTCTGGCGCAAAATCTGACAAACAAGCTATGTTTTTCTATGGCAGCGGGTATTCGGTTAGAGCAGCTTGCAGAAGCAGCCCCCCATGCAAGATGGATTCGGGGAATGACAAATATATGTGCCGCTGTTAATGCTGCTTTTACGGCCTATACGCCTTCTGAAAATGTGACAGAAGAAGATATGAAAAAAACCAAACTTCTTTTCGGCCTTCTTGGAGAAAGAGAAGAAACAGCAGAGCCAAATCTTGACGCCATAACGGGCATTTCAGGATCAGGGCCCGCCTATATGTTTACAGTGCTTGAGGCATTGACCTACGGGGGCCTCCGAGTTGGAATTCCGAAAGATTTGGCACTAAAGGCCTCTGCCGCGACGATGATCGGGGCAGCAAAACTTGTTTTGGAAACAGGAAAACATCCAGCGGAACTGAAAGATGGTGTGGTTACCCCTGGTGGTACCACTATCGAAGGGCTTTATGAATTGGAGGAAGGAGCGGTCCGTGCGTCCTTTATCCGGGCTATTGCAGAGGCAACCCGACGCGGTAAGGAATTAGGGGAGCAAAAGACCAACAAAAAGAAGTAGGGGTTTTGATTGTCTTGCAGTTATTGACATTTCGCACTTAGACCTGTAGAATACCGAGTCGTTGGGTGGTTAGTTCAGGGGGAGAACGCTTCCTTGACGCGGAAGAGGTCAGAGGTTCAATTCCTCTACCACCCACCATTGAGAATACAAGGGTCCCGGCATAATGCCGGGACCCTTTTTTGTCCAGACTCCACATGTACTCATATCGGTTTGCCGTGGCAACACTTAGAAAGTATTAAAGAAGCTATAGACTTTGTACATTACCTTGTATTTTTCCCCAGAGGACACCTGACCCTATCTTTAAGTGTCTCTACATCGTAAGAATAGATCCATCCAGTAATTACAGCGGTAATAGGTGCAATCAAAACTAAGCCTATACTCCCAGCCACAGTTCTCAATATTTCTGCCGCAATCATTCTATAATTTATAATCCGTACAAAATCTGTATTCTGTCTTGCAAACAACATAAGCAACGTTAAATATCCACCAGAGTAGGCCAGCAAAAAAGTAGTCGTCATAGTTCTGATAACAGCACGCGAGAGAGATCTTTCAGAAGCCGTCTACTCCTTCCTTCTGGCAGGTGCCATTACGTACTTCCAAAGAAATACTATAAAAGATTCAGGAGCACCAACATGATACAGAGGCTCAACGAGGAGATCCGTCTAAGAGAAAAAGCTGTTCGACGATGTATCCGTTATGAGACTTATAGGCTTGTTATTCCTTGAAAAGGACGAAGAAGAACGTTCCGGAAGAACGTATCCGGACATAAAGGAATGCAGGAAGACCATTCGCTCCTGTAGAAAACTCAACGAAACAGCAGTAAAACCAGAGGCGAAGATACCCTGACGATTCAAGTTGAATAAAATTATATTTATCGAAAATGAAATTACAGTAGCCTTGAGACTTGTGTCGCTGATCAATTCTGTGAAATTTGACAAAAAAATAAATTATAGTAGTCTTACTTTAGAATCTTGATTTACTCGCAATATTAAATATTTCGACTCGAATGATGTGTTTCTATCCCTGCCTCTCATCATGATGGAGTTGTTGGCGAAAATTGTATAGAGCCGTTGATGCGACTCCGTAATAATACAAGTAAAGAGACCCCCTTGCGAAAAGAGTGATTTCCAATTGCTCAAATAGAGAGTAGGTTATACTTAACGATTTGCTAACTATCACATAAACGTGGCGTGTCACGCTGACGATGATTAATTTCGTCACCGTTATGCTTGTTGATGCGCCAATAAAGGAAGGTATTGGCATGATAAGATATATTTTAAAAAGATTCATATTTGTTATCCCCGTTTTACTCGGAGCTACATTCCTTGTGTTTGCTATTATGAATTTCACACCTGGTGATCCGGCAAGAATAATTGCGGGAAATGACGCTACGGAAATTGATCTTCAAAATATTAGAGAAAAAATGGGCCTTAATGACCCTTTTTTGGTTAGGTATGGCAGATTCATTGTTAATGCGATTCGAGGGGATCTCGGCACATCATATAGAAATAATTTGGAAATCTCCTCTCAAATAATTATAAGGTTGAAAAACACCATGATACTAGCAGCCTCAGCAGTTTTTATAGCTATAATAATAGGAATACCGGTGGGGATCATCTCAGCAATAAAACAATATTCCACCTTTGATAATATCGTGATGGTAGTAACGTTATTTTTGGCCGCCTCCCCGGTTTTTTGGATGGGGTTAATCTTAGTTCTTGTTTTTTCGTTAATGCTCGGAATTCTTCCAGCCGCTGGGATGCAGACTGGTTTTCCTGGCATGTTGAAAAGCCTTATACTTCCGGCATTTACCCTTTCTACCAATACCTTAGCGGTAATAGCACGAACAACCCGAGCGTCAATGTTAGAAGTTGTGCGTCAAGATTATATTGATACTGCAAGAGCAAAGGGATTAAAAGAAACGGCCATAACTATCAAACACATGCTTCCGAATGCGTTAATCCCCATACTCACAATCATCGGAATTAATTTCGGTAGTTTACTCGGGGGATCGGTCGTTACGGAGTCAATTTTTGCGTGGCCTGGAGTTGGCAGATTTATTGTTGAGTCGATTAGTTTTCTGGATACACCTTCTATATTAGCTTCAGTCGTTATGTTGTCGGTTTTTTCCACGTTCATTAATTTATTTGTAGATTTACTTTATGCGTATGTCGATCCACGGATCAAATCACAATACAAAGCCAAGAGGTAATAGTAATGAATGCTAATATCACATTAACTAAACCACATCAATCCGAACGAGACAGAACTTTGCTTCAGCAGGCCTGGCGCCAGTTTAAGTACAATAAAAGGGCCATGGTTGGTTTATTTATTATCGCCACACTACTTTTGATAGTCGCCGCAGTCGTTGCAATAGATTTCTTTACTGACAACTCTATTTATAATGAGTACATTATTAAGCAAAATTTGAGAAATAAATTAGCGAAACCAAGCTTGCATCATATATTTGGATGTGATGAGTTTGGTAGGGATGTGTTTTTAAGGATCCTATGGGGCACAAAGTATTCGTTAATGCTTGGATTCAGTGCTGTAACATTATCATTTTTGATGGGTGGTCCGCTGGGGATAGTGGCTGGATTCTATGGCGGGAAAATAGATAACATTATCATGCGCATAATGGATATTTTTATGGCATGTCCGTTCATTTTACTTGCTATGGCAATTGTGGCAGCACTTGGCGCAAACACAGTTAACTTGTTAATAGCACTTGGCGTTTCGCGTATGGCCGCTTTTTCGCGTATTTCCAGAGCAGCTATTATGTCTGTTAAAGAAAAAGAATTTATTGAGGCAGCGCGGGCTGTAGGGGCTAACGATTTTACTATAATTCTGCAGTACATACTTCCTAATGCCATGGCTCCTATTCTTGTTCAGTTTACACTTCAGATTGGTACGTCCATATTACTTGTGGCGGGGTTGTCATATATAGGGTTAGGAATTCAACCGCCAACTCCCGAGTGGGGAGCCATTCTTACATCAGCTAAGGTTTATATGCGTCATGCATGGCACATCTCTGTTTTCCCTGGGCTTTTTTTAGTAATTACGGTAGTTGCTTTCAATTTATTTGGTGATGGACTACGCGATGCTTTAGACCCCAAAATGAAAAAATAAACTATCATAAGGTAAGGAATGAGCATTATGGGAAAAATACTTGAAATAAGGAACCTAAGAGTGAGTTATGAAACTGAAGATGGTACTGTTGAAGCTCTTAATGGGATTGATCTTGATTTAGATGAAGGTGTGACTTTAGGGATTGTTGGGGAAACAGGAGCAGGCAAAACAACGTTAGCTAAAAGCATTATGAGAATTATACCTACCCCTCCCGGTCATATTGAGTCAGGAACGATACTTTATAAAAATAAAGATATTTTAGGTATGACGAGTTCTGAAATCAGAAAAGTTCGTGGTGAACAAGTCTCTATGATTTTTCAAGACCCGATGACATCCTTAAACCCCATTATGATAGTGGGAGATCAAATAGCGGAAGCCATCAAAACGCACATGCATGTTTCATCAGCAAAGGCAACAAAGAAAGCATCAGAAATGATGGAGTTAGTCGGTATTGATCCAGTTCGAATGAGCGATTACCCACACCAATTTTCTGGAGGAATGAAACAGCGCGTTGTTATTGCTATGGCACTGGCATGTAATCCCAAGGTGCTTATTGCAGATGAACCTACTACCGCTTTAGACGTCACTATACAGGCTCAAGTTCTGGAAATGATGAATGAGTTAAAAAAGAAATTTAATATGGCTACGATACTCATAACTCATGATTTAGGGATAGTTGCGCAGACTTGCGAAAAAGCAGCCGTGATTTATGCTGGTGAAATAGTAGAGTACGGAACAGTTCATGAAATATTCAAAAACATGAGACATCCATATACCATAGGGTTAATGAATTCAATACCTAAGATTGGTATTGAAGAGAATCGTCTAAATCCAATTGATGGATTGATGCCTGATCCCATGAACTTACCTAAGGGATGCAACTTTTGGCCTAGATGTAAGTTGGCGACAGAAAAATGCAAGCATGAATCCCCTGCTGTGACTCATATTGACGGTGAGCATTTTGTTAGATGTTGGTATAGTTAGCGCATAGAATACTAAGGTTTCAAAGGTCCCAAGATAGACAATCACGGTTAATGAGATCGATGAAATAAAGGCTAGGATGTGGTTTTATGAGTAATGACACTCTTTTAAAAGTAGATCATCTAAAAAAACATTTTTACACTCCTTACGGAACATTGTTTGCTGTTGACGATGTCTCGTTTTCTATTAAAGAAGGCGAGACGCTTGGAGTAGTAGGAGAGTCAGGATGTGGAAAATCAACACTTGGTCGCGCGGTTTTAAGGCTTTGCGAGCCGACATCTGGAACAGTCTTCTTTGACGGAGAAGATGTATTAAAATTCAACAAAGCTAAGATGAAAAAAATGAGATCCCAAATGCAAATAATTTTTCAGGACCCCTATGCATCGTTAAATCCAAGGATGACGGTTAGTCAATCTATTGCGGCGCCATTAATTATACAAGGTGTCTATAAATCCAGTGAAAAGGATAAGATACAGAAAAAAGTTGACCAAACGATGGATTTAGTCGGTCTTGCCAAAAGATTTGCGAATTCTTACCCTCATGAATTAGATGGTGGAAGACGTCAACGGATTGGTATTGCACGTGCTTTGACTTTGAATCCTAAATTTATTGTTTGTGATGAGCCAGTGTCTGCTTTAGACGTTTCTATACAAGCTCAGATTTTAAATCTGATACAGGATCTCCAAGTCCAGTTTGGATTAACATATTTATTTATAACTCATGATCTCAGTGTTGTTAAGCATTTGTCCACAAATATCATGGTGATGTATTTGGGACAGGTAGTAGAGTTAGCTGATTCTAAGAAATTATTTAAAAATCCTGTTCATCCTTATACTAAAACTCTTTTGTCTGCTATCCCTATTCCCGATCCAGATATAAAAATGAATCGAATTGTTTGCAGGGGAGAGATTACTTCTCCTATCAATGTCCCTGACGGATGTAGATTTGCTAAACGTTGTGTTTTTGCAAAAGATGATTGTGAAGCAAAAAAGTTAAGTCTAAGAGAAGTTGAACCAGGGCATTTTGTGTCATGCCATGTGTTTGGTTAGGAGTGTTTTTGGGGACCATTAATTATGAGATGGGGGGAAAAGTTTTCTACCGTTTTTTATTACGAAATATTAGGAGGGACACCTATGAAGAAATTTGTATTTATCATTTTGGCCGTTTGTATTTTGTTTGCTCCAGCCGCTTCTGTTGATGCTAGTAGTCGTAAAATCAAAGAAGAGATTGTTTTTGCTCAGAGTGCTGATCTAACTACTATGAACCCTTGCTATGGAACTCAGGAAAGAGCGTTCTCTCTTACAAACCATATGTATGACACACTCTTAACTTATGATAGTGATATGAAAGTGCAATTTGCTTTGGCGGAAAGTTATGAGTGGTTGGACGACCTTAGACTTCAGTTTAACCTTAGAAAGAACGTAAAATTTCATAATGGGGACGTGCTTACTGCGAAAGATGTTGTGTTTACCTTTGAGCAGAGAGCTATTCGCGGGGGCGGCTTTACCACCTATATAGATGTGAACAAATTGGAAATCGTGGACGATAACACCCTTATTGTCCATTTTAGCACGCCACACCCCTCGTTTATCTATCAATTAACTGATCCTGGATGGGGTATTATGCCAAAGGATTACTTTGAGGCTCATGGAGCTGAATATTTTGCGTCACATCCAATTGGTTGTGGTCCATACAAGATGAAGGAATACGTTACGGGCGATCATTATACACTTGAGCGGTTTGATGATTATTGGGGTGGACCTGCAAAAACTAAGTATCTTACAATGAAGATAGTTCCTGAAGCAGGACAGCGGACCATTTTGCTTGAAACTGGCGGGATAGATGTGGCATATGAGATTCCCTATATCGATATTGATAAGATCAAAGATAACCCTGATTTGCAATTTTTAAGTACCCCCTCCATGAAAATAGTGATGTTTTACGTTAACACTCAATCTTCTACGCCTTTAAAAAACAAGCTTGTTCGACAGGCAATGGAGTATGCGATAGATAAACAGCTTATAGTTGACAGTCTTTTGTATGGCTATGGAAAAGTGGCATACGCTGTTGTTCCAGATGTTGCCATTGAATATAAGGAAGTAAAGGTACCCCATGTTTATAATCTTGAAAAGGCTAAAGCTTTGATGGCAGAGGCTGGTTATCCTGACGGCTTTGAAACAGAAATTTGGACAAGTGCAATTCAGGATTACTCTGAACTAAGCCAGATTGTTCAGGATCAGTTGGCAGATATTAATATAAAGGCTAAAGTGCTTGTTCAAGATGCAAATACTATTGATTCACGCCTTAATGCTGGGGACGAATACGGAATGTCATTGCATTTCTACTCCTGTAATAGTGGGCATGTTGAATTTACATTATCCAACATCCTTCCCACAGGAATGCTTCGCAACAGCTCTAGGTTTAGCAATGCAGATTATGATGAAGCTTATTATAAATGGCTTGTAACCACGGATGAGGCAGAGCGTGATGTTCTGCTCACGAGAATGTTTGAAATTCAAAACGAAGAAACTCCTGTTATTCCTATATATAATGAAATAAAAGTACTTGGCGCAACAAAAAATATTGAGGGGATACAGTTAAGCAGAATTGGCGCTCATGAATACCAGAATGCTGTTGTTTATGTAGAGTAGTAAATAATAACTATAAGCCATATTGTTTTTTAGTTTAATACAGCGGGAGCCCGTGTACAATACACGGGCTCCCGCTGTTCGAGTGGTGCCTTACCTTAATGCTTGTATGATTTTTATCATGGTTTGAAATGCCACATTCGGTTTTGCTTGTTGGTTTATCGTTCCCGTTATGTAAAGCTTCTTATCGGGGACATAAAACGCTACAGAACCAGTAGAACCGCAGTGCCCAACCATATAAGGTACAGGGTGAAATGGTGAGAGGAGACGAGACAAAGAAAACTTTTGTATTCCGATGCCATATTGAAAGGGGGAAAATATATTATTCCACTTCTCCAGTTCATTTAACCTTTCTTTTTGAAAAAAATATCCGCTAAAGAATGCTTTTAAAAACGTCATTTGGTCCTTTGCAGTGGAAATAATATCATTTTGAGTAGAGTTGAGAAAATTTGGGATGTGCATTGTTGTCGATCTATGCCGAATGGGGACAAATTTTTCTGTTTTACCATTTTCATATACATACGTTTGTGTGAGTCTTAGTTCTTGAAAGAGACGGTTTAGGACTATATTGACAGGATCTCCAGTAACGGCTTCTACAATGAGACCCAAAATTTGATGGTTTGTATCGATATATTTTGCTTTGCCTTTTTCTCCTGGAGGAAAGTGTGTTTTCATCCTTTTTATTTCTTGAATGACTTTATCTATTGGCCAGGGTTGGTCGAAACCTGCTTCTAGCTCGGTCATTGCCTTTTTCCCATTGGCTTGTCTATCGAGCAGATAACAGGGGAGCCATGAGGTTTGGGACATGAGATGGATGATGGAAAGGTCATAAGAATAGTCCTTGCCTTTGTGAATATGTAATCTCTGAATGATCTCATCTGGAAGGTGTTTTGAAATTTTATCATGCAAGCTTAATTTGCTTCTCGTTACCAATCTTAGAATAATTGAGGATACAAAAAGCTTATTTATGCTGGCGATAAAATATCGGCTGTCTTCTTGTATATCTCCAGCAGCACTAATTGCGTCGATGCTGTTGTCATCAGATGATACATAAAAAACAGCTCCGTAAATGTATTTTTGGGTAACAACAGAACTTACAACTTGATGGAGCATTGATTTGATCTGTGTATCATCCATTTCTGTTCCCCTCTCATTTCGCAAGCCACCCCTTGTGCTCCCCAAATATTTGCTATTGTAGTGATAAGATGTGGAATAATTGTCCCCTTTGTCACCACAGCCTTGGAGAGAAAAATTACATGGTTGAGTTCGTTATATGATTCACTTATACGCAAAAAACATACTACTCCAATTATTCACAAAAGAAAAGATCTGTCTCATGAGGCTTATAAAAATAATAGGGTTATTCATTTGGCTGCTTTTTTGTTTTATTAAAGCGAATTCTTCTGTGGCGTGGTATAAATGAATCGAAAGAGGAGGAGATCTTATATGATTAGAGGCGTAGGAGTGGATCTTTGTCGAATCTCCCGCATAGAGAGGCTCCTTCAGGATGAACACTTTTTGAAACGGGTTTTTCATGAAGAAGAGCGTGATTATGCCATGAAAAAGGCTAATCCTGCCCGCCACCTTGCGGCATCTTTCGCAGCCCGTGAAGCTTTTGCGAAAGCAGCAGGCCTTGATTTTTTTAAAGTTGTATTGCAGGGGATGTGGCTTCATAGAACCCCTGAGGGGCCCGTTCCCTGCTTTTCTGCCAACATAGAGCAGTGGATGGATGAACAGAAGTTGAAAGTCCACATCAGTCTTTCCCATGATGGCGATTATGCCATTGCCTTTATAATTGTGGAGGTGTCAAGTCATGATAGATCTCTATGATCCCACAACGATTAGAGAAGCAGATTCCATGGCCATAGGAAAGTTCAAGGTTCCAGGTATTGTACTTATGGAAAATGCGGGACTTGAAGCCTCTTTGTGTGTTCAACGTCTTTTCCCGCAAGCAGAGAGGTTCCTTATCCTTGCTGGCCCCGGTAATAATGGGGGTGATGGTTATGTTATGGCGCGACACTTTGCAATAAGAGGGCTTCTACCAATAGTCCTTTTAGCAGGGGCTCCTGAGAAAATAAAGGGCGACGCTTTGCAGAACCTTGAAATATTAAAAGAAATGAGCACCCCCATCCGTATCACGGAGGAAATGACAGTAGAAGAGATCACATCCCTAATGTCAGAAAGCCACGTTGTTATAGATTGCCTGCTAGGAACAGGCAGCAAGGGTTCTCCACAAGGAGAAATTCGACGGATCATAGAGCTCCTTGAAGGGCGAAATAATATAGTTTCTATTGATATTCCTAGCGGCATAAATGCTGAAACAGGGGAAGTCTATTCTCCCTGTGTGGCATCGGTTGCGACTATTACCATGCTTGCTATGAAGACGGGACTTGCTGCAATGCCGGCTGCTGCTAAAGCTGGTAAGATCGAAATCGTTTCCATAGGAGTTCCCCCTCACGAAGTACTGCCTTCTCTTCCTTGCGCAACTCTTTGGGAGGAAGAGGACGCAATAGCTACTCTTCCTGAAAGAAAGTTGGACCTTCATAAAGGGGGGAGAGGAACACTCCTCGTAGTGGGAGGCAGCGAGCACTATAGAGGCGCTCCGCTTTTATCTGCTCTGGGAGCTCTTAAAAGCGGCTGTGGAGTAGTCATCGTGGCCAGTACTGATGATGTTTGCCGGGAAGGGATCTCCTTTTTGCCGGAAGCTGTTTTTCACCCAATGAAACGAGAGAATCCCCAGGATCTGCTTTGCTGGTCGGAACGCGGTACGGCTGCTGTTGTCGGACCTGGTCTTGGAAGGGACAGTCATGGTGCCTCCCTGTTTGAATGTATATGGAATGAATGGCGCCATCCTCTATTGGTTGATGGCGATGGCATCTTTTGGCTTAATGAATTAAAAAGCTATTTAAAAAAACGCAATGATGTTATCATAACCCCTCACGAAGGAGAGGCAGCCAGATTGCTTGGCTTAACGGCGAAGGATGTGGCATCCTCGCGCCTTTACGCAGCAAAGGAGCTGGCTCGGCAATGGGGTTGCGTTGTTTTGAAAGGGCATGGAACTGTAATTGATACTATAAGCAGAACAGTAATAATTCGTGAGGGTGGACCAGAGCTGTCTGTCCCAGGGTCAGGAGATATCCTTTCTGGTGTGATAGGGACATTTTTAGCTCAACAAATTTCTTTATTAGACAGTGCGTCTCTTGGTGTATGGATCCATGGCAAGGCAGGACAATTTCTTGCTGAGAGAAAAGGGATAGATGGTATACTAGCGCGGGAAATAGCCATGGGAATTCCTTCAGTGCTTTGTTCTTTAAGAGAGAAGGAGAAGACGAAACATTGATTAATAAAAAGGAAGAAAAAGCGGACAGTATGGAAATTACCTCATTTTCGCCAGAACAGACGAGGCTCATCGGTGAATGTATGGCTCGTCATGTTTATTCAGGGTTGACTATTTTGCTCTATGGTGACCTAGGAGCAGGAAAAACAGTTCTTGTTAAAGGGCTTGGAGATGGTTTGGGGGCTCGGGGAGTTCGAAGTCCTTCCTTCACACTTATCAATGAATATGAAGGGCGTTTGCCCCTTGCCCATGTAGATTTGTACCGCCTCGAGAGGGGAGATGAATACGAGCTTGGTCTCTGTGAATACGCAGATGACGGCTTTGTATTGGTTATTGAATGGCCTGATCGCCTTGCGGAACAGCCAACTAAAGACCTATGGAAACTTTACTTTTGTAGAGACAGCGAAACGGTACGTCGCATTTCTTTTAAAGCTGAAGGCGAAAAAGCTGTAAAAACGATGGAACTTTTACTTAAAGATATTGGGGAGATAGGCCAATGAATTATGTTGTTTTAGGTGTTGACTGCTGTACTCGATGGACAAACATAGGTGTTTCTATCAATGGCAAAGTAGCAGCAGAGATGAATATGAACATAGGAAGAAATCAAGGGAGCAAGTTGCCCATTCTTGTTGAAACGCTCATTTCTTCTTTGGGGATAGAGATTTCAGATATTTCCGCAGTCGCTATGACCATTGGGCCAGGCTACTTTACAGGAATTAGAGTAGGGTTGGCTTATGGCTGTGGTCTCGCAAAAGGATTGGGAGTGCCAGTTATTCCTATTTCAACACTTGAAGCCATGGGATATCCTGCTTCGAAGCTTGGACTTACTACAATTCCTTTGATTTGGGCAGGACGTGGGGGAGTGTATGGCGGTGCCTACAGAATGGAAGATAATGTTTTTGAAGAAGTCTGGAGCCCCGCTTTTTTTACGGCAGAAGAAATCATAGTAAAATCTCGTGGATTGCAAAACAAAAAAACCTTATGCAGCATTTGTGATGATTTGGAGAGAGTGTCCGCTCTTTTTTCTGAAGGAGGAAGAACAAGCCCATTTCCTTTAGTGCAAGGAACAGTTTCGGGGGGAACTTTGGCATTGTTAGGGCATAAGTGGAAAGAGAGGGCTAAGAAACCAGACAAAATACGTCCCCTTTACCTTCGGGAGCCAGATTTTGGAACGTTTAAATTAAAAAATAGAGCGGTTTTTAATATACAAACCGCTCTATAATGCTAATAATATTTATCTTTTTTATTTCTTATAAAAACAAAAAGAAAAAAGATAAATATCAATAAGAGCTTGAATAAAAAAACCGAAAACTATATGCTTGATCTGTTCGATTTTTTAAAATCAAAAAATCTATTATTATGAATCCTTATCTCTTTGGGAGGTGTAGGTTTTGCCCAAAAAACATGAAGTAATTATTAATAGGGCTTGGTGCAAAGGTTGTGGATTATGCATCGAAATATGTCCTAAAAAAGTCTTAGGTTTTGACGATCAGCGTAAAGCTCAAGTCGAAAGAATCGAAGATTGTATTGGTTGCAGACAGTGTGAAAATATTTGTCCGGATTTTGCAGTGACGGTAAAGGAGGGAAAAGAGGATGCCTGAGGTTCGTTTTTGGCAGGGGAATGAAGCGTTAGCTTATGGCGCGCTAGCGGCCGGTTGTCGCTTTTTTGCTGGGTATCCAATTACACCTTCATCAGAAATAGCGGAAATTATGGCGAGTGAGCTACCACGTCTTAATGGTCGTTTTATTCAGATGGAAGATGAAATTGCAGGTGTAGCGGCTGTTATTGGAGCCTCTATCGCAGGCAAGAAAACGTTGACGGCAACATCAGGGCCAGGTTTTTCTTTAAAACAAGAGAATTTGGGGCTTGCATATATGGCAGAAATTCCCATTGTGGTAGTTGATGTAATGCGAGGTGGCCCTTCTACTGGCGTTCCTACGAAGATAAGCCAGCAAGATGTTATGCAAGCACGTTGGGGAACTCATGGAGACCACGCTACCATTTGTTATTCTCCATCTTCTGTGCAAGAGTGTTTTGAGCTGGCTATCAGAGCCTTTAACGCTGCTGAACGCTTTAGACAGCCTGTCCTTATTATGAGCGATGAAGTCTTAGGGCATATGCGGGAGAAAATAGTTCTCCCGGAGCCAGGGTCTTATCCTGTGGTAAACAGAAAGCGCCCTGTGGATGTTCCTGAGAAGTTTGTACCCTATCGCCCAGACCCTCAAGACGATTTGCCCTGCATGGCTTCCTTTGGGGATGGCTATACCTGGCATGTGACAGGTTTAACCCATAACGACTGGGGGTTCCCTACAAATAATTCAGAAGAAATAGAAAGAAAAATGCTTCGTCTTATGAGAAAAGTGGATCGTTTCAGAGATGACATCGTAGAGTATGAGACCGAAAATGTGGATGACGCCGATGTTATAGTGCTTTCCTTCGGAAGCGTTGCACGATCGAGTTTGCGCGCGGTAAGAGAGGCCCGCAGCAGAGGGCTCCGTGCTGGCTACTTTAGACCTATTACCCTTTGGCCTTTCCCTGATAAGGAGATAGAGCGCCTTGCCCGTAAAACAAGAACCATCATTGTTCCTGAGCTTAACTGCGGACAAATGGTTCTGGAAGTGGAGCGGGCAGTGCACGGGAAAGCCAAGGTGGTTCCTCTAAATCTAGTGAACGGAGAACTTTTCCACCCTGAAGACATCCTTTCCGCTATTGAGGAGGTGGCGTAGATGCCGAGTCAAGACGTTATGAGCTGGCTGAGGACGCGTTTCTTCCCCCACATCTGGTGTCCAGGATGCGGACACGGGATTATTATGCATGCCTTGCTTCGTGCTCTCGTAGAGTTAGATAAGAAAAAAAGCCAGACAGTGATTGCGTCAGGAATAGGTTGTTCAAGTCGTATGCCAGGCTATATAGATGCTTGTACAGTGCATACTACCCATGGCCGTTCTCTTGCTTTTGCCACAGGAATTAAATTAGCGAATCCTTCCCTTACTGTTGTTGACGTTATGGGAGATGGTGATTGCTCGGCCATAGGAGGGAACCACTTTATTCATGCGTGTAGACGCAACATCGATATTACAGCCATTGTAATGAATAACAATATCTATGGAATGACAGGAGGACAAGCTTCTCCTACCACTCCCCAGGGGGCTTTGGCAACTACAACTCCATACGGGGCAATAGACCCGGCCTTTGATATTTGTCGGCTGGCAGAAGGCGCCGGTGCCTCTTATGTAGCAAGGGCAACTATTGCCAACCCGAAAATGGCTGAACAATATATTGCAAATGGCATAAAGAAAAAAGGGTTTGCTGTTATTGAGATCGTTTCGAGCTGCCATACTCAATTTGGACGAAGAAACAAACGGCGTACCCCAATCGATAACATTAATTATTTCAAGGAAAACACCGTAACTTTGGCGAGATCCAAAAACATGTCTTCTGAGGAACTCGCAGGGAAAATAGTAGTGGGAGAATTTGTTAATAAAGACATTCCCGAATATACAGAGCAGTATCTCTCTCTCATAGAAAGAGTAAGGGGGAAGGATCATGAGTAGGTATGAGATCCGTTTTGCCGGTTCAGGCGGGCAGGGGATAATTCTTGCTGCTGTTATTGCAGGAGAAGCTGCGGCCCTGTATGAGGAGAACCTCTATGTAGTGCAGACACAGTCTTATGGTCCTGAAGCTAGAGGCGGCAAATCCAAGGCCGAGGTTGTTATTTCTACAGTACCTATAGATTATCCAAAAGTAACAAGACCAAATCTGCAGGTGATCTTGACCCAGCAGGCTTGTGAAGAGTTTTCAGCCGATACACTTCCTGGCGGAAGAATAATTTTTGATGACAGCTTTGTCACAGATTTTCCACAGGTAGATGCCTATATATATCAGTTGCCAATTTCTAGAATTGCCCGGGAACAGCTTGGGCGTGAGCTTGTAACGAATATGGTGGCCCTGGGGGCAGTAGCTCGAGTTCTCGAGCTTGAAAATATTGTCCGGCCTGAGTCTGTAAAGAAAGCTATATTGGAAAAAGTACCAGCAGGAACAAAAGAACTGAACGCAAAAGCTTTCGATGAAGGCTACCAGGTGTTCAAAAAAAGCTTACATTTGTAATCAACACACCCCTCGATAGAAGCAGGACTGCGCGGGTTTTCCGGGCAGAATGACCAGCTGGTGAAATAATATCAGCTGGTCTTTTTCATTTTTGATGTATTATATATAGAATTACGACCAATGTTAGGAGTGTATGCGATGCAGATGCTTGTTATAGTACTTAATAAGGTAGACAAGGTTGAAAGTCTTTTTAAGGAGTTTATTAACATAGGTGTTCGAGGGGCTACCATTATTGACAGTAAGGGGATGGCACGTGTTCTTCATGAGGATATCGATAAAATTCCTCTTTTTGGTTCCATTAAGATGCTGATTAACGATCAGTATCCCTACAATAAAACCATTTTTGTTGTTTTAGAGGATGAACAAGTCCAACCGGCCATAGATGCCGTTAAAAGAGTAGTAGAAGATCTTTCTAAGCCTGATGTTGGAATACTATTTACCATACCTGTTAATTGCGTTGAGGGCCTTGCTTCCAACCATCGTAACTAATCATCCACTCTGTTTTTCTTTTCTTTACGAGGTCACAAAATATAATTTAAGGAGAGTCTTTTTCTGTGCATGTTTTGTATTATTTCGCCCTTGTTCTTCTTGCTGGAATTTTTATGGCTAAAGTTACAAGGAAGCTGAGACTTCCAAATGTGACAGGGTATATTTTGGCAGGAATTGTTATAGGACCTTCTCTTGGAAAGTTGATTCCCAAAGAAGTGGTGTCATCTTTTTTTATTGTTTCAGAAGTAGCTTTAGGTTTTATTGCCTATAGTATAGGCAGTGAGTTTAACTTGAAGCATATTCGAAAAATCGGGTTGTCAGTTGTATGGATTACTCTCATGGAATCCTTATGTGCGGTTTTTGCTGTGACGTTAGCCATGATATTTGTTTTCCACCAGCCCCTTCATTTCAGTCTTGTTCTTGGATCCATAGCGGCAGCTACGGCTCCTGCTGCCACCATTCTTGTCATAAGGCAATACAAGGCCAAAGGGGTATTAGTAGATACTCTTCTGCCCGTAGTTGCTATGGATGATGCAGTTGCCATTCTTGCTTTTGGTGTTGCGGTGGCTTTCGCAGAATCCCTTGTTTCCAATAATTCTGCTATTCCCATGGCATCTGTTGTTTTGAGAGTCTTCAACGAAGTTTTTTTCTCATTGCTTCTTGGTCTGGTTCTGGGACTCTTCCTTTCGTTTATGTCGGGGCGCGTTAAGGGGGAGGATGCACTTCTTTCTCTGACGATAGGCTGTATTTTTTTAGGCATAGGTCTTGCGTCGAAATTCGGACTTTCGTCTCTCTTCGTAGCGATGATGATTGGGGCTGTAGTTTCAAATCTGGTTTATTCTTGTGACAGAGTCCTCTCTGTAGTAGATCGTTTCACGCCTCCAATTTTTCTTGCTTTTTTTACTATCTCAGGTGCGGATTTGCAGCTGGGAATGTTGCCTAAAGTGGGTCTCATAGGGGTTGGATATGTTGTTTTTCGTGTAATAGGGAAAATTTTAGGAGCATATGCTGGAGCTCGAATGACCAATTCGCCTCCAACTGTACAAAAATATCTTGGGCTGACCCTTGTGCCTCAGGCTGGTGTTGCTATAGGCCTCTCTCTTTTAGCAGAACAAACCCTCCCTGGTATGGGGGTTGCATTGCGTAATATTATACTTGGGTCAACTGTAATATATGAGCTTTTCGGTCCTGTAATCGCTAAGCAGGCCTTAGTAATGGCAGGGGAGATAAAAGAGTCCTAATAAATACGTAGGGGAATTTAATAATGAGGCAGAGCCAGTGCCCATGTTAAGAAAAAGGAGTTTGGGAAGGATGCAAAAGTGTTGAATCAGTTTCATCCCTGCGGGCATGATGAAATAATTAACCTTAAAATTGAAACCATTAGCAGTGACGGGAGCGGCATCGCTCGACGCCCCAAAGATGGTCTTGTTTACTTTGTTCCAGGAGCCCTGCCGGAAGAAGAGATCAGGGTCAGAGTAACAAAAAAGAAGAGGGATTACGCTATTGGTGAGATACAGGAAATAATAGCGCCCCATCCTCAGCGGGTTACGCCGTTATGTTCCTGGTATGGACAATGTGGCGGTTGTCAGCTTCAGCACTGTTCTTATGATAAACAACTTGAAATCAAAAGAACAATTGTAGAAGAAGCTTTTTCTCGCGTGGCTCATATTCCCGTCAGAAATATTTTGGCACCTTGCATTGCAAGTCCAAAAGAATGGGGATACCGAAACAAGGCATCCTTCCCCGTGCGAAACAACGCAGGCAAGACTGATATAGGTTTTTTTAGAAGGCGCAGCCATTCTATTATTCCTATAGACACGTGCCCCGTTCTGGAACCAGCTCTTAATCATATGTTGAGTTACTTTATAGATTCTTTAGAGTGCATAAATCTGCCCCCATACGATGAAAAAAAACATTCGGGTCTGTTGCGTCACGTTATTTTCAGGTGTGGCAGTTTTTCCAAAGAATTATTAGCATGCCTTGTCGTACGCAAAAGCCTTTCTTCTTCAGAAATGAAAAGAGTAGAGCAACAGTGGCAAAGCTTTCAGTTTCCAGAGTTTTCCTTTGTAGGAATTTTAGAAAACAAGAATATCTCTCCTGGAAACACAATACTGGGGCAGAATTCGAGGAGCGTTCAGGGACGCGAGTGGCTGAGAGAGTTTCTTAATTCTAAAGAGTTTCATTTTGATGGTACGGCATTTTTTCAGGTTAACAGTTATCAGGCAGCGCGGCTTTTTACATATAGTGCCAACTGCTTTTCGGATAAAGGGCAGGGAAGGGCTCTTGAATTGTATTCTGGAGTAGGGGCATTATCTCTTTTTCTGGCCTCAAAATTTGATAATTTAGTGACAGTTGAGGATTGGCCGAGTGCTGTAGAAGCTATGAGGAAAAATCTGGAGCTTAACGATTTTCATAACGTATCTCCTCATACTGGCAGGGCTGAAGATGTTATTTTTCATTTAGACGGGCCATTTAATTCTGTGATTCTGGACCCTCCACGCAGTGGCTGCAACCGACAGGTCATTCAACGCATTTTAGAGTGGAAACCGCAACAAATACTTTACGTTGCATGTAATCCAGCTACTTTAGCCAGGGATATTGCGTTGCTTTATGAAGGGGGATACCGTTTGGAGAAACTCCAGCCTTTCGACATGTTTCCCCAGACTGTCCACGTTGAGACAGTAGTATTGATGTCAAGGGTGAATGAGTAGGTGTGCGAAAAACCCTTATATATCAGGGCTTTCAGCACATATGGGTGTAAAACCCATTGAGTAAAAATCGTCAAAATAACGCTTCGAGGGAATAAGTCCATAAGAGCGGTTTTTGATAGTCAAGTGGTTAGGTTAGATGTCATAGCCCTACGAGTGGTTGGGTTAGATGTCAGGGATTGCGAGTGGTCAGGATAGATGTTTTTTCAGAAGTTTTTGAGGTTGTGTGGTCGGGTTGGATGTTTTTTGAATTTGACGAGGTTGTGTATTCAGTTTATATATCGGAAAGAAAATTAGAATTTCTGATTGGATTTCGTAATTTATTATTTTAGTTAAGTGAGGTGGAATCAAATGAATAAAGTTACCATTGAGTTTTTTCATGACGTAATATGCAGTTTTTGTTTTCCGATGTCCTATCGGATGCGTCAGATCCAAAAACTAATGCCGGAAGTGCAAATCGTGCATCGCTCCTATGCATTGGTCAAATCGGCTGGTGATTTTGATTTGATGTTTGGTTCGAGAACTGCTGCGAAAGATGAGATAATGAGCCATTGGGAGCATGCGAATCATAACGATGATATGCACCGATTCAACATCTCGGGAATGCGCCAGAAAGACTTTCAATTTCCGTCTTCTATGAAAGGTCTTGTTGCATGTAAGGCAGCATACTTCGTTGCAGGAGACGCTGGGTATTGGGATCTTTTTGACGCTCTGCAAAATGCCTTATTTGTAGAAAATCGTAATATTGAAGAAAAAGAGATCATCACTGACTGTGTCCGGAAAAGCGGAATCGACTTTGCGGCATGGGAGCAGTACTATAATAACCAAGAGACAAAGGATGCAGTAGAGAGGGACTTTCTTCTTGTAAAAAAATATAACATCCAAGGGGTTCCGGCACTCGTCATTAATGGGAACCAGCAGATTAGTGGCGCACAGCCCCTCTCTAAAATTATTCAAGTCATAGAGGGAATTACAAAAGAAAAAGAACAGCCAACATCTGAAGGAGCATTCTGCCGATTGGTGGACGGTAAATTCGTATGTGAATAAATAGCATGGAGGATATGAAAATGAATATCAGAATGCCTGTTTTATTTGTAGGACATGGGTCACCAATGAATGCCATTGAAGATAATAATTATACAAAAACCTGGCGAAGCATTGCTGAAAGGATACCAAAACACGAAGCGATATTGTCAGTTTCAGCTCATTGGTATACTAGAGGAACTAAAATTATGAACGAGAAAAGTCCAAAAACCATATACGACATGTATGGCTTTCCTAAGGAATTATATGAAGTTAAATACAACACGATGGGTTCACCTGGCATTGCTAAAATTTCTAAGGAGTTGATTTCAAGAGAAACGGAATATGATAACTCCTGGGGAATTGACCATGGGACATGGTCAGTATTGGTTCATTTGTATCCGGATTCGTTATATCCTTGAGTCCTACGACGAAATGGCAAAGCAGCTCGACACCGAGAAGAAACAAGCCCAGAAACGCTGGGCAGCACAGGAAAAAATCTTGCAAAAGGTCACAAATAGCCTCTATGGTATGAGCGGCGATCTCCAAGGTATAGCCGGCCGGGAGATAATTGCGTTGCCCTCTCTCGGAGATGACGAAGAAGAAATTCCGGCTATAAAGCCGCGTATATCCGAGCCGAGAAAACGAACGGAGGATATAGATGATGAATACTAAAATAACTTCCGCAATCGAAAAACTTATGCTAAACGCTGCGACTTTTCACGGCATTCCGGTTGAGCCCACGCTTATCAACTTCTTTTATGGAAACAACGGCACGGGAAAATCTACCATAGCGAGGGCTGTCCATGCCAATGAGGGTTTGTCTTGGCAAGCGGGAAAATCCGCAGATGACTACTCCGTGCTTGTCTATAATCAGGAGTTTGTAGAAGCGAACTTCCGTGACTACGGCAAACTCAAGGGCGTATTCACCGTAGGCGAGCAGAACATCAAGATTCAAGCTGACATTGCTGAAAAAAACACTCAGCGGGCTGAGCAGGAAAAGCTAAATGGCGAAAATACCATAACAAAGGACCGCAAGGAATCGGCACGAAACACCTTGCTCGACGACTTTCAAGGAACCTGTTGGGATAAAACGAAAGCCATCCGAGACGGATTTGACGCTACGCAGAGCGGCTTTAAGCGGAAGGCTCAGTTTGCCGAGAAAGTATTGCAAATAGGAAACCCTACTCAGCATGATATAGGAGAATTAAGAACTCTGTACGAAACGGCATTTGACCCAAAAGCTGCTACATATAAGAAGTTTCAGCCTACTGGAGGCACGGAAAGATTAAAAGGGTCACCCGGCAACGAACTACTTAATAAATCCATTACGAGCAGTAGTGACACACCCTTTGCTGGTTTCATCAAAGCGATTAAAGCTACGGACTGGGTGCGCCAAGGGCATGAACATTTCGCCGAAACATCAGAAGGAAAATGCCCTTATTGCCAACAGGAATTACCCGACGATTTTGAGAAACAAATCTCTGCCTGTTTTGATGGCCAGTATCAAGAGGATATTAGTGCCCTTCGGCAATTTCAAGAGGACTACGTAAGCGATATGCAAGGCTTCCTTGATGTACTTAACGGCAATCTCCAGGATGCTTTCCCGAAACTTGATCTTACTGAATATAAGACGAAACTTGCGCTCTTAGAGAAAATGATTGAAATCAATATCCAACGGATAACTGACAAGTTGAAAGAGCCGTCTTCAGTTATCACACTTGAAAACGTTAAAACGCTGCGTGATGAAATAAACGTCCTAATCGAGGGTTTTAATAAACAGATTCAAGCAAACAACGACATTGTCGGTGCGAAGCGTCAGAAGCAAACCGAGTGTACCAGGAAAGTCTGGGAACTTATTGCATTTACACTTCAAAGTGATGTTTCGACCTATAGATTACGGCGCAAGACCTTTGATGACGAGATTACTGCATTGATTAAGCTGGTCGATGACGGTGCTAAGGCATCACGAGCTTTAGAAAATGAAATTGCAGAACTTAACAAACGAGTGGTTAGTACCGCCCCAACCATCAAAAGCATAAACGATTTACTTCGAGATTCAGGTTTCCAGGGCTTCACCCTGCGGGAAAAGCGAGGTCAGCAAAATGTCTACGAGGTTGTGCGCCAAGACGGGACAGTTGCGGATAAGCTAAGTGAGGGCGAGAGAAATTTCATTGCGTTCCTGTACTTCTATCACCTCGTTCGCGGAAGTCATACCGATGCTGATGTTAGCAAGGATAAAATTGTCGTAATAGACGACCCCGTTTCCAGTATGGATAGCTGCGTCCTATTCATCGTCAGCACCTTGGTGCGGGAGATGGTAGGTGTCTGCTTTAACAACGCTGAATATCGTGAACAGGAACGTGAGGTTCAGGGCGACTATATAAAGCAGATTTTTATCTTGACCCACAACGTCTATTTCCATAGGGAGATAACCTATAACCAAGCATCCCGCTATCATTGCGTATCGTTCTATGTGATAAACAAAGCGAGTAACAATTCCACAATCAAGCATTGTGTCCGACAATGTATATCTAAGCCAACCGAGCAAGAAAACTTCAACCCTGTCCAAAACTCCTACGCTGCCCTCTGGGGTGAGTACAGAGAAGTGGATACAGTTATTCCGCTAATGAACGTAATACGCCGCATTTTGGAATATTACTTCATGCAACTTTGTGGTTACGACGGTGTGAATATCCGCAAGAGGGTTCTTGATGAACATAGAGATAAGTTCGTGGAAACGCCAGCCGAAGGGTTACCCGACTACACGAAGTACCACCTCGCCACGGCTATGTTGTCTTATATCAATGCCAACTCCGTAGGGTTTAGCGATGGTTTGAATTATGTTGACGATTGCACCGACATCACGCTGTACAAAGATGTGTTCAAATTAATTTTTGAAGCCTTGGAGCAGGAACAGCATTACAAAATGATGATGGGCGAAGAGCAATAAGGACATCTTTCCCGTTAAACAGTTACCTGCCTTGATAAACTTTCGGACACTACCTTATGAGAATAGGTTGAAAACTTTATTTGAGAAATAATTCTGAGTCGGTGGATTTGCTACATATACAGACTAATGCAACATCGGATTAATGATTATGGGGGGTATAAACACTATGGCCGGTAAAAATATGAATTATTTTCTTATGGACAGCACCCCAAATGGGCGCATCAAGTGTACACTTGCCAATTGGACAGGGGTTGCCTATAAGATACCACGGGTAAAGCTTGTGGACTGCAAAAATATTGATTACCTAAAACAGAGTGGAGTTTACTTCCTTTTCAGTAAAGGTGATGGCGACAAACCCTTAGTTTATGTCGGTCAATCTGGGACTCGAAAAAATGGAGAAGGTATTTTGAACCGTTTAAAAGAACATCACGCCTCCCCGAAACAGGGCCTTGAAGATTGGTATGAAGCTGTAGCTTTCACGACTTCAAATAACATTTTTGGGGCAACCGAGATTAGTTGGCTTGAAAATCGATTCTTTGTCCTTGCCGTAAATGTTAATCGTTACGAAGCTAAGAACGGAAATGAACCTAATGCCGGAAATGTTACAGAAGAAAAAGAGAGCGAACTTGAAGAGTATGTGGAGTATGCAAAAATTGTGATGGGTGTACTTGGACATTTGGTATTCGAGCCATTAGTTCAAAATCGAGCAATCCATAATACAGATCATGAAGAGGACGACGACAACCTTGAGTTTTTTATGGAGCAAAAAATGCAGAACACCGGCATGACAGTAAAAGCGAAATGCAAACGTTCAAGTGAAGGATATATCGTTTTACGTGGCAGTGTTATCAATTCTAAAACCAATGAAAAGACTTGCTCAGGGGTAGCAAAAAAGGCTCGTGAAAAGGCCAAGGTAGATGAAAATTATACGCTTTTAGAAGACGTGCTCTTTTCGTCACCATCGGCTGCTTCTATGTTTGTAACGGGTGCAAGTTCAAATGGATATACTGCTTGGAAAACGGCTGATGGCAAAACCTTAAAGGATGTTGAGACAAGTGAGGCGGATGAATTATAAAAAACCACATGTAAGTAGGAGGTTTTAGACTTGAGCAACGCAGAAACCATTATGCAATACTGCCGTATGGTCAATATGCCGGTAACGGCAAAACAAATCCTTGATGCCCGTTTCCCTGGGAAGCTGCAGCCTTATATAAACTCCACAATCAATGATCTTGTTCAAAATAAAAAACTCGTTCGCAATGATGAAGTCAGACCATACACAGTTCGGCTCCCTATGGACGGCGAAGTTATTCCCGAACCGAAGGATTATTCAAGGAGTAACCGAAGTGTGCCGACCAAAACGTGGAGTGGTATCGAGGTGCCTTGTACACGATTCACAAAGGAAGAACTGGACGAGACCGCCAAACGTGTAAACAGAGATCCGCGGTATGGTGAAGAAGGTGCAATTATAAATAGCTGTCTTAATAAGTTTCCTCAAAATGTGGACAGTGACATTATTGCAATGAAAATTGCCTTGATTGATATGACGAACTCCACTAACCTAAATAAACACTTGAGCAAGATTTATTTGACAAGATTGATTGAAAAAATAAAAAGCTGCAATTTTGACGAACGGGTGGCTAAGGGCGATATTTCTTTAGTTGGCGAATTGGCGAAGAATGAAATTAACCTTTTTTCGTTCTTCAGCAAGTATTGCCTGTACCATAATTATTATGTTTACCAAAATGACGACTATGTAATATTCGATGGTGTCATGCAAAACAATGTCGGTCAGTTTCTTTCTCATTACGAGTATAAAGGCAAAATATACAAAGCATCACAAATCAAAAACTG
The DNA here is from genome assembly GCF_001896635.1 of Aminobacterium sp. EBM-42. NCBI lineage: Bacteria > Thermotogati > Synergistota > Synergistia > Synergistales > Aminobacteriaceae > Aminobacterium > Aminobacterium sp. EBM-42. The sequence continues at coordinate 43,519 of NZ_MPPC01000006.1, forward strand.
TATTGAAAAAATGCGCCAAACTTATGACTATGAGGGATATTTAGCGCTGATAGATTCAATCCTTGAGCGAAACAATATACACAACAAAGGTCGCCACAGAAAATTTGACTGGTTTGTGTGGTATAACAACCGATAGTCCAATGGGGCAACTATTAGGGGTGTGCAAAAGCGGTGCAAATTTTAACGATTTGATTTGAGCGGTGCATTTTATCAATAGTTAGTGCCTTTGCCACCGGAGATGACAGGAATTAAACCCCATGTATCGACTTGTTCCCCCGAACGGATAAAAACCATTGACCTGTTCCCTTGAACAGAGAGTACCCATAAAAACCACTATTGACCTGTTCCCGAGAACGGACAAAACGAAGAATACATACCAGACATCAACCTGATGCTCTCGTTCCACGTCGAGTGCGTAGCGTTGCTGGAACATGTTGATAAGAAGTAAAACAAAAAAGCCTTGGAAAATAGGGATTTCAGAGTAATAGCCACCCGCGGGAGCGATGCTTTAGGGTGGCTTTTTGCTGTTCGCCGGCCGTCATAAAATCTAAGCAACTTGCCCTGGTGGCTGTTATGTTATTGATGAAGTGTTTTCCCATTTTGGGGGATAGATGAAGATAAAAGTTATGGAATTACGGCATATTCTTAATTATTCGAGAAAGGGTCAGTTTCGTCTTTCTTTTAAGGTTAATACGACACGAATCATTTTAATTGGTATCATATCATAGTGGACTCATTAGCATAACGAGGTATTGCAAAAAGGGGATTACGCGTTTATAATGTCTCATCGATGGTGCGGACATAGCTCAGCTGGTAGAGCATTAGCTTCCCAAGCTAAGGGTCGCGGGTTCGAATCCCGTTGTCCGCTCCAGCTTATTTCAAAGAGAATCCCCCCAACAAACAATCCAGATAAATATAGAACGTAACCATCAGTGCTATTATTTGATGCTATTATGCCTTAAATAAATTTGATAATTTGCTAAGTTTGACACAAATTTTTATGAGTATTACAATAACTCCGGCTTTGTACCCGATTATAGCCTACGCTGATGAATACTTTCTTGTAGTGGGGAAGGGGGGTGGATGGCATGGCAACTAACTTGGCCGATGAAATCAAAAAGGCAGAATCAGATGCGAAACAGATAGTCAAAGATGCAAAGAATGAAGCGGCACGTTTGATAAGTGAAGCCAAAAATGAAGCAGAAGTTCGAATCAAAGAAACTAGACAACAGGCCTTCCGAAAATATCGTGACAATTTGCAGAAAGTCGAAGAGGAGGCTGAAGCTAGGGCGGGGGAAATAGTCCGAAAGGGAAAAGAAGGTGCTAAAGCATTTACAAATAGCCATCAGGGGCGTGTTAATAAGACCGCTGCCTGGATTGCGGAAGAGGTGATGGCTAGATATGGCCGTGGCTAGAATTAACAAACTCGAATTTTATATTCACAACTCAGTAATAGAGGATGTGCTGGCCATCCTTCAGAAAGCAGGTTCCTGCGAAATTATTTCTCGGCAGGATATGGATGATTCAGAGGATCATTCACCGTCTCGTCTACAACATATCGATAGTTTACTCAGCGAAATACGATTTCTTCTGCGTTTTTTAGAACCATATTTCAATGATAGCGTTAGCCCTATGGCACGAGCCTTGGGTGAACGGCCGAACTATTCTGTACAAGATTTGGAAGACCTTTCAGAGCAGACAGAAATAAAGAATTTTGCGGAAGAAATGCGTACACGTGAACGTAGGCTTGTAGAAATTCACTCAGAGATTACACAAATTGAGGGGGCAAAATCTATTCTTTCCCACCTTACCGAGTTGCCCTATGATTTGGATCTTTTATCTAACGGGACACAGACGGTTAAGGGTGTTGTTGGGACTATGCCTGTTGACAATGTGGCCAGCTGCAAACAGGCAATTGCAGATGTTCTTCGTGAAAATGGGGAGTGTTTTACCGCTTCTTTTGGGGAAAAAGACAAAGAGGCGTGGGTGGCAATTTTCTATCGAAGGGATCTGGAGCAGAAAGCTCTGGATATGTGTTCAAAGTTTAGTCTTTCACGCGTCGATATCCCAGGCCATCTAACTCTTAGTGTTGGGGAAGAACTTGTGAATTTTGATGCCCGGCGCGAAGCTTTAGAGCAGGAAGAAGACAAAATCCTGGGAGAAGTTTCAAAAGTTGCGGAAGAATGGGTTCCTACAGTAAGAGCTTTAAGCGATTACTGGAACATTCTAAAATCTCGTTATGAAGCACTAGGAAGCAGCAAGTTCACAGAAAAGACAGTAATCCTTAAGGCATGGGCACCTGCAGATTCTGTTAAAAAATTAAAAGCAGAGCTTGCCCCGTACGAATCTGTCCTCGAGATGGTAGTTTCAGATCCTGCCCCAGAGGATGAACCCCCAACGCTTTTAGTCAATAAGGGATGGAATCTTCCTTTTGAGACCCTTACCAAACTTTATGGAGTTCCTCAATATGGCGAACTTGACCCTACAGCATTTCTTGCCCCCTTCTTTTTTGTTTTCTTTGGCATGTGCCTGGGGGATGGAGGCTATGGGCTGGTTATGCTTGGCTTTTTCGTTTTCTTTTTGAAGAAGTTCAAGCGGATGCCTCAAGGTACTAAGCAATTTTTTAATTTATTTGTTCTATCAGGAGTTGCGACAGTCATAGTGGGAGCTTTGACAGGGAGCTGGTTTGGTGATCTGATCGATGTCTTTGGGGTATTTAAGTTTTTGCGTCCTCTCAAAAATATCCCAGTGTTGATCAATCCCATGGACGACCCGATGTCTATTTTGTTCGTTTCTCTTGCATTGGGCGTAGTTCAGCTATTCTTCGGTCTTTTCATATCCTTTTTTGACTGTCTTCGCAAAAAGGATTACATGGGAGCATTTGCTGACCAGGGCGGTTGGATTGTTTTCCTTGTTGGTCTCTTGCTTGTAGGCGGGGGCGTGAGCGGGAATTTATCCAGCAGTGTGGGCAGTATGGGTAAAACGCTAGCTCTATTTGGAGCGGCAGTGCTTGTGCTTACTCAAGGAAGGGCAAAAACGGGCATAGCGCAAAAGGCCATTTCTGGTGTACTCAGCCTATACAATGTGACATCGTATCTTGGGGATGTGCTGAGCTATAGCCGACTGCTTGCTCTTGGCCTTGCCTCCGCAGCTATAGCTTCCATAATCAATATGTTGGCAGGTCTCGCTGGAGGGATTCCTTTTGTAGGGTGGATTATAGCCCTTGTCCTTATTTTAGGGGGGCACTTGTTTAGCGTTGCAGTTAATGTGCTAGGCGCGTTTGTTCACTCTTTACGTCTCCAGTACGTTGAGTTTTTCAGTAAATTCTACTCTGGTGGCGGGAGAAGTTTTATGCCGCTAACGTATAAAACTCATTTTGTTTCTATTTCAGAAACAAAAAAATCTTAATAGCATATAAAGCTCATAGAATGAGGGGAGTGTTTGTAAGTATGAATCTTCTCGGAATTATGTTGTCAGTTTTTGGTGCGGCTCTAGCCGCAGGTTTTGCAGGGGCAGGATCAGCAATAGGCGTTGGCATTGCAGGTGAGGCAGGTGCTGGTGTAATGACTGAGGATCCAGGTAAGTTTGGTCTGGTTTTGTTACTTCAGGCATTGCCAGGAACCCAGGGCATCTATGGTCTTCTTATTGCTTTTTTTGCAATCTTGAAAATAGGCCTTCTTGGCGGAGCAACTGTTGATTTAAACGTGTGGCAGGGACTTGGCATCATGTTTGCGTGTCTTCCAGTTGCGATAGGTGGATATTTTTCTGCCATTGCTCAGGGGAAGACCTCTGCGGCATGTATTCAGATGATTGCTAAAAGACCTGAAGAAACCGGTAAGGCTGTTATTCTGCCTGCCATGGTTGAAACGTATGCTGTGCTTTCTCTTCTTATGAGCATTATTCTGCTCAACGGAATTCAGATTTAACCGTTGAGTCAGAGGTGAATGGTAATGTCTTTGGCTGATATAAAGATAAAAATCGAGGCAGACGCAAAGAAAGAAGCCGAAAAAATTTTTGAGAACGCAAGACTGGAAGCAGATAAAATTCAAAAAGACGCTGATGCTGAAATCCAGAAAATCGATGCATCTTATATTGAGCGGTTTAACACAGAAAAGCCGGAAATACTCAAGCGGCGCGAAATAGTTGCTAACCTCGATGTTAAGAAAATCATGTTGGGAGCTCAGCAGGATCTTATAGCCCTTGCTTTTAACGAAGCATTGAAAACTTTAGCTTCTCTTCCTGCTGATAAGTATTTGGCCTTCTGTGAGGCTCTTCTCGAGAAAGCAGTCGAGACTGGTGATGAATTCCTTCTTGTTTCACCAAAAGAGAAAAACCTCAACGAAGAGTGGCTTAAGAGGTATAACGAAAAACATAAGACATCTCTCTCTTTAGAAAAATCAGCATCCCCTTTTTCTGGTGGTTTTATTCTCAGGAAAGGGGATATAGACACAGTCTGTGTTTTTGACATGCTGATTACGTGGAGTAGAGAAGATATCGAGGCAGACGTTGCAAAACGGCTGTTCTCAGAGTAGACGGGAGGTGAGGCAGCATGGCTACAGCAGTGCGGTATGGATATACAGTTGCACGCCTGCGGGCTATGGAAAGCCGCCTTCTCGATGATAGCGTGCTGCAGAGACTCATCGATTGTGAAGACCTTGATAGCGCCATGAAGGTTCTCGGAGAAACAGTCTATGCGTCCTGGCTTGTTGAACTTAAGACAAACGCGGAATTTGATAAGGCTATAGAGTCTGAGCTGAATTATGTTTATAAAGAGGTTTCTAAATTTGCACCAGACTCTGCGTTGGTTGAGATGTGCAGGTTGCCTTATGATTTTCATAATGTGAAAGTTCTTTTAAAAAGCCAGATTCTTCAGCGCGAAAGTGGGGAACGTCGCTTTGAACTTTTAACATCTTTGGGAAACATTCCTACAGATGATCTCATTATGGCTGTGGAGTCAGAAGATTTCAGATTGCTGCCTTATAGCCTTCATAGTGTTTTCCCAAGAGCCCTCGCTCTCTGGGAACAGACTCGCAACATTCTTGAGGTAGAGTGTTACCTAGACGAGATTCTGTTCCAGGAGATGTTGAAGATGGCCCGTAAACTGGAATTCGATACTCCTCTTTTGTGGGTGCGGGGCAAAATAGACGCAGAAAATTTGCGAAATATGCTTCGCCTGAAAAGAATGGACAAAGACACTGCAACAGTTGAACCCTATCTTCACAATGGTGGCTTTGTGTCGATCGAAAGACTGTTAGCAATACTTTCTGAACCAGTGGAAGGCTGGATCAGGGTTCTTTCTTACGCTGACATTGGAAAAGTACTGTCCAATGTACAGGACGGATCAGACATGAACGCTCTTCTGGTAGAAATGGAGAAGGTTCTGGATGATTACATAACAAGAATCCTGGAGACAGCAAAGTATGGTGCTTTTGCTCCCGAAAATGTCTTAAGCTATTTATGGAGAAAAGAGATAGAAGCAAAAAATCTGAGAATTGCTCTTGTTTCTGTGGCAAATGGCATGGACATGGACCTGACGAGGAGGTTGATGCGTCGTGGCTAGAGATATGAACCAACCTATGGCAGCCATAGGCGAATACGAAACCGTTCTTCCTTTTCAGGCAGTGGGAGTCAGGCCTTTCGTTATTTCTGAAGAAGAAAGCAACACCTTTGAATCTCTTCTTCTGCGGCTGGCCAAAGAGAAGTATGCGGTTGTTTTTATACAGGAGTTTCTCTTCGTAAAATACATGTCTATGGTAGAAGAGATCAACGAGGAATACCCTGTAAGCGTGTTACCTATCCCAGGGCTTAAAGGCAGTTCTGGAGCAGGATTAGAATCTATCCGCAATAGTGTGGAACGGGCTGTTGGGATGGATATCTTTGCTGTGAAATAGACTTTTTATGCTGGAGGCGATTGATTGTGGCCACGGAAAAGGTCATTAGAGGGACCATAGAAAAAATATCCGGACCGCTCGTCGTCGCGAAGGGTATGTATGGCGCCAGTATGTACGACGTGGTACGAGTGGGCAATATAGGGCTTGTCGGTGAAATTATCGAATTAAAAGGTGATTTAGCTTCGATTCAGGCCTATGAAGAAACATCTGGCCTTATGCCTGGTGAACCTGTCGTAAGTACTGGAGAACCCCTTAGCGTCGAGTTGGGACCCGGAATTATAGAGCAATTTTATGACGGAGTACAGCGTCCTTTGAACCTCATTGAAGATGCTGCGAAGAGCCACTTTATTTCTCGTGGTATAGATGTTCCAGCCATTGATAGAAATAAGAAGTGGAAATTTGAACCTCGAGTCAAGGCCGGAGATAGAGTTCATGCGGGGGATATTCTAGGAACTGTAAAAGAAACGGTCCTTGTCGAACATCACATTCTGGTTCCCTATGGCGTAGAAGGAACAGTTTCTGAAATTAAGGAAGGCGAATTTACAGTTATAGAAACAATCGCTGTTATTAAGAATGAAAGCGGTGAAGAGAAGAACGTAGTTATGTTACAGCGCTGGCCTGTCCGTAAACCAAGACCAGTGGCTCGACGCTTGCCACCTATTATTCCTCTAACAACAGGACAGAGGGTAGTTGACGCTTTCTTCCCTATAGCTAAAGGTGGGACAGCTTGTGTTCCAGGCCCCTTTGGTTCAGGAAAGACCGTCATCCAGCACCAGCTGGCAAAATGGGCTGAGTCGGATATCGTTGTTTATGTAGGGTGTGGCGAACGTGGAAACGAGATGACAGACGTTCTCCTTGAATTTCCTGAGCTGGAAGACCCACGATCAGGGGAGCCATTGATGAAACGTACTGTTCTTATCGCGAACACTTCTAATATGCCTGTTGCAGCACGGGAAGCAAGCATTTACACAGCTATAACAATGGCCGAATATTATCGTGATATGGGGTACTCTGTGGCCTTGATGGCAGACTCAACAAGCCGCTGGGCAGAAGCTCTCAGAGAAATGTCAGGACGACTTGAAGAGATGCCTGGCGAGGAAGGTTATCCTGCCTATCTGGGGACACGTCTTGCCTCTTTCTATGAGAGAGCCGGCCGGGCTATTTGCCTTGGTTCCGACGGAAGAGAAGGATCGGTTACAGCCATTGGAGCAGTTTCACCTCCTGGCGGTGACCTTTCTGAGCCTGTTAGCCAGAATACTCTTCGCGTTACAAAGGTTTTCTGGGGTCTTGACGCAAGTCTGGCTTACCAGCGTCACTTCCCGGCAATTAACTGGCTTCTCAGCTACTCTCTGTACACTGACACTCTCGATAAATATTGGGATTCTCAGTTTGACGATGAATGGAGCGCACTGCGCGTAGAGGGCATGTCCCTTCTGGAAGAGGAAGATCAACTTCGCGAAATAGTGCGCCTCGTTGGAGTTGACGCTCTTTCCAAGGAAGAACGTATGGTTCTTGAGACTTCGAAGTCATTGAGAGAAGACTTTCTTCACCAGAACGCCTTCCATGAAGTGGACACATACGCTTCTATGGAAAAGCAGTTCAAGATGTTGAAGAATATTCTTATTTTCCATCACCTTGGCATGGATGCTCTGAAACGGGGAGCTTCAATGAGTGAAGTGTTCAATTTGCCAGTACGGGAAAAAATAGCACGAATGCGCTATATTGACGAAAAAGAGATCTCTCAGCTTGATAATCTTGATGGAGATATGAAAGCGGAGATCAACGCACTAATACCAGTGGGGGGCGATAGTGATGCTGCCTAAAGAGTATAGTACCATCACAGAATTGTCTGGCCCGCTCCTGGTTGTAGAAAAAACCAAGGATGTGCGCTATGACGAGCTTGTAGAGATAGAACTGGCAAGTGGCGAGATGCGCCGAGGCCGAGTTCTTGAAATAACGTCTGACAGAGCTCTTGTTCAGGTGTTTGAAGGAACGGACGGCATTGATATTAAGAATACGAAATTGCGCTTTCTTGGCAAGGTTCTTACCCTTCCTGTGAGCCGAGATATGTTGGGGCGTATTTTTAATGGACGCGGCGAGCCCATCGATGGGGGAGCTCCGATCCTTCCTGATGCAAAGCTGGATATTAACGGTATGCCTATGAATCCCTTTTCTAGGGACTATCCTTCTGAGTTTATTCAGACCGGAATTTCTACAATTGACGGAATGAATCCCATGGTTCGTGGACAGAAGCTTCCTATCTTTTCGGGAAGCGGGTTGCCCCATAACCGAATGGCAGCCCAGATAGCTCGTCAAGCAACAGTTATCAGTGGTCACGAAGATTTCGCAGTAGTCTTCGCAGCCATGGGTATCACCTTCGAAGAAGCGTCTTTTTTCATGGAGGACTTTAGAAGAACAGGTGCTATCCAGAGAACTGTAATGTTTGTTAACTTGGCGGATGACCCTGCAATAGAGCGTATTACCACTCCTCGTCTTGCTTTGACAGCCGCAGAATACCTTGCTTTCGAACAGGACATGCATGTTGTTGTCATCCTGACAGACTTGACGAACTATTGCGAAGCTCTGCGTGAAATATCCGCCGCACGAAAAGAAGTTCCGGGTCGGCGGGGCTATCCTGGATATCTTTACACTGACCTTGCTACCATGTATGAGAGAGCTGGCCGTCTGAAGGGCAAAAAAGGCTCTATTACACAGATCCCTATCCTGACTATGCCTGAAGACGACAAGACTCACCCTATTCCTGACCTTACAGGGTATATAACAGAGGGGCAGATCATATTAAGCCGCGGTCTTCACAGAAAAGGCATTTACCCGCCAGTGGACGTAATGCCGTCTCTTTCTCGTCTGAAAGATAAGGGTATCGGTAGAGAAAAGACAAGAGAAGACCATGCAGACCTTATGAACCAGCTTTTTGCGGCCTATGCTCGTGGAAAAGAGGCAAAAGAACTTGCTGTCATTCTTGGTGAAGGTGCTTTGACAGAAGAAGATAAAGCCTTTGCGAGTTTTGCAGATAAGTTTGAGGATACGTATGTGCGACAGGGAGAGTATGAAAACCGTACAGTAAAAGAAACTCTTGAATTAGGCTGGGACCTGTTGACCATGATACCAGTCAAGGAACTAAAACGTGTCCGAGATGCGTATATCGAGAAATATCTCAACCCGAGGCTGCACGTAGAGGAGACAAACAAAGAAGCAGTTTCTGCTACAGAGTAAAGGGGGGGACGAAATATGGCTCGGTTGAACGTCAACCCCAACCGGATGGAGCTGTCACGTCTCAAAAAACGTCTTGTTGTTGCAAAACGCGGGCATAAGCTTCTTAAAGACAAACAAGATGCTTTAATAAAAGCATTCCTTGAACGAGCTCGAGAAGCAAAGGCACTTCGCGAGGAGTTAGAGTCAGAATTGATGGCATGTTATCGTAGTTTTCTTCTGGCTCGTGCCCAGACGTTGCCAGTGATGCTGGAACAGGCGCTTATGATCTCAGGTACGCACTGTAATATCAGCGTTGCAAGAAAAAATGTTATGAGCGTTGTTGTGCCGGAATACACAGTGGAACAAGAAGGGGAATCCTTTAGCTATGGTCTTGCCACCACTCAGGGGAGTCTTGATGTAGCCCTTGAAAGGTTCTCAATATTGCTCCCGAGGCTCATCGCACTCGCAGCCAAAGAAAAGGCTATTCGCCTTATGGCATCTGAGATTGAAAAAACAAGACGCCGTGTCAATGCTCTTGAGCACGTAATGATTCCAAACTTTAACGAAACAATTCGTTATATAACTATGAAGCTCGATGAGCAAGAACGCTCCACTCTTAGCCGGTTGATGAAGATCAAAGATATTGTACGATCGCACTAAACTTTAGAGAGCAGAGGGTTAACCCTCTGCTCTCTAAGCTTTTAAAGAACAACTATCTTTAAATCGTGCTAAAATAAAAAAGGAGTATTTTAGATAATCGCTGTGCCTTTAATGGTATGGAGGAAAGTCCGGGCTCCGCAGGGCAAAGCGCTGGATAACGTCCAGTTGGTGCGAACCAAAGGAAAGTGCCACAGAGATATACCGCTTCTTTCGAGAAGTAAGGGTGAAAGGGTGGGGTAAGAGCCCACCAGGTGACAGGTGACTGGTACGCTTGGCAAACCCCGCTTGGAGCAAGACCGAATAGAGGGGGATGAGGCTGCCCGCTGACCCCTGGGTACGGTCGCTTGAGAAGTACTGTAAAGTCCTTCCCAGATAAATGATTATCTTTTACACAGAACCCGGCTTATAAAATGCTCCTTTTATTTTAAATTAATGAAGATAAGCCCTAAGACCCATATTTAAGTATTAAACAGGGGTCTTAGGGCTTATTTATTTTTTTAAAAGGGTGTTAATGTGGGAGAAAGTGGAGGGAAATGTCATAAAGTGGGAGGAGTCCCCATGCTAATGGGAACCTATGAACACAAGGTCGATTCAAAAGGGAGAACAGTCCTTCCTGCAAAGTTTCGGCAGGAGTTAGGCCAGTGTGTGGTTGCCACTATAGGCATTGACCAATGTGTATCAATCTACCCGATGAACCATTGGAGCCGAGTCCTGGAGAAACTTCAAGAACTTCCTTTCTCTAAAAGTAAATCGAGAGGTCTCATGCGCGTCATGTTAGCAAGTGCCCACGAACTTCCAATAGATAATGCCGGTCGAATATTGATTCCCCAACTTCTGCGGGATCATGCAAATCTTCAGTCAGATGCTCTTTTTGTTGGAGTCAGCGATCACATAGAGCTTTGGGATAAACAGCTATGGGATGAGTATAGCCTGCAGGTCATGGAAGCGCTACCTGCTATTGCGGAAGAGATAGAGGGATTCTAATGGTAGAACATATTCCTGTTATGTTAAAGGAAGTCATTGAAAGTTTAAAAAATGTAGAATCTCCTCAAATGATAGTGGATGCCACCTTGGGGTTAGGGGGTTACGCAGAAGAAATACTGAATGTTTTTCCGGCAACGCTGTTAGTAGGCATTGATAGAGACGAACAAGCTATTTCTTTAGCTCAAAAACGGCTCGTCTCCTTTGCAGAGCGGGTGCATATCTACAATAGTCCCTTTAGTGCTATTGCAATGGTGTTATCAAAGGAAAATGCAGAACCAGATGGAATAGTTTTCGATTTAGGGGTTTCTAATCTCCAGCTTAGTTCGCCAGAACGGGGTTTTTCTTTTCAGAATGACGGTCCATTGGATATGAGAATGGAAGGAACTTCTGGAGAAAGCGGATATTCAGCTGCACAAATAGTAAATACCTTTTCAGAAAAAGAGCTTGCCGATATTTTCTGGAAATATGGAGAAGAGCGATATTCAAGGCGCATTGCCACCGGCATAGTAAGATTTCGCGAAAAAAATGGGCCAATACAGCGGACATTTCAGCTGGTAGAAGCTATCAGGTCATCGCTACCGGCTCCTGTGCAGCGAAAAATGGGAGGGCATCCTGCTCGAAAAGTTTTTCAGGCATTACGCATTTTTGTAAATGATGAACTCCAGGAGCTTGAAAAGGGGCTTCAAGGGGCACTCGAGAGCCTTGCTCCCGGAGGGGTTATTGTAGTTGTTAGCTACCATTCACTTGAGGACCGTATAGTTAAGTATGCAATGAAGGACTGGAAAACATCAGATCATGGTGATCTTTTAACAAGGCGGCCTTTAAAACCATCTGAAGAAGAAGTAGAAAAGAATTACAAGGCAAGAAGCGCAAAACTTCGTGCTTTTAGGAAAAAGTATTAGAGAGAAAGTTCTAAAGGGGAGGTGGATTGACCGTGTATAACACTCAGGCATGGGACCTAAGATGTGATTCAAAGGTAAAAGTAAGTCCGTATTTTGTGGTGTTTGTTTTTATTATGGTAGTTTCATTTGTAGGATTAGGAGTTTTGAGACTTTACGCTAACAGGCTTGAGGCCCGTCTTAATGAAATTAATTTGCAAATAGAAAGCTACGAAATGCAAGAGGTAGATATGCGGCGTGCACTTTCCACTCTTACATCTCCGGAAGCGATTTACGGATATTCACAGAAAAAATTAGGTATGATAGCAAATGTCCGTAGCGAGAAAGTTCACGTAGCGATGTCTCCCCCTTTACACCAATCTCAGAAAACTATGGCTTCTTCTGTCCGGAGAGAGCATCGGCTGGGATTTCTCTTTTCTTTGTTCTCGTCCCAAGCTACTGCTAAAGAATAGTAGTATTCTTGTCCTTTGTAGTTAATAAAGTAATATGGAAACGATAAGATGAAAAAAACCTTTTTTTTTAACCCTTGGTTCGCAGTATTTATCGCTTTTACGACGGTTCTGGTTCGTCTTTTTTTTGTTCATTGTCTGCCCGACAGCAGAGTAGTCCGCCAGGCACAAAGGCAGTACTGGAGTGAAGTTCCTGTTAGTACAACCAGAGGATCTATTGTTGATATTTATGGTAACCCTTTATCTATGTCGGTGCCAGCCTATAGTTTTTTTATTGACCCGGCTTTTTGGGACCCTTCAAATGCACAGGCACTAAACAAACATCTTCCTTCTGCAACAATTAAAAAATTTTCGTCTCCTTTATCTGGGCGCTTTCATTGGGTGGCACGGAAACTCAATCAGGAAGATGCTAATGCTATTGCAGCATTGAGATTACCTGGTCTTTACAGACTGCAAGAAAAAAAACGCATTTACCCCCAAAACAATCTCTCTTCACATGTTTTAGGCTTTTGTGATATTGACGATAGGGGACTTTCTGGAATTGAATTCGTTTGGGATCAGGCCCTATATTCTCCCCCGGGAATAAGGCTTTTTATTAAAGATATTTCAGGCCGTGCCATTGATGTTTCTACTAGGTTGTCGGACCTTGAAAAAATAGAGCACAAAGGAAAAGTTCGACTTACCATGGACATGCGAATTCAGTACATCGTTGAGCGACGTCTTCAGGAAGCAGTAGATCAGCATAATGCGCACTGGGGAACTGCTATTTGCATGAACCCGCATACAGGGGAAATTCTAGCCCTATCCAGCATGCCAACTTTTGATCCTAACAATAGGACAGAGCTGCTTGACACAAAAAAAATATTTAATAATGCCGTGAGCCGGGTATATGAGCCAGGATCAACCTTTAAACCCATTGTCGTTGCGATTGCTCTTGAGAGGAAGGCAACGTATCCCTCAGAAATCATAAAAACTCCTCATAAGATCAAGGTTGCTGATGGGTCTATTTCCGAGTCAGGAAATCATAGCTGGGGAAAACTCTCTTTAGGGGATATCGTGGTAAAATCTTCCAATGTTGGAATGGCTCAAATAGGATTACGTATTCGCCCTTTTAATATGTACAACTGCCTTAAAGAATGGGGGTTTGGCCAGACTCCGGGCATAGAGCTCAATGGAGCAGAAGCAGGACTTTTACCTTCCCCTGACCAGTGGAGAGGAGTTGTACCAGCAAATATTGCTATAGGACAAGGAATAGGGGTAACACCTCTTCACCTTCTCACCGCTATAAATGCCATAGTAAATGGGGGGGAGCTTTTGCGTCCTTACATTGTGGCAGAAGTAACAGATACGAAAGGAAAAACTGTGTATAAAGGACAGAGAGAAAATGTTCGAACAGTGGTGACTCCAGCTATAGCAGCCTGGCTGAGAAAGATAATGAGAGAAGCCGTGATTAATGGCACTGGCAGGTCGGCGAATACTGCTGTAACTTCTGTCGCAGGAAAAACGGGAACAGCACAGGTAGCAGAAAAAGGGGTCTATGCGAAAAAAAAGTGGGTCGCCTCGTTTGTGGGGTTTTGGCCTTACGATTCTCCACAGTATGTCATGCTCATAGTTATAGGAGAGCCATCTAAAGGCAGATATTATGGCGGCGATGTGGCAGGGCCGGTTTTCAAAGCAATAGTAGAAGATATGGCTTTGCTTAACCTGTAGAAAGACAAGTGATAGAGAGGGGCATATATAATTTATGTCGACTTTACAGTTGGTTCTCAAGGCCTTAAAAGAAAAAAACTTGTTAAAAGAGGCACGAAACATTTCAAATCCATCTCTTGTTCTCTGGGACGTGTTTAATAAGAGCCACCAATGTGAAGAGAACAGCCTTTTTTGTTGCATCCCAGGTGAAAAACATGATGGGCATAGTTTCGCTTCAGATGCAGTGCAAAGAGGAGCAGCGGTTTTGCTTTGCCAGCATGCCCTACCTCTCCAAGTGCCGCAGATTATAGTTGAAAACTCCCGTTGGGCTATGGGGTTTGCCGCGGCAGCTGTGTATGGTTTTCCATCTAAACAAGTTTCTTTATACGGCATTACTGGTACTAATGGTAAAACTACGTCTTCATATATGATCCGAAGCATACTTGAAGAAGCTGGTGAAAAGTGCGGATTGATGGGGACTATTGTCTATGCAGATGGGGAAAAGGAGCAGGAGGCAGATCGGACAACCCCTGAAAGCTGTGACGTTCAAAGACTTATTGCCCGCATGAAAAGAAATGGCTGTACAAGCGTTATTATGGAAGCCTCTTCCCACGGGGCAAACCAGGGGCGCTTAAATGGTTGTCTTTTCCAAGGGATGGTCTTTACCAATTTAACCCCAGAACATCTTGATTACCATAAAGATATGGAGCATTATTTTGAGGCAAAGAAAAAGCTCTTCGAAGAGTATGTTTCAGAAAATTGGTGTGGGGCAGTGAATAGTGACGATGAATATGGTAGAAGGCTGCTCAGAATCTATGGAAAGAAATGCCTTTCTTTTGGTCTAGACTCCACAAGACACCACGACGTGCAACTTCAGAATTTTTATATGACACTATCGGAGCTTTCTATGAAAGTGCAGTTTTTCAACTCAGACCCCATAGATATTACTTTGCCTTTAACAGGACGTTTCAATATATACAATGCTTTAGGCGCTATGGCTATTTGCTATAAAATGGGAGTAGCCCCCCTTGTTATAAAGAAAGGGCTAGAGTCTATGCCCCAGGTTCCTGGCCGATTGGAAAAGTACTTTTTTGAGAACGAAGTTTGTGGAGTGGTGGACTATGCGCACACACCAGATGCTTTAGAAAATGTCCTCTCTGCCCTGAGAGAGGTTTGCCATGGTAAAATTATTTCTGTTTTTGGCCATGGAGGCGAAAGGTACCAGGCCAACCGCCCGCTTTTAGGGCAAGTTGCAGCCAGGCTAGCCGATATAATTATTGTAACCATGGATAATTCGCGGAGTGAGGATCCTGCTAAAATAGCGGAAGCAATAGAACAGGGCATAGCAAGTGTTGTTGAAGCTCCACCCCATTACCGCATTTTAGATCGGAATGAAGCAGTTCGGACCGCTCTCTCCATGGCTAAGCCCGGTGACGTGGTTGTCGTGACAGGTAAAGGGCCCGAACGTTTTATTGTTATGGATAATAACAAAATAGAATACAATGACTCGCATGCTATTCAGCAGTGGGCCCTAGATGTGGGATTGAGGTGGAGATAAAGTGAAATGGCAGTTATGGAAAGTTTCTGATCTGGCGGAATCTATCGGTGCTTCGTGGTGGGGAGAAGACATTATCCTTCCAGACTTTTTTACTGCCGACAGCAGAGAAGTTCGGCCGGGAGCTGCTTTTGTAGCGATACGCGGCAATGCTGAAGATGGGCACGATTATATTAAGGATGCTTTACATCAGGGGGCTTCTCTCATCATTGCTGAAAAAGGACGGATCCCCCAAGGACTGTCAATTCGGGATAGAGCAGTTATTGAAGTGAATGACTCTGTTGTGGATTTAGCACGCATGGCTTCGGCTTATCTTTCTGCGTGTTTGCCAGATGAAGTGATAGCTATTACAGGAAGTGTGGGCAAAACTACCACAAGAGAAGTATTAAAGAAATGCTTTGAGGGAATGCCACTTGTTTTCGGTGCTGAGAAAAGTTTTAACACTCTCATCGGATGCTCTCTTACAATCCTTGCGATGCCGGCAGGGACGAATGTCCTCATACTGGAGATGGGAACAAATAAACCTGGGGAAATAGAAGAGATGGTTCAGTATTTTCCTCCAACAAGGTGCATTATTACAGAAGTAAGCTCTGCCCATCTGGAAGGTTTGGTAACATTGGAAGGAGTTATAGCAGCCAAAATGGAGATTACCAGGTCTCCTCATTTAAAAACCCTCATTTTTAATGCTGATAATGAAAACCTCGCCAATGCAGCAGGACAAGTTTATGGAACCTGCAAGAAGATTGGAGTAGGAGTTCGAAAGGGCGAAGTTCGAATTTGCCAATCTACTTTTGATTTGGTAGAAAATCTGCCACGCCTAAAAACTACAATTCGATGGGAAGATGGCGTTATTTCAGATCTGTATTGCGGCCTATGGGGAACCCATAATTCCCTTTCTCTAGTTTACGCTTTAACCCTTTATAGGGAGTTGGGGTACCCTCTTGAAGAGGCATTGAGAAACCTGGAGACCATGACTTCACTTCCAGGCAGAGGAAGGGTCTTTTCAACAAGAGCTGGAGCGGTCATCATTGATGATTCATATAATGCCAATCCCTCTTCCATGAAAGCATCTTTGAACACCTTTTCCACTGTAGAGGTCAAGGGGCGCAAATTGGCGATCCTTGGCAGTATGAAAGAGTTAGGGAAGGAAGAAAGCGTACTTCATGAAGAAATATTAAGGAGCACTCATTTTTTAGATGCTCTTTTCCTAGTAGGAGAAGAATGGAAAGTGCCGCTGGAGAAAATGCCAGAACATGAACGGAGTAAAATAGTTATTGTATCAAAAGTGCAATCCTTTGCTGTAGAACTGGCTAAAATGATAAGGTCTGGGGATGGGGTGCTCATCAAAGGGTCCCATAGCCACCATCTGGAAAAAGTCGTATTAATTCTTATGGAGGGGCAAGAGTCGTGAATTCGCTTTTTCTCTTCGGTGTTGTTTTTCTATGTGCATTTTTCTTAGAAAGAGATTGGATAGAACGTTCTAATTGCTGGAATATGACCCAGGTACAAAAGGAATATGGGCCACAAAATCATATTGAAACGAAAAGCAAAACGCCTTCTATGGGTGGGGTTATGTTTATATTAGCTTCTCTTATAACCCTTATAGTCATAGTTGTGATGGGATGGGCCGCTTTTTGGGATGTCTTTATAATATGGCTTTTGCCCTGGGGGGCTGCCTTAATAGGATTTGCTGACGACTGGATCAAATTTAAGAGCCGCAGCAGTGAGGGGTTCCCGAGTCTTGTTAAGCTTGTCATTCAGATTATTATTGTTGTCCCCTGGGCTATTCTAATGTCATGGAAGCAGGGAGTGAGCCTTTGTCCAGGAGTTCTGCTTCCATGGTGGTTTGCCGTTCCTTTTTTAGCTATCCTAACTATCGGAATGCTTAACGCTGTAAATGTAACTGATGGGCTTGATGGGCTGGCTATTGGCGCTACGATCATTTCTCTTGTAATGTTTTTAACATGGTTTCCTGGAAATTCGGCTGTACGGGGTTGCGCACTTGGCACTCTCTCTATGAGTCTGGCTTTCCTTTGGTATAATGCCTACCCTGCAGCAGTTTTTATGGGTGATGTGGGATCCCATTTTTTGGCAGGAATGCTTGTTTCTCTATGTGTCTTTAGTGATTTTATAATTGCTGTTATCCCATTAGGTTTTTTGTTTGGTATAGAAATACTTTCAGTATCCATACAACTTGTAGCTATACATAAATTTAAAAGAAAGGTCTTTAAGATGAGTCCCCTTCATCATCATTTTGAACTTTCGGGATGGAGCGAAATCCAGATCGTAACACGCTTCTGGCTTATTCATGGACTTGGCGCATGGGCCTTAATTTACATTTTTTTACAGTGGTGAGCTGAAGAATTCGCTTGAAAGAAGGCATGGTTATGAAGGAAAGCAACCAGGATATAGCCGGGAAAAAGATTACAATTCTTGGTGCTGGAGTAAGTGGAAAGGGGCTTGCGATATTAGCAAAAACCCTTGGAGCCCATGTCTTTGTGACAGAAAAAAAGGACACTCTTTCTCCCGAAGTAGAAGAGGCTTTTAAATTACAGGACATTCAGTGGGAAGTTGGAGGGAATAGCTTAAGAGCACTAGATGCGGATTGTATTGTTGTCAGTTCAGGTATTTCTCCTCAAGCTTCCGTCGTTAAAAAGGCTCAGGGTAGAGGAATACCGGTAATTGGAGAAATTGATTTTGTTGCTCCCCATATAAAAGGGAAAGTTATTGGGGTAACGGGGAGTAATGGAAAAAGCACGACCACAATGCTTATTGGTCATCTTCTGAAAAAATACGGATACAAGACGGCTGTGGCTGGAAATATCGGAAACCCTCTTTCTTTGCATGCCAGTCAGAATTTGGATTTTATAGTGATTGAATTGAGCAGTTTCCAACTTTACTGGGCCCATCTCCTAAAAAGCCACGTAGCTATAGTGACTAATTTGGCACCTGATCATATAGATTGGCATGGTTCTTTCACGAATTATTTGAAAGCAAAGGCGCGTCTTGTCCGTTTGCAGGAACCGGGGCATTGGGCCGTGGTTCAAAACAGAGACGTCGACGCTCTTCAACTCTCGGGCAAATCGGCTGTTGCTTCTCTTTATTGGGAAGGGCAGGAGCCGGTTCATAAGACAGATGCCTATATTTGCATGGGAGAACAGGAAGCCTGGCTTTCCTACAACAAAAAAGAATTACTTTTTGATTATAGAGATGTGGATCTTATCGGGCGGCATAACCTTGAAAATTTAGCTATGACTGCTTCTGCTCTCATTCTCGGGGGCGTTCCTTGTTCGAACCTTACAAAACAACTTTCGGATTTTATACCTCTTCCTCATCGGTGCACTTTTGTGGCTGAAATTAATGGCGTTCGTTATATTGATGATTCAAAAGGGACGAATGTGGCGGCAAGTGCAACTGCCTTAACTTCAATACATGGCCCCAAGGTTGTTATTCTTGGCGGTCAGGGGAAAGGAGAGGATTACTCTCCCCTTGCGGAAGCGGTAAAAAAAGAAGCCAGAGTCGCTATTGTTCTTGGGGCAGAAAAGAAGCCTATCGTTACTGCTCTTGAGGGGGCAGGCTTTGCGCGGCATATTGAAGTTGATTCCATGGAAGATGCTGTGAAAGCAGCGATGGCTCTTTCTCTTCCAGGCGAAACCGTCCTTCTTTCGCCAGCGTGCACAAGTTGGGATATGTACCCCAGTTATAAGAAGAGGGGGGAACATTTCCGGCACCTTGTCAATAAATACGGAGGATTGTTGTGAGCGAGAAGGCACAGCGCGTGGATCCTCTTCTTTGGATCATTCCTCTTGTGCTGAACTGTTTGGGAATCGTTATGATAGTATCTCTCACTTCGCCACAATCTATGGAATCGTGGGGATCTCCTTTTATTATTGGGTTCAAACAGGTTCAGTGGAGCTTTTTAGGGCTTTGTGCCATGTTTATCATGTACTTGCTTCCCATTTCACTATGGAAGAAAGTGAGCGGCCCTCTCTGGGTGTTTGGTTTCCTCCTCTCCTTTAGCACTCTAATACCGGGACTGGGAATAGAGGCAGGGGGAGCAAAACGCTGGATAGATGTAGGAGCCCTTCAATTTCAACCTTTAGAGCTTTTACTCTTGGCTACGGTTATTCATTTATCTAAATGCCTCACTCGATCAGAGCTTTCTTCATCTAGGAAGTTTTGGACTATAACAATGGCAATGATTTTTTTCTCTGCCCTGCCTCTTCTAATGCAGCCGGACATAGGAGGAATGCTTCTTCTGGCTGTGATTTGTATGGGAATCCAAGTGGAAAATCAAGGATGGTGCTACCCTTTGATTATTGGTATTGGGGGTATATCTCTCCTTTTCCCCATATTAATAAAAGAAAGCTATCGTCTTCGTAGATATGTAGCATTTCTTGATCCATGGAAAGAGCCCCTTGACAGTGGTTTCCAGGTTATACAGGGCCTTGTCGCCTTTGCGAACGGCGGACTTATTGGAGTTGGAATAGGGAAAGGCCTTCAGAAAATGAACTATCTTCCGGCAGCACATACGGACTATATATTTGCTGCAATAGGTGAGGAGTTTGGATTTATTGGAACTGGTCTAGTGGTTTTCCTTTTTACTATCTGGGTTGTTAGGTGTTACAAAATATACAGACAGGCGCAAGACCCCTTTATGAGAACCCTTTTATGGGGGCTTGTGATATCAGTACTAGTTCCTTTCTTCATTAATGTAGGAGGAGTTTTGAAATTAATGCCACTTACTGGAATGCCCTTGCCTTTTATAAGTTACGGGGGGAGCTCTCTGTTAATGATGTGGGTACGAGCCGGTCTCATTGTTCGTATAACAAAAGAGATTGCAGGTGCACAGTCATGAAAAAATTGTTTTTTGTAGCGGGAGGAACAGGAGGACACATTTTTCCAGCTATTTCTCTTGGGCAATGGATCGAAGAAAGAGAAATGAAGAACGTAAAAATAGAATATATCTGTGGTTCAAGGCCCCTGGAATGGGAAATATTCAGTCAGAATAACATTGCCCCAACGGTATTGCCCATAGAAGGCTCTCCCCTTGGGGTTTTAAAAGCAGGGAAGGTCATTCGCCGATTGGGGAGTCTTTTTTCCGCTTTTTTGCAGTCCGTTTCCCTGATCAGGGAAGATCGTCCCGATGTTTGTGTCCTTTTTGGCGGATATGTTTCTTTTCCACCTATGCTAGCGTGTTTATTACATAGGATACCGCTGGTTATTCATGAGCAAAATTCTGTAGCCGGGAAAGTAACTCGTTTAGCAAAGAAATTTGGTATTCCCGTGCTCTCTGGATGGCAAGAGTGCCGCCCTTTAGAAAAGGATCAATTTAATTATGTTGGAATTCCAATTCGTAAGTTTAAAAAGGTTGACCGTATAGAAGCTTGGGGTAAACTATATACAGGGGTTGATTTTCCAAAGGGCGCTATTGTTGGGGTGCTTAGTGGGTCATTAACGAGCTCGCCACTTTTTAAAACTATATGTGAATTGGCATCTGCGCCTGATCTCAAAAACGTTACTTTTCTAGTAGTGGGAGGAAAAGGACGATGTCCCGATATAAATACTCTTATAGCTGTTGAAAGACAGTGGGATATGTCTATAATCTATTCGGTTGTCGATGCTGTTATAGCGCGAGCAGGGGCTTCTACCTTATCCGAACTCATGGTTCTTAACATCCCATCGCTTATTGTCCCCTGGCGTGGCGCTTCTGATGGTCACCAAGTGCGGAATGCCGTGCTATTTGAGAAAGAAACTATGGGAAATTTCGTATGGGATGAGCAGGCCTCTGTATTTGAATTAAAACACCATCTCATTGATTGTGTTTCGAAAGTCGATAATGGTACGAAGCTTGACGAGAGATCTCAGAGGGGATTTGAAGATCGTAGTTGTGAAAGGATCTGGGATGTTCTAATCTCGTTAATGCGAAGGGAGAGTCTGTGATTGGACTTAATAATATCAAACTTAAAGGGAATTAACAGAATTCACCTCATGGGTATAGGCGGGGCAGGCATGAGCGGACTCGCCCTCTTGCTGAAAGATCTTGGATACGATGTAAGTGGGTGCGATGTGAATTGGACGTCATATGTGGATAAAGTAATTCAGGATAATATTGGCTTTGTTCTTCATCACGGTAAAGAGCATCTTGATGATTTTTCCCCAGACCTAATTGTTTATAGCAGTGCTATTCCAGAAGATAACGAGGAGCTCCTTCATGCCAAAAGGAGGGGTATCCCCACAGCTAAAAGAGGAGAAGTGCTGAGCTGGATATTCGATTCCCAATATGGGATTGGCATCGCTGGAACTCACGGCAAAACCACAACCTCATCCATGATCGCTCTCATCCTTGAGCAGTCCGGGTTGAGCCCTACATTAGCTATAGGTGGCGAACTTTGCGATATAGGAGTGAACGCTAAACTTGGAGAGGGTCCCTATATGGTTGCAGAACTTGATGAAAGCGACGGTTCTTTTGAAGGGTTTCATCCCAACATAGCTGTTTTAACAAATGCTGATTGGGATCATGTGAACCATTATCCTACTTTTGATAGTGTAATTGAAGCCTTTGGTAGGTTCTTAGTTAATCCTAAAGATGACGGTGTAGTTGTCCTTTGCGGTGAAGATGTGGGATTGACAAGGATACTTGATGAAAATCATCTTAAAAATGAAGTAATCACCTATGGTTGGGGCAGTGCCTGGGATTGGGGCGCTTATAACGTTGAACATGTCCCTGGCGGCGGAGTTTCCTTTTCTGTGGCAAAAAATGGGAAGTTTGTAGACGAAGTTAAACTTTCAGTTTCTGGAGATCACAATATAATGAATGCGCTGGCAGCTTGTGTAGTAGCAGATCGTCTTGAAGTTCCCTTCCCTTTGATTAAAAAGACCCTGAAAACTTTCCGGGGGGCAAAACGACGGTTACAGTATATTGGTTCTACAAATGGTATGGACATTTATGATGACTACGGTCACCATCCACGGGAAATAGCGGCGACTCTGAACACTCTATCCCAAATGTTTCCAGAAAGACGACTTAATGTTGTTTTTCAGCCCCATCGCTTTTCCCGTACAGCCGCTATGTACAAGGATTTTGCAGATGTTCTGCTCCTGGCGGATAGGCTTTTTCTATTACCAGTCTATGGGGCAGATGAGGAACCCATAGAAGGTATTGATTCCAATCTTATTTACTCCGAACTGCAGCTTCGCCAGTACAAGAACTGTATTCTTTGCTCCGATATGTATGATGCTGTCGCCCTTCTCAAAGAATCTATGGAAGAGGGAGACGTTGTCGTTACGGTAGGGGCGGGAGATGTTTCCGCGGTAGGTGAGATGCTTGTTGAAGTGAAGGAGAAACGGGTGGTTTAAGAAATGACCCCCTGCAATGTCGCATTATTGAAACGAAGTATAGCGGGACCTGTGAGAGAACATTTTCCTCTTTCGCCCCTTACAACCTTTGGTGTGGGGGGTAGTGCTGATGTTTGTATCTGGCCTGCTTCTACACAAGATCTTGTGACTCTTGTAAAAATGAAAGAGGATACTTCGCTCAATATTATAGGAGGAGGAAGCAATCTTATAATTTCAGATGGCGACATAAAGGGTTTCGTCCTTTGTACAAAATACCTATCATCCTTTTCTCTTTTTAGAAAGAACAATGAGGTAGACATAGAAGTTGGGACCGGAGTTTCTCTAGGAGTCCTTGTTTCTTTCGGGTTACGCTATGGTTTTAGCGGAATGGAGTTTGGTATCGGGATTCCTGGAACTGTAGGCGGCGCTATCATAGGAAATGCAGGTGTTCAAGGAGAAACTGTTTCAGATGTAATACAATGGGTTGAAGTTGTAGATGAGAGTGGAGAGGTGCTTCGTTTTAAGAAAGAAGAATTGCCCTGGGGCTACCGACGATCAGTTCTTCAGGAAAGAAACTATATAGTGACAGCGTGTGGTTTGCGTTTACAGGCAAAAGATCCATATTGGGTGAAAGAAAAGGCTGATAATTTTTTGCAAAAAAGAAAATCCCAGCCTCGTGGTTTTAAAAGTGCCGGATGTATTTTCAAAAATCCTGACGGCGAGAGTGCCGGGAAGCTGTTAGATGAATGCGGCTGCAAGGGACTTCGAGTAGGCGGTGCCATAGTATCTGAGGCCCATGCCAACTTCATTCTCAATATGGGTGATGCTAAGGCAGCGGACATCTGGGCTCTGATAGAAGAGTGCCGAAGAAGAGTGTTTGAGAAGACGGGGTATGTTCTAGAGCTTGAAGTGAGGGGCTTTTGAACATGAAGTGGAAAGTAGAGGAGGTTGCATGTGAAACGCTTGCTATTACTCCTTTTTTTGATATTGGGGATAGTGTATTGCGTCGAATCCAATTTTTTATTGCTATCTTCACAACGTATGGAATTACATCTTCCTGACCCCTATTCTGAACAAGTGTTCTGGAGTCATTTCAGTTCGGATTATTTACGTTTCTGTCCCGCTGTCTTTTTCTGCCGGGATAAGGTAAAAGAGAAGATTGAACGGGAAATTCCTGTTGATTTATCAATAAAGTTTCGTTCTTTTAGGGATATACAGGTATCCGCACAACCCCTGGATGTTTGGATCGTTTTGGTGCAAAAAGGGACACGCTGGTACATGTCAAGAGATGGCAGAATATGGGATGGAGATAGCGTCGCAAGCAAGTACATCTATGGAAATAATGTGGATATTGACGTTCCAGTATGGAATTTAAAAGATAGTCTTCCAATTCCTATAGATGGCGCAGGAGAGCCAGGCCGAGTTATCTTTCAAAGTGCTTTGCCTCTCAGTTCTCTCAAAAACTGGGTCGAAGAAATCAGAAAAAATAACTGGGGTGCGCCAATCAAGAAAGTTGAGCTTGGAAGAAAAGCAGGTAGCTACAGCTTCACAATTGAAGTAAAATGGGAAAAACGTTTTATAAGTATTTATCTTGATGAGGATACAGAGAGGTGGCCAGTTATATCACAGGCATTACCAAAGGTTATGAAAGATCTGCCTTCTGGCAATGAAATTGTAGAGATAGACGCGACCTATGGGAATAAGATAGTGGTTAAAACGCTATGAATTTGATCGATCGTAGGAAGGGAGCGGGAATAAAGTGTACACAGAGCCAGAAATAATAGTGGGGCTGGATCTAGGTACCAGTAAAATAGCAGTTGTTGTAGCGGAAAGGGATTCCCGTTTCCAGGATGCCCAGATTATAGGTATTGGCTCAGCTCCTTCTTTGGGTATCCGCAAGGGACTTATTGTAAACCTGGAACAGGCGGTGCAAGCTGTACGGATGGCAGTACAGGATGCTGAAAAAATGGTTGGTTTCGAAATCGACGAGGCGACTGTGGCTTTTAGTGGCATTGACGCTACAAGTATAACGTCGAGAGGTATGGTTTCCTTGGGGCGAGTACCTCGACAAGTAGGCATCCAGGACATTGAGCGTGTTATTGAAGCGGCCCAGAGTGAGCTTTCGGTTCCTTCAAATCGCGTGACTCTCCATACCATCCCAGTAAAATACTCCCTTGATGGAAACAGCGGTATAGATGATCCCCTTGGAATGACGGGAATACGTCTGGAAATTGAACTGCAGTCAGTGATCGTACCTACATCTGTTATACAGAATATTATTAATTGTGTTGAGAGCGCAGGATTGAATGTCAACGGACTTGTGATTAAATCTCTGGCTAGCGCCCTTGGTTCCCTTACGGATGAAGAAACACGTACCGGTGCGGTTTCCCTCTGCGTTGGAGGAGGCACAACCGGAGTGGCTCTCTTTTCTGACGGACGTCCTGTCCGACTTACAGTTATCCCCATTGGCGGAGACCATATAACTAATGATCTAGCTTATGTGCTTAAAATTCCTATCAGCAAAGCTGAAAACATCAAACATCAGATTTCTCTTATTCTCGATGAAAATGATGATACGGTAGAAGTTGAAGCGCGGGGACGAACAAAGCTTCTTGAGGTTTCAGAGGCTGTTGATGTGGTTTCTTGCCGTCTTGAAGAGCTTTTTGTTGATCATGTGTTAAAGACCTTTTCCGACCAGAATGTTCATATGTTTCCAGCGGGGATTGTACTTTCGGGCGGTGTAGCTAAAACAGGCGGGATTGAAACTTTCACTACTGAAGTGATGAATTTGCCAGTTCGTATTGCTGATCCCCTTGATAGTTTTCAAATGCCTCCTGGGCGGAATGATTGTGAGTACACCACTTCTTCCGGAATCATTAGATATATTATGAATAAAGAGCGGAACCCCTATCGGTATATCGAAGCGCCAATTGAGGTTCTTCGATCAGGAGGAATGTCTGCCTACATGGCAGCAAAAAGAGGAGGACAACAGAGAAACACTAAAAGCGCAAGCGGGGGGGAAGGCTTTCGCCATTTCCTCGAGATGGTGAAGAAATCGATTAAAGAACTTTTCTGATGTATTGTGGGGTGGATGCGGAATGGAGCATGTTTTTCAGATAGACAATGCGACACGGCCTCATCGGGAAAATATTAAAGTTATTGGGGTTGGAGGCGGTGGCGGTAATGCTTTAAATCACATTATCCGAAATGGCATTGAGGGTGTGGAATGCATTGCTGCTAATACAGATATGGCAGCTCTCGGGCTTTCTGAAACGAAAACAAGAGTCATTTTGGGAAGAGAACTTACTCGAGGGCTTGGTGCTGGTGCTGACCCAGACGTGGGATCAGAGGCAGCGAAAGAGTCTATAGAAGAGATACGACAGCTCATTTCAGGCGCAGACATGGTTTTCCTTACAGCCGGCATGGGGGGCGGAACGGGAACAGGTGCGACTCCTGTTATCGCAGAAATAGCAAAGGAGTCAGGAGCTCTTGTTGTTGCGGTAGTAACGAACCCTTTCTCTTTTGAAGGGAAGAGAAGAAGGAATTATGCTAACGATGGCACGGCAATCCTTAAAGAGAAAGTAGATGCTCTTCTTGTGGTAGAAAACGATCGTCTCCTTGAAATTGCGGATAAAAAAACAGGTCTGACAGAAGCCTTTAAGCTTGCAGATGAAGTGTTACGTCAGGCGGTTCAGGGAGTGACAGATCTTATCTTAAAGCCCAGCCTTATAAACGTTGACTTCGCTGACGTGAGGACTGTCATGAAAAATGCAGGTTCCGCTATTATGGGGATTGGTGAGGGACATGGGGATAATAGGGCTGAAACTGCGGCAAAAGCTGCTATTAATAGTCCGCTTATGGCCACTCCTATGGATGGCGCAAAGGGAATACTCTTTAATATAACTGGCAGCAGTGATATTGGTATCCACGAAATCCAGCTGGCAGCAGAAGTGATAAAGGGAACTGCAGATGAAGATGCCACAGTAATCTGGGGGCACACCATTGATGAATCTATGGAAGATCGGATGAAAATAACTGTCATTGCGACAGGATTCTCTTCTGAAAAAGATCGACGTCCCCCAGCAAGAACAGCGAAAGCGGTAAGTACCAGTAAAACAACTTTGCGTTCTCCAGGTGTTGTCTTAGAGGAGGCCGAAGTTGTTTCAGCTCCAGAAGAAGATTTATTTACCATGAGCGGCGTTCCCAAAAACACCTATGATGTTCCTTCAATTATCAGAAGGTCGTCACGTTCCTCAAAATAACCCTCGTCAAAGGGAATTTTATTTAAACACAACAACGGGCGGGGGCCGTTTTAAGATGGCTCTTGCCCGTTTCTTCTTGTAGAACTGAAAAAACAGGAGGTTTTCCCATGTCAGCACGTGAGAATCGCAGGCAGAGAGACAAAAAACCGATGCTTCCCTTTGGAGACCTGATGCTTCCTATTATTGGACTCATAGCTGTAGGTCTCTTAATTGTGGGCATCAAATTCTTTTTTCTTTCAGAGCCTTCTCGGGAACAACATAAGCCGGTTATAGTTCATGAAAAAACGACTACGACGGCGGCCCCATCTTCAACAGTCGCATCTACAGCTGATGAGCCCCCTAAAGCCGCACCTGACAAAGCTGAAAATGCTGTTCCAGTGGCGGGATCTACAGCTCCAACTGCTCCCCAGGTTGCAGCACCTGTTACCCCCCAGACCGCATCGGAAGGCGGAACGCAGAAACCTGCTGCTGTAACTGCTGAAAGCGCAAAAGTGGTCATGGCTGCTCCAGCTCATGATGGGAAACTCATAACTGGGGGAGTGGAGAATAGTGCCTGGGGTGTCCAGATAGGCTCTTTTAAGAGCAATGAATCGGCGAACCGCTTAAAGGAAAAAGTTGAAAAAGAAGGGTATAAGGCCTTTGTGTCCAAGGCTCTTGTCAGCAACAGCACTTTTTACAGAGTGACAGTCTGGGCTGGAAATGAAAGAGGTGAAGCTGACAAACAGGCAAATCAATTAAAGCAGGCAGGCCATCCTGTTCTTGTCGTTCGTCTGCGATAGAAAAGGAGAAAGGAAATGTCCGGTTTTGTTGAAAATTTAACAGATCGGTTAGAAAGTATCCTTAAAGTATCTGAGGTCCTACGTTTCCCGTGGGACCTTTCTTTTGACCTTCAAAATATTGAGCAGTGTCTAGGTGGTTTCCTTGCCGAAGATATAATATCTTCGATAGAATCTCCTCCTTTCACAAGAAGTTTGCGGGATGGTTATGCGGTCCTAAGTGAAGACATTTCAGGGGCAACTTCTTCTTATCCAGTTTATCTGAATTTGATTGGTGAAATTCCTATGGGAAAGGTGCCGGACAAGGTTCTTAATCCAGGGGAAACGATGGCTATCCATACAGGAGGAATTTTGCCAAAGGGCGCTGATAGTGTAGTTATGCTCGAAGATACAGCAACAAGCGGCCCTTGGATAGAGGTTCGCAAAGGGGCGCAGAGGGGAGAAAATGTAATTTATAAAGGGGAAGAAATTTCCTTGGGAGAAAAAGTGCTTTGTCGCGGCGACAGAGTATCTTTTAAAACCCTGGGCATTCTTGCTACCATGGGGCAAATCCTAGTGCCTTGTCTGAACCTTAAAATAGGCATATTTAGCACGGGGGACGAAATAATGGAGGCTAAAACAGATCCATTGCCCCCCGGGTGCATTCGAGATGTAAATAGCTGGGTACTTTGGTCTTTTCTCAAAGATCAGGGGTATGATGTGACATCTTTAGGAATTATACGAGATACAAAAGAGGCTTTACAGAACGCTTTATATGAAGCTCTTCATGCATTTGACGTGATCCTCATTAGTGGAGGTTCTTCAGTGAGTGTCAGGGATTATTGTTCTGAAGTGCTCGAAACGTTGGCAACACCAGGATTAATTGTACGAGGGGTTCGAATGTCGCCAGGCAAGCCTGTTTTAATAGCAGGCTCATTAAAAGAGAAGAAATTAGTAATGGGACTCCCAGGTCACCCTCTTTCCTGTATGGTAGCGGCAAAAGTTCTGCTTATTCCCCTTCTTGACCTCATTGCAGGAAGAATATCCAAGAAAAGCGCATTTTCCTTAGAGACAACAACTGATATCATAGGGTGTACAGGTATAGAAAAATTTTATCCCGCAGCGCTGCGGGATAATCGGGTTGTTCCCATCCTGGCTAAATCAGGGTATGTAGGAGCCCTAAACCATTCAGATGGACTTATTCGTTTGGGTGAGGAGGTAGAAACAGTTCGCCAGGGAGAAAGGGTGGAGTTTATACCATGGTGAAAAAATGGAGGGAACATGTTTCCATTGAAGAAGCATGGTTGGTTTTTAGACAGAATTTCTCTTCTCTTCACAAAAAGAGCAATGTCCCCGTAGATGAATGTACAGATCTAATTCTAGCAGAGGATGTTTTTTCGAAGAGGAATGTACCTCATTTTAGCGCCTCAGCTGTGGATGGTTACGCTCTTTCTACTAAAAAGACAGCAAATGCGTCTTCGGCAACGCCAGTGTTTCTTGATAGAGAGGAATACCAGTGGATTAATACCGGGATGGCTGTGTCTCTCGAATATGACGGAGTCTTAATGGTTGAGGATTCCTCTGTGAAAGACGGGAAATTAGCCGTATATAAAACTCTTTCAATGGGAGATAATATTCGTCCAGTAGGGGAAGATGTGACATGTGGACAAATAATAGCTCGTGCCGGAGACAAAATTTCTCCTGCATTAGCGGCACTCTTTCTTGCGTCGGGGTATTCTTTCGTTCCTGTGTGGAGCAAACCTAGAACACTGTATATTCCAACTGGTGATGAAATAGTTTCTGGCAAGACATGGTTAAGTGAGGGAGCAGTCTGCGGAAAGGTAGTAGAGAGCAATTCTACCATGTTGAAAGCTTATTTCCACCGTTGGGGATTCCCCCTCGATGTAACAGGTCCACTGCCAGATGACCCTCAAATCATCCGCAAAAGCATTCTCAATGGGGCGGAGGATTATGACCTTCTTCTTGTAGGGGCAGGTTCCGCCAAAGGAGAAAAGGACTATACATCGACTATCCTTTCTGAAGAAGGCACCATGCTTTTCCACTGGCTTTTGATGAAACCAGGGCGTCCAGCAATGGCAGCGAAGGTGAAGGGAAAACCTGTGGTAGATCTTCCTGGATTTCCAATGTCAACAGCTGTTGTTTTATGGACCCTTGTTTTGCCCCTCCTCCAGCTTTTAGCAGAAGGGAATTTCGATGAAGCCACAGTTCTTAAACAGGCTATGGGTGCGGAAACAGAAGAAACAATGAAGCTTCTGACTCCCTGTTCGTCTGTACCCGGCCGAAATGAATGGCTGCGGATAAAGGCAATAGCCTTGCAGGGAGAGAAAAGGGTATTTCCTCTCTCGTCAGGCTCTAGTACCATGTGGACCATGTCCGAGGCAGATGGTTTTGCCCTTTTGCCCAGGCCTGTGGCAGAGTGTCCGGCTGGAACGAACTTAAAAGTATGGCTGACTCGCAAAATAGATTGGACTCGCCGTCTTCTTTTCCAAGGATCGAATGACCCCGCTTTTGAACGTCTGGGATCCTATGTGCATAAAAGGGGTGGTGAGCTTATCTATCGTTCAGTTGGGAGTCTTGGCGGTTTGTCTGCATTGGCAAGGGGCGAGTGTCATATTGCGGCTTGCCACCTTCTTGATCCAGAAAAAGGATCGTATAACAACACATACATTGAAAAACTTTCTAACGGGAAGCAGTGGAAACGTCGCTTGCTCTTTTACAGAAAACAGGGGATCCTTGTGGCACCTGGTAATCCCCTTCATGTTTTAACTATTGAAGACCTGGCAGAAAAAGGAGTTAGATTTATAAATCGTCAACCAGGGGCGGGCACTCGTGTGCTCCTCGATGTTCTTTTGCAAGAAAAGGGGATAGCTGTTTCTGATGTTAATGGATATTCAATTCAGGCTACTACCCATTTCGATGCCGCAAATCGTATTGCTTCGGGGGTAGCAGATGCTGCACTGGGCATTAAGGCTGCTGCTGATGCTCTCGGCCTTGATTTTATTCCTATAACAGAAGAGCCTTACGAGCTTGTTTACCCCCAGGAATATGAAGATCATCCATGCATTCAGGCTCTTATGGATGCCCTGGACGATCCAGAGTGGAGGCGGGACGTAGATAAGTTAGGGGGATATCGATGGAACTCCTGAAGGATTCCTTCGGTCGAATCCTGCATTACATTCGTATTTCAGTAACAGATCGCTGTAACTTCAGATGTCAGTACTGCATGCCTCGTGAAGGCATTAAGTGGATCGACCATAGAAATATCCTTCGATATGAAGACTTATTATTCCTTTGTAATGTCCTTGCCAATATGGGAGCAGGCAAGCTTCGTTTTACTGGCGGGGAGCCTTTTGTAAGAAAGGGGTTTCCTTTATTCCTTAAAAAAGTGCGAGAGGAATTCCCGCAGGCGGCCCTTTCCGTTACTACCAATGGGTCAATGCTTGCATCTGTAGCAGATGATATTTTATCCCTTAAACTTGAAAGTATAAATATAAGTCTTGATACCCTGGACCCGCAAAAATTTAAACTCATAACAGGCACCGGCAACGTTCAGGATGTTATTCGGGGAATCAGGTCAGTAGCCATTCATAGCGACACTATAGTGAAACTCAACACCGTATTGATAAATGGGTTTAACGAAGATGAGATAGGCGATCTTTTATTATTTGCAGAGAGGGAAGGAGTATTGCTTCGTCTCATAGAGTTTATGCCCCTTCATGGGGATGTTTGGAATTACAACCGTTTTATTTCCGCAGATGACATCCTTTCATCCCTTCCGGATGCAAACAGTTGGCGGGACGACACCTCAGAAAGTAAAGATAATGCAGGTCCTGCCCGCTATCTAGTGAATACTCTGACAGGGCAACGTCTTGGAGTTATAGCTGCGGTAACCCATCATTTTTGCGATACATGCAATCGTCTCCGCATAACGTCTACAGGGCAAGTTCTACCATGTCTTTTTAGCCAAAAGGGGGTTAACATTAGCAATGCATTACGAGAACGGGATGAAGAAATGGTAAAAAAGGGTATTATAGAGGCAATTAAGATGAAACCCCGACGATGGCTTGATATGGAGTCGGGAGATGAACATATGTCTCGGATTGGAGGGTAATTTGACATGGAGCCATTTTCCCACCTTGATGACCTTGGACACCCGCGAATGGTCGATGTTGGCGGAAAAGAAAGGACTGCACGCGAGGCTCTTGCCGAGGGAGTGGTTTTATTGCCTCAAACTATTCGAGACGCCCTTTTTTCGGGAACCACAGATAAGGGAGATGTAATGAAAGTTGCGGAAGTTGCAGGAATAATGGCTGCAAAAAAAGCTTCGGAACTTATCCCCCTCTGTCATAATATAAGTCTTGACAAGGTAGAGATCCACTGTGAGCTGTTGCCTAAAGAAAACAGGATTAAGATAACGTGCAATGCGGCTTCGAAAGGTGTAACTGGAGTAGAAATGGAAGCTCTTACTGGCGTAATGGCAGCAGCCCTCACAGTTTATGATATGTGTAAAGGCATAGATAAGGGTATGGTGATACAAAATGTGCGATTGCTTCATAAAATTGGGGGCAAAAGTGGAGATTATAGGGTTTCAGAGGAGGAGCATGAATGAAACTTCTCGGTATTTTGAGTAATGAGGATCGGCGTGAGTATGGAATATGCTATGTCAACAAGCGAGGAGATGGTCAATCTTCTGTTAATGGGAACCTGGCCACTCTTTTCATAGTAAAGCCAGGAGATATGCCTGCTTATGAAGGTGCGGCCTGTATCTTACGGGTCTCCCTTCTTAAAGATCTGGAGATAGGGAATTTGTTGGCCTTTGCAGAAAGTGACGTGTTGCTTCGTATAGAAAGACAACACGCCCCTTCTCAGTGGGAACTTTCTGTGCAGCAAAGTGGTTTTATTTCTGTATCTTCGGAAATAGAAACATGGAGATCACTGCGTGTTGGTGTTTTAACGGTGAGTGATAAAGCAAGTCAGGGTTTAAGGGATGACACTGCTGGTCCTGCTTTATCCAGAGCGGTAATTCTCATTGGCGGCATCGTAGAGGAACAGTCCATTGTTCCCGATGAAAAGGAAACCATAGAAAAAAAGCTCCGCCACTGGGTCGACCAGAAGGATCTTCATCTTATTCTGGTGACAGGAGGTACGGGTCTATCAGAGCGAGATGTAACGCCAGAAGCTCTGGAGGCCGTAGCCCATAGGAAAATCCCGGGAATAGGGGAGTTTATGCGAAGTCGTACGGTTTACTATACACCTCGGTCTATTCTTTCCAGGGGGCTTGCTGTAACAAGAGGGAAAAGCCTGATTATTGCTGTTCCTGGAAGTCAGAAGGGGGCTCTTGAGTGCTTTGAGGCCGTTGTCCCAGTGCTGAGACACGGCGTTGAAATACTACGAGATTGGGAGAAGGAATGTGGACATTAAGAATAACAGAGTTCGCCGGTGTCTTATTATTACGGGGATGTCAGGAGCCGGAAAATCGACGGTATTGAACATCCTGGAAGATCAGGGGCTATTTGCCGTTGATAATATCCCTCCAGCATTGTTGCCGCAGCTTCTGGAGCTCCTTTCCCAACACCGGGCGGCAGTGCAGGAAGGACTTGCAGCCGTTGTCGACGTTAGGGGGGGACGGCTTCTTAATGACCTTTTTTCTGTCGTTGATTCTCTTAAAGGGACCATCCCTCTTGTACAGGTTCTTTTTCTGGATTCCTCTGATGAAAGCCTAGTACGGCGTTTTGAAACAACAAGAAGGAGACATCCGCTGGGAGACCATATACCTGTTCTCGAGGGCATCCAGAAAGAAAGAGCCTTATTGGCTCCAGTGAGGGAATATGCTGATGTGGTACTTGATACATCTGGGCTCTCCATACGAGGTCTCAAAGATCGTCTCATAGCTGAATTTATACGGACTGAAGCTACTGCGTCCGTAGTATTCTCGTCCTTTGGTTTCAAATACGGGATTCCACAGGATAGTGATTTCATGCTGGATGTGCGATTTTTAGTGAACCCTCACTATGTTCCTCTACTCAGCCATCTAACGGGAAAGGATCCCGATGTCCAAAGCTATATTTCAACCCCTGAGGAAACACGCCTATTTCTTGCCCGTTGTTATGAGTTTTTGGATTTTCTCATTCCTGTCTACCTTTCATCAGGGAAATCACCCTTTCATATAGCTGTGGGTTGCACCGGTGGCCAGCATCGCTCAGTAGCAGTGGTGGAGTGGCTTTCTGAATATTATAGTAAAAAGGGCGTGCGGTGTGTGGTAAGGCACAGGGATATAGAACGAGGCCAGGTGGGAGAGTAATGGATTGGCGCATAGCATATCTCCTAGGATTAATCACAGCTTTTCTAACCTTGTTTGTTCTCTCTTTTAAAAATAGGAAAGTAAGTCTTTTTCGTCCTTCTCCTAAAAAAGATGTTATGGCAAAGGTAGTAGAGTATAGACTGTCCATGGGGCCTCACATTGTAGCTGTTGGCGGTGGAACGGGACTTTCTACCTTGCTTTTGGGGCTTAAATCTTTCACAAGAAACATTACAGCAGTAGTGGCTGTCACAGATGAGGGAGGAAGTTCCGGCCGTTTGCGGCAGGAATGGGGCGTTCTCCCCCCAGGGGATGTTCGAAACTGTATTGTTGCCCTGGCAGAAAATGATAATGCCCTTCGCAATATTCTTGATTTTAGATTCGATAGAGGAGATCTTTCCGGCCATAGCCTTGGGAACCTCATTCTTTTGGCAGTTACAGAGCTTTCCGGCGACTTCCGTGTTGCCGTAGAAGAAATGAATCATCTTCTCGCCATTCGAGGTAAGGTTTTACCGGTAACAACTGAAGCGGTTTCCCTTATAGCTGAAACAGTGGACGGGCAGCTATGCCGTGGGGAACTGCAAATTTCTTCCTGCGGAAAAAATTTGAAGGATATATGGCTTGAGCCACAAGACGCCCGGCCACTTACTGATGTGATACGGGCCATAGAGGAAGCAGATCTTATTGTTATGGGGCCAGGAAGTCTTTTTACCAGTGTATTACCGAACTTGCTTTTGCCGAAAGTTGCCCAGAAAATTCAGGAATCGCCTCTTCCCAGAGTTTACGTTGCCAATCTTATGTCTCAGCCAGGAGAAACAGATGGAATGAATATACTGCACCACTTAGAATGGGTCGAAAGAGCGGTGAAGGCAGTTCCGGATTATGTGGTGGTCAATAACGGGTCGATACCGGAAGCCCTTCTTCAGGCCTATCTCAATGAAGGAGCGGTTCCATTATATTTAGATGAATCTCAACGGGAAAGGATTCTGGAAAAAGGCTGTCATATTATTGAAGGAAATTACGTTAAGGTCTATGAAGAATCTGTGGTCCGCCATGATGGGCAGGCCCTTTCAGAAACTCTTATGAGAATATGCAGAGATTTGAAAGAAGTGTAACCACGCCATGAAGAGCATTAGTGAAACGATGTGGGACGAATGGGTTTTCTCTCCTGTTTCCAGTACAAATGCAGATTCAGAAGTAGCAGGAGTCCTTTGGGGACTTATGCCTGCGTCACCTGAATTTTTAACAAAGGAACGATTAGTTATCCTTTCAGGGCGGCGACTATGGGTATTCCGGCGTTTAAGAAGAATCTGGTCCCATTCCCGATGGGGGCAGAGAGTTGAACTGCCAACGATCCTTAACGTTCCAGCCAGTTTTAAGGGAAACGTAACTCTTTCCATTCCCCAAACACTAATAGCTGAAGTTGTTGTCTGGGGAGAAAACGCTAAAAGAAAAAATGATTGGGCATGGCTGCGGGGAGTATGGGGAAATTGCGGCTCTTTATATGTGCCTAAAAGCGGATATTACCTTGCCTTCCGCTTCAGGTTCTATAGATTGATGGACATGGTCTTATCCCTTTTGAAAAACAATCATTTCCCCATGGGCAAGCGTATGGTGGACGAACAATATGAATTGCTTTTACGAGATCAAGAGAAAATTGTTACATTGCTAAGCAACTTTAAACTTTTTGATACATCTTTGAAATTAGAGGAAAAGGCCATTGTTCGGGCTATGCGTGACAGAGCGAATAGACTTGTGAATTGCGATGCTTCCAACATACGAAAAACTCTTGAGGCTGCTGAGTGGCAGCTCGAAATAGCAAAAGTCTTTCAGAACGAAAAGGTCTGGGCGACTTTGCCAGAACCTTTGAAAGAGCTTATAGAAACACGGATGCAATATCCTAGCGCTACTTTGACAGAGTTGGGACAATTACTTTCAAAACCAGTAAGTAAAAGTACTGTCAAATACCGTTGGCAAAAGCTAAAGGAAATGGCTGAGCAATTGCCTCACGGTATATAATAAGTTTCGAGAAATAATATTTTATTAGAATTTATTACAATGTATATATAGAAAGGGTGCTGCATAATGAAGAAGGTTAGAGTTGCTATCAATGGTTTTGGCCGCATTGGAAGACTTGCTTTACGTGCTATGTATCAATATGACCAGGAGGGTCTTTTTGAGATAGTGGCGACAAATAGCCGTACAACCCCCGAACAGAGGGCTTATATGTTTAAATACGATTCCATCCACCGCCGTTTCCCCGGCGAGGTTCAGGTTGATGGAGACGATCTCATCGTCAATGGCAACAGGGTAAAAGTTCTAGCCCATAAGGATCCTTCTGAATTAAACTGGGGCGATCTTGGAGTTGACATCGTGATAGAGTCTTCAGGCATCTTTAAGGATCTCGAAGGAGCTCAGACACATTTAAAAGCGGGAGCGAAGAAAGTTGTTATAACAGCGCCGGGAAGTGGAGAAGGGATCCCTACTTTTGTCATGGGCGTTAATGAAGGTCTTTATGACCCTGAAAAGGATCATGTGGTCTCAAATGCATCATGTACTACAAACTGTCTCGCTCCTGTGGCGAAGATCCTCAACGAAGAGTTCGGTATAGCCCGAGGCCTTATGACAACTACCCATGCCTATACAAATGATCAGAAATTGATGGATTCTTCCCATAAGAAACTCCACCGCGGCCGAGCTGCAGCTCTCTCCATGGTTCCCACATCTACTGGAGCAGCTAAAGCGATTGGACTTGTCATTCCCGAGCTCAAAGGCAAGTTGAACGGTATAGCCCTTCGTGTTCCCACTCCTGACGTTTCAGTTGTAGACCTTGTTGCTGAACTTAACAAAGAAGTATCAGCCCAGGAAGTAAACGAGGCGGTGAAAAAACGAGCAGCAGGCGACATGAACCATTATGTGGTGTATGAAGAAGACGATCTGGTCTCCTCTGATTTTATCGGAGATCAGCACTCTTCTATCTTTGCAGCCCGGCATACCATGTCTATTGGCAACATGGTAAAAATCTTGGTCTGGTACGATAACGAGTGGGGCTACACCTGCCGTTGTATTGATCTTGTAAACTATATGATCAAGAAAGGGCTGTAAGGAATGAAGCTACGAGAATTCTCTCGTCAAGATGTAGAAAATAAAAAGGTACTCATGCGGGTAGACTTCAATGTTCCTTTAAAAGATGGGATAGTTACTGACGTGACAAGAATTAATGCTCACGTTGCCACTATTCGCCAGCTTCTTGATTGGGGAGCAAAAGTTACCCTTGTTTCTCACTTAGGACGCCCGAAGGGTAAAAGGGTTGATTCCCTGTCTTTAAGCCATGTTGTAGAAAAGATTGAGAGTGCCTTGGGATGCCCTGTGACTTTTGTAGATGACGTCATTGGAGAGAAAGTAAAAAACGCGGTAGACTCTGCCCCTGCTGGTACGGTCATTCTTTTGGAGAACTCCCGGTTTTACCTAGAAGAGGAAAAGAACGATTCTGATTTTGCAAAAAAACTCGCACATCCCTTTGAGGTATTTGTAATGGACGCTTTTAGCGCTTCTCATAGGGCTCATGCTTCAACAAGAGGTGTAATGGAATACCTTCCCTCCTTTTCCGGGCATCTCATATCCAGAGAGATTGAAATGCTCAGTGCTGTAAGCGAGGCCCCTGAGAAACCTTTTGTATTGATTCTTGGTGGAGCGAAAGTATCAGATAAGATAAAAGTAATTGACCACCTTCTCACCAAAGTGTCGGCAATTCTTATTGGCGGCGGCATGGCCTATACTTTCCTTGCCGTTCAGGGTAAAAATATCGGACATTCCCTCTATGAAGAGGACAAGGCAGATTTTGCTCGTCAAATGCTGAATAAGGCCAAAGAGATAGGCGTAGATATTGTACTTCCAGTGGATACAGCTGTGGCTGATTCTTTAGAAAGTGACGCTCCCAGAAAAGAGGTTTCTGTAAATGAGATTTCTCCTTCTGATATGGGGCTTGATATTGGCAAAGAAACAGCCGCTTTGTTTGCTTCATATATTGAAAAGGCCAAAACGATCCTTTGGAACGGTCCCATGGGCGTATTCGAAAACCCTGTTCTTGCAGAAGGAACCCGTCTTGTTGCAGAAGCGGTAGAAAAATGTACAAAAAATGGTGGCGTAACCGTAGTGGGTGGCGGGGATACGGCCTCAGCTGTCAAGAAATTAGGATTTTCAGAAAAGGTAACCCACGTTTCGACCGGGGGCGGCGCAAGCCTGGAATTTTGTGAAGGGAAAATATTGCCCGGCATTGAACCTCTATTAGAAACACAATAAGCGAAGGCCAGATAAAAGATAGATCGCAACTAGAGGAGACGGGAAGCCAAAAGCTCCCGTCTCAATTTTAAAAGAAGATCAAAAAGGAAGGAGTTTTTTCCTGTGAAAAAGATATTTCTTTTTGGAAACTGGAAAATGAACAACGGCCTGGAAGAAACGAAAATATTCTTTAAAGATCTCACCGCGCAGATATGTGAGGACGCAGTCATTTGTGACCAGCTGGAAAGAAGTTTTTTAGAGGTTTGTATTTTCCCACCTTTTACTTCACTGTATGTAGGCGCAGAAATTCTTGCTCAAAACGTTAAAAAAGGGATTTTTCTCGGGGGACAAAATGGCTTTTATGAAGATAAAGGGGCGTTTACTGGCGAAATTTCACTCCCAATGCTTAAAGAAACGGGATGTAGTCATGTCCTCATTGGCCACAGTGAGCGAAGGCACATAATGGGTGAAACAGACGACCTTATTCATAAAAAATTGCAGGCGGCTCTCCATCATGGTTTAACACCTGTTCTTTGTTTTGGAGAGACTCTTTCGGAGAGGGAGTCCGATTTAACCTTTGAAGTAATAGAGCGGCAAATTCTTAAGGCCGTCAATGGCCTTACAAAAGAAGAGATCAAAAAAACAATTTGGGCATACGAACCTGTTTGGGCCATAGGCACAGGCCGTACAGCCAGCCCTGAAAATGCAGAAGAAGCATGTTCCTATGCCCGCACACTTTTATGTAATTACGGTAATATTGACATTGAAGGGGAGGGACATCGAGACGTCCATATACTTTATGGCGGCAGTGTAAAAGCAGCAAATGTTGCGAGCCTTCTTGAAGAACCTGATATTGATGGAGCCCTTATTGGCGGAGCGTCCATTACAGCAGATTCTATGCTTGAAATTATTCACGAATCACTTCATAGAGGATAAAAAATAATTCACAAATCTTTTATAAATACGATTGGTTAATGTAGGCCCAGAATTTTATTCTGGGCCTACATTGTTTCCCTCCGGCATGTTTGACCAATCAAACATGCCGGAGTATAATTCTTTATGTTTGATAGATAAAACATTAAGGCGGTGTTTACGTTGCTGCTTTTAAATTCTACATACTTGCCTCAGTGCAATCTCAGGTAGGCTCTACGAATATATAAAAGGAATGCGGGTATGTATTCTTCACACAACATTGACATAGTATGAGAAAGAAATTGTGCATTGTCTTCAGAATTAAAAATCTCATATATTATTTATCCTGTAAACAATCACAAAATTAACTTTTTGGGCCATCAAATGTGTATGAATGTGAAGAACTTATAGGTTAGGAGGAACATTTTATGCGAGTTGGCATTTTTTATGGAAGTTTTATTGGTCACATAGAACATTTACGACAGGTCTTGAAGGCATGATTACTTTGAATGAATTACGGCCTGGCGAGCATGGAGTAATTCGTAAAAACAGAGCTCGGGGCGTAATAGGGCAACGGTTAATGGATCTCGGTTTTTTCCCAGGAGTGGAAGTGCATGTCATTCGTAACGCACCTCTTGTCGATCCTGTAGAAATAAAAGTAGATGGACATCACGTTACTATTCGGCATGAGGAGGCAAGATTTGTGGAGGTAGAGAAGCAATGAGTCATGAAAAAATGCATATTGCTTTAGCTGGCCAGCCAAATTGCGGTAAATCGACAATCTTTAACATGCTTACTGGCGGGCGGCAGTTTGTCGCAAATTATCCAGGCGCAACTGTATCTATAAAAACAGGTTCATTTACTTGGCAAAACCGGAAAACACTTCTAACTGACTTGCCTGGCACATATAGCCTTTCCTCCTATTCAGAAGAAGAGCGCATTGCAAGGGATTATATTTTAGAACAGACTCCCTCTCTTGTCGTGAATGTTGTCGATGCTTCAAATTTAAAACGGCACCTTTATCTTACGTTTCAGCTTTTAGAAATAGGAGCCCCGATCCTGATCGCCCTTAATATGGTTGATGTTGCTGAAAAGAGAGGGCTTAAGATTGATGCTGATGCCTTCGCGAAAGCATTGAATATTCCTGTTGTTACAACAGTTGGCAATAAGGGGCAAGGTAAAAAAGAGTTAAAAGATAGCATCCTTGAAGCTTCAAGCACAGTGCGAAAACAAGAGAGTAAAGATGTTTTTGAAGTGGATTACGGAGTTCTTGCTCCCTATCTTGATGACCTTTCATTGAGGCTTGAAGAAGCTATCAGAGAAAGCTTCTTCAAGGTGCCTTTTAGATGGCTGGCAATAAAGTTGCTTGAAGAAGATGAGGTAGCAAAAAAAATAGTATTAAATAACTGCTCTGATCCCGAAAAAGTGTTGACCTTTGTGGAAAGTGTTGTTGAGGACTTTGAAAAAAAACACGATGACACTCCAAGAGGATTTATTGCCTTCAGACGACATATTGCTGCCGAAAAAATAGAAAAGAGTTGTGTTATAAGAACGAAGGAAGTTTCTGTTACATTAACAGACAGAATCGACAGGCTTGTATGCAGCAGAATTTGGGGTCCTCTTATTCTGGCCGGCATTATTTACCTTTTGTATGAGTTGTCTATTGTACAGGGATATAAACTGACAAACTATATGATACCTTTTCTCGAAGGATTTCGTAATGCTGTAGAGGTATTTCTTCCCACGGGCAGTTTTTTCCAGGAACCGCTCATACGCATCCTTGTATTAAATGTAATTACGAGTATAAATTCCGTGCTAATTTATATTCCTATTTTCTTAGTGCTTTTTGCGCTGATCGCAGTTCTCGAAGACGTGGGGTACATGCCGAGAATGGCTTTTATTCTAGACAAACTTTTTAGACGTTTTGGATTACATGGGCAATCGACTTTGCCTCTTATCCTGGGTGGCGTTTTTGTAGGCGGATGTGCTGTTCCTGGTGTCATGGCAACTCGTGTTATAGCTGATGAAAAAGCAAGGCTGGCTACAATTCTTGTTGTACCTCTAATGAATTGTTTGGCCAAGGTTCCCCTCTATACACTGCTTGTCAGTATTTATTTCGCGAAAGAAAAAGCTACAGCCATGTTCTTCATTTCAACGATTACTATTATTTTAGCTCTTTCTGTAGCCAAAATTTTAACGTTGACTTTGCTTAAAAACAGACCCAGCTCACCCTTTGTGCTCGAAATGCCGCCTTATCATATTCCCACTGTACGTGGTGTTGTTGTGAGATCTGTGGAAAGAACCTGGTTGTTTGTAAAAAAAGTTATCACAATCATTATGATCGTCGCCGTTGTAGTTTTCTTTTTGACAAATTATCCTTCTCTAAATGAAGAGCGAAAAAGTGACTATAGAAATCGGGCAGAACAGATAAACGTTTCTTTTCTTTCTCGAATTGAAGGGACGCCCTTTTATGAACAGCTTCGTTCTGAATCAAATATTGTTCGTTATCTTGCTGTTGAAGAGCGCTATAAAAATCAGAAACGGGTACTTTTAAATGCCTCTGATGCAAGAAAAGAAAAATTTGAAAAAAAATTTGAAGAACGTTATCCAGATGCCTATCCCTTGTTAAATGCAAAGGGAAAAGGAGGCAAAGCTTTTAGCAAAGCCTTTAAACAGATGAAACGAGACAGGGCTATTTTATTGATGGAAATGAAAGATGAAACGTTGCATAAGAGTTTTCTGGGCATAACGGGAAAAGCCTTAGAGCCAATAACACGTTTTGCTGGCTTTAACTGGAAAGTCAACGTAGCTCTTTTAAGTTCCCTGGCGGCAAAAGAGAGCAGTGTTGCTACTCTTGGGATGCTTTATCAACCGCGAGAGGAAGGACAAACTCTTGAAGAAAGCATGAAAGAGCAAGAAGCAGGATTTACTTCTCTTCATGCCTTGGCGTTAATGATTTTTATGGCCATGTATCCGCCATGTATTGCAGCCCTTCTCTGAAGCTGGTGGGTGGAAATGGGCGTTTATCGCTTTAGGATATCCCATCATATTAGGCACTGTTTTGGCAACTATTGTTTACACGGGAGGAATGTTTTTAGGCCTAACAGGGAAACAAGCGATGTTTGTTTTTTATGGGCTGGTTTTATTGACAGCGTTCCTCTTGGGGAAAATAAAAGGAACAGTTTTTGATGAATATACTGATGAAGGTTTATTGGGGAAGGAGGTGATTGACGCATGAGACGAAAAATATTAGCAGCTTTAATAATGGCATTGTTTGCGTCGTTTGTAATGAGTACGGGAGCTTTGGCACACACTCCTATGTGCTATTGCTACTTGAATGGAGACGGAACAATTACAT
Organism: Aminobacterium sp. EBM-42; assembly: GCF_001896635.1. NCBI lineage: Bacteria > Thermotogati > Synergistota > Synergistia > Synergistales > Aminobacteriaceae > Aminobacterium > Aminobacterium sp. EBM-42. The sequence goes on from NZ_MPPC01000006.1 coordinate 86,084, forward strand.
GTGAAGGCGGGTTTTCCGATGGTTCGTCTGCAACAGGAGTAAAAATGACGGTCCAGGATAGTGATGGAGAAGTTCTTATAGAAGGAAAAATGGATGAGTTGAGTGAGTTCTGTTTTGAAAAGCCAGACGTTCCTTTTGTTGTAGTTTTTGACGCAGGTCCAGGTCACATTGTTGAAGTAAAAGGTGAGGATATCACAGACTGAAAAAAGCGCTACCAAGGAAACGGCGCTCGTTTCCTTGGTAGCGGCCACTTGAAAATGAGTAAAACCGTGCATAGAACACCAAAGATTATATCGTTAATAGTTGTGATTGACAAAGCAAAGGAGAGAAAATGATGATGATAAAGAATGCAACCAAAGCACTTTTAACAGGTATCATGGTTTGTGTTTTTGCTCTTCCGGCCTTTGCGCACTTTCAAATGGTGTATACTTCCGAGAGTGCCCTTGAAAAAGGCGGGGATATTGATCTTAAACTAGTGTTTACCCATCCCTTTGAAGCTGGCCATACTATGAAAATGGAGCAGCCTGAAGCATTTTATGTGGTTCACAAAGAAAAAAAGACAAATTTGCTCAAAGAAACTAAACAGATTACCTGGACAAGCCTTACTAATAGTGAAAAAGCTTTTGAACGGTCTTACAAGCTTAGAGGTATGGGAGATTTTGTATTTTGTCTCATCCCAGCTCCTTATTTCGAAGCACAGGAGGATGCCTACATCCAGCAAATGACAAAAGTTGTAGTTAATGTTGCCGGAATTCCTACGGATTGGGATGGAGAAATGGGACTTCCGGCTGAAATAGTTCCCCTTGACAAACCCTATGCACTTTGGACAGGAAATGTATTTAGAGGTATTGTCAAAAGCGAAGGCAATCCCGTTCCTTTTGCCGAAATTGAAGTTGAATATTTAAATCATGAACCACTTATGGATAAAAACAGTTTTGCAAAAGAAGCCCATGTAGAAGCTCCACAGGATGCATTTGTTACGATGACGATTAAAGCCGATGCAAATGGTTGTTTCACCTTCGGCATTCCTCGTAAAGGCTGGTGGGGATTTGCGGCCCTCGGTGTAGGGCCTAAGAATACACATGAAGGCAAGGAGTTAAGTCAAGATGCTGTTATCTGGGTTCAGGCCAGAGATATGAAGTAACATAAAGCATAGTTTCAATCTATCCCCTCTATTCCTTCTAACAACAAGCCGAGCACGAAGAAAAGTGCAATTTTGTGCTTGGCTTGTTGTTTAAGTATAAATAGAGAGAAATAATTGGCAAAAAGGGCCTATTTAGCGAAAATGTCAAAAGTTTAAAAAGCGTACCGATTATGACTTTAAAACGACCTTTTACGCAACATAAGATACATTATATGACACTATCTAAAACTACACTCCTTTACTTCTCTCCTCATTTAGCTCTTGTTAAAAATAATAAAAAAGAGATCCGCAGGTAGTTTACGGATCTCTTTGCTCTTTGAGCTTCAATTTCTACTTATAATTCTTTTAAGAAAAAAATTGAGCTTTAAATTTTATTAGTCAAGATATTCGTATGAATAAGAAGGACAATCTCCCCAGACCTTTTCTAAATGATAAAATTCTCGTCCCTTGCGGCTAAATATATGAATAACAATGTTTCCCGCATCTATCAGGCACCACTGGGTGCTGTTGCGTCCTTCTATAATCGATGACACCCCTTTTTTGTCGAGTGCTTCTTCTGTCGCGTTTAGCAGGGTTCCCATATGAATATCTGAATTGGCCGTCACGAGTATAAAGGTATCTGATATGGTTGATTTTTCCCCAAGATCCATCAGGGTAATATCTAGGCCCCTTTTATCGGCCAGAGCGTCAAGTAAAAACATATATTGGTTCACTAACTCCTTTTTATCACTCATTCGCGGATGATCCCTCCCTTTACTGTTTTGTTGTAATGTTCTTTACTCTATTTAATATTGTATCCTTATCGTGTCCAAGTACAAGCGTTACGTGGGCTATTGTTTCGTTTACTTGTACAAGCTGATTCGAAATACCACAGATCTCTTTGAGTATATTTGCGTTTTGCTGTGCTTCATCGCCCTTTTTGGTCGGGTATTGTATGCTTGAATAATGGTAGTCATAATGTTTGGCATTTCCTACATAGGCGACGTCAATTCCGGCTTTTTGGAAATAGGAAGATGCTGTCTTGCCTAGTCCCGCTTGCCCGTCTCCGTTAAGAATAGCTATAGGCATGTTCAGCTTTTTTACAAGTTCCATTAAGTTCTGTTCTTCTACTGTCTGTATAGCTGCTGTTTGAGTTGCGGCTTCTTCTGCGGCACTTTCTTCTCCAGGCAACGGGCCGCTGAGTAACGTTGATGCCGCAGCGAGGTCTCCAAGCCAGTAGCTTACATTAGATATATAAGCGGCTTTTCCTGGCAATGTAAAAAATGCCATATTTTGAGTATTTATATCTCTGAGATAGGAAGTCAACTGTACTGCCTGGGTCATTGTCATGTTCGTATTGACGAGATTAAGGATCTCCTTTGCGAAGTCTGGCAGCTTTGGCAGCATCTCTGGTGATTGTACCTTCTTCATGACTGCTTTGATAAATTGCTGTTGTCGCTGCACTCTTCCAATATCTCCCAAGGCATCATTTCTAAAACGTACATATTCAAGGGCTGTCTTTCCGTTCATTTGTCGCAGTCCTTTAGGTATATTGATGAAAAGTTTTCCTGCCTTATCCTGATAGTATAGTCTTTTTTCCACGTTGATCTCTACTCCACCAATCATGTCAACTATTTTAGGGAAGCTTTCATAGTTGACCAGTACATGATAATTAATTGGAAGACCAAGATAATTGATAATGGTTTGCCGTAACAGGTCAGTTCCACCGTAAGCATAGGCGTGATTGAGTTTTTGCCAGCCATGCCCCGGGATTTGTACTCGTGTATCTCTTGGGAGAGACATGAAACGAACAATTTTATCGTCTATGTCAATGGTCGCAAGTCCAATGGTATCAGAGCGATGTCCTCCTTCCACATCATCAATGCCTACTACGAGAACATTTATATTCCCAGTTTCCTTGTCATAGGAAATACTTTCTTTTATATGTTCTGGTTGAGGGGCAACAATGTTTTGCAGTCGAAAGAAAACACCTGCTCCTATTGAAAGTACAGCTAAAGTGGCAATTAACGCGATTTTGGTGATTTTCATTCCACTCACCGCCCAATCCTTTTGTATAGACCTTTTTTATAGATATACCGTTCTACAAGCTCCGGCACTAAATAGCGTATGTTTTTTCCGCTTTCAATGCGTTTCCTAATTTCTGTGCTGGAAATGGAAAGAAGAGGCGTTTCAAGAGGTATAACATGTCCTTTAAACTCTTCTGGCAATAGATCAGGAAGTAACCCCAATTTTTCTGTTTGGTAGCCTGGTCTATTAACTGCAACAATCTTGCATAACGTAGGAAGAGTCTTGTATTCTTTCCATGTAGTGATGTTTAGCACGGCATCAAGGCCAGTAATAAAGAAAAACTGAACGCTATCCGGTGCGTACCAATGGCGCATCTCCCGCAACGTGTCTACTGTATGGCTAGACTCTTTGCGGTCAATTTCAATCCTCGACAGTTTGAAATGAGGATTGGCAAGCGTTGCCAATAGTGTCATAGTATAGCGATCTTCCGCTAAGGAAACGCCCTTCATGCGTTTATGTGGTGGATCTCCGGTAGGGACAAATATTACCTCATCAAGACCCAACGCAAAAAAGGTTTCTTCCGCTGCCAGAAGATGTCCATAATGGATGGGATCGAATGTCCCACCCATTATTCCTATTTTTCTAGTTCGAATCACATGTCCGTCCAAATTCACAAGCATTGTCCTCCCGCTTTTACTCTTGAACCTGTTCGGGTTGGTATTCGAATTCTATTTCCCCTATAACCACTGTATCTCCTTCTTTGGCACCTTCTTTTTCCAAAAGCTCTTCAATACGATATTTTTTGAGAAGCCTTGCGAAATGATACAACGCGTCGTCCTGTTCAAAATCGTAACGCTTCAGTATTTTTTCCAGTCCTTCATGGATGACTCTGAATCCAGCGTCATCTTCAAGTTTGACAACACGGGCCTTTTCAAATCTTCTTCTTGAAGTTGCAGTTCTTTCTTCTGGGTGTTCCAGAGTTTCAAATAGACGTATCTCGCTGTGAGGCCTGGTATGTTCTCTGCACAGTGCTACGATATTTCCCATAAACTCGGCTATCCCTTCGCCAGTAATGGCACTTGTGTTGTAATAGGGGATATTCCTGGCTTTCATAAAAGACTCTATAGCTGGGGCATTTTCACGGCCTCGCTCTATATCTATCTTGTTGCCCACCACCATATAAGGCCTTTCTAGAAGACTTTCCTTATAGGCTTTAAATTCACTGCAAATGACTTCCCATTGGTAAAGCACATCCTCTGGGGTGCCCACACTTAGGTCAAGAACATGAATAAGAACACGGGTCCGCTCTATATGGCGGAGAAAATATATACCCAGCCCTTTATTCTCGTGCGCGCCTTCTATTAGTCCAGGCACATCTGCGACTACAATTCGATCGTCATCTACCGCAAGGATCCCTAGATTAGGAGAAAGTGTTGTAAAGGGGTATCCAGCTATCTTAGGCCGCGCATTGGAAATTGCGGCCAAAAGACTTGATTTCCCTGCATTAGGAAGGCCTACTAATCCGACATCTGCAATGAGTTTGAGTTCAAGCCGCAGGTTTCTTTCTTCTCCTTCATCGCCTTTTTCTGAGAATCTTGGAACCCTTCTCATAGAGGTTGCAAAATGCATATTCCCTCTGCCTCCCTTGCCTCCCTTTGCTGCTACTACCTGGTCGCCAGGTTCTACAAGGTCGGCGAGTGGTTCGCCAGTATTCTCATCGTATACTATAGTACCACAGGGGACGAGAATAATAAGGTCTTTGCCTGTCTTACCGACTTTCTTTTGTCCTTGTCCAGGTTCACCATGTTCTGCTCTAAATTTCTTTTCAAATTCGAAGTCAGCTAAGGTATGAATGCCCTCTACTGCTTTGAGAATGATATTCCCACCGTTGCCGCCGTTAGCTCCATCTGGGCCGCCTTTTGGGACAAACTTCTCACGGCGAAAGCTAATGCAGCCGTTTCCGCCTCGTCCGGCTCTGACCATAATACGTACTAGATCAACAAATTTCATACTTTACCACCATCCGGTGTTCTAATGAAAAACAAGGGCCAATCTGCAAGGCCCTTGTTTTTATATACAAAATATAAACTTAAATGACATAAAATTTACCGTCATAAGGGTTACATAGTTTCTATAGAAACAAATTTTCTGTCACCTTTTGTATGATATTTCACAACTCCTGCTGAAAGAGCAAAAAGAGTGTCATCCTTACCGCGCCCCACATTCAAGCCAGGATGGACTTTTGTCCCGCGCTGACGAACAAGGATATTTCCGCCTTTCACTACTTCCCCTGCGTATTTCTTTATTCCAAGCCGTTTGCCAATGCTGTCTCGGCCGTTTGTTGTGCTTCCCTGACCCTTTTTATGAGCAAAGAACTGCAGATCAAAAAAATTGATACGCATTATTTTCGCACCTCCATAAATTTAACATAACCGGCATAACTTTCAGAAATTGTCTTTAGAGATAAAACTATTGTTTCAGCCAGCACCTGTATCTCTTTTTTTTCGGTTCTGGGCCACCATATTTTTATGGTGGCGTTTTCTTCATCCACTAAAAAAGAAGCTTTCTCGACGCAGGCCACCTCTTTGATTCCCACTGCTAAAGCTTGAACAAGTGCTGATATTCCTGCACAAACAATGTCACTTCCTGCTTTAGCGTATCCAGAGTGCCCCATTGCTTCCACTGAAACGATCTCCCCGCTTTGTCTTGTAATAGTAATAATTGTCATAACTGTGAGAGATCGTTACGCCTTATCTAGGCGTTGATGGAGTCGATTTTAACTTCTGTAAAATTCTGACGATGTCCCCTCATCCGTCGGTAATTCTTCTTGCTTTTATACTTGAAGACAAGAATCTTTGGGGCTCTTCCGTGCCGAACGACAGTAGCATTTACTGTTGCGTCAGAAAGATAAGGTGTCCCCACCTGAACTTCACTGTCATTAGATACCATAAGAATCTTATCAAAGACCAGAGATGCCCCTTCATCTACGTGAAGGCTTTCGATACGCACTACGTCTCCAGACTCTACCCTATACTGTTTCCCACCTGTTTCTACAATAGCATACATTAAGAAATGTCCTCCTCCCGCTGGGTATGTGTAGGTAGCTTTCGCTTTTAAACCTATCCCAAGCGTTATTTATACATAAGCTTTAGCATTGTACGTTTCTTCGAATAAGAAGTCAACTATTGAGATAGAAGTTTACCGGCATGCTCCTGGGCTTCAAGAAGAGTTGTGTTTCCCGAAAGCATCCTGGCAATCTCAAGTACCCGCTCGTCCTTTTCTATTTCTTTAATAAAGCTTTTATTTTCCTGTCGGGCCACTACAAAGTGTTGTTCAGCTAATGCCGCTATAGTAGCTTCATGGGTGATTAATATTACCCGGCACTTTTCTGCAAGTTGTTTGAGCTTGTATCCGGCTAAAACCGCGGCTTTCCCCCCCAGCCCAGCTTCAACCTCATCAAATACGAGGGTTCCAGGAAGTTGGCTATCAGGAAGGGCCAGTTGCAAAGCTAACAACAGCCTGCTCAACTCCCCTCCTGAGGCTATTTTCATTACCGGTCCAGGAGGCATCATTCCGCTTGCCATTAAAAACGAGATTTCATCAGCACCGGTACTTTTAATCTTGCCAAGGTCTGAGAGGGTTATTGAAAATGTTATATCCTCCATGGCCATGTCCCGGAGAGAATGGTTGACAGCCTCTTCAAGGGAACGGGCTGTTCTTTCCCTCTTCTTTCTGAGCTCAAGTGCCAGTCTGCTCGCTTCTCTTCTCAGTTTCTTTGCTTCTGCTCCACTTTGCTCTGAGCGCCGATAGCTCTCATTGAGCCATGTCAGGTTCATTTCAGCCTCTTTGCAATAGTTGGTAAGTTCTTCAAGGGTCCTGACGCCTGCCAAACGCTTAAGCTTTCGCAGCGTTCCTAATTTATTTTCAATTTCTTCCTGCTCGGCATAAAGATCCGAAAGTGATTGTTCTGATAAAAGAACGGTTAAACTTTGGGAAAGTTTCTGTAAGAAGACAAGGGCGCTGTTCCCCAGCTCTTGATATTTAGAGCCCTTTTCAGTATCAGGGGAAATAATCTGAGTCAACTCGAGGCACAGGTTCTCTATAGAGTCAGTGATGCCCTCCCCAGTTTTTCCTCCTGTTAACCACGCGAGTATCTGCTCTAGTTTGGTATGTTCATCTATGCTTTTAGATATCCTTTCAAGACGTCCCTCCCATATCGCCTCGCTGTTGGGTTCAGGAGAAATGTTCTTAAAGGACTGAAGGATCGAATTGGCATTCTCATATCGATCTATAACTTCCTTTTGTTTCTTTTCTATGGACCGCAGCTCCTTCTCTTTCAACAGAGCATTAGAAAAGACGGAACGTAATTCGTTTTTCAGACAAATTATTTCTTCGCCGCCATAACTGTCGAGTATGTCCCGTTGTCTGTCTGAATCAAGAAGCTCAAGTTGTGCGAACTGGCTTTGTATGCGCAATAGGGGTGCTGCCACTTCATTAAAAAGTGAGAGAGGAAAAAGCTTTCCCTGTATGAAGGTCTTTCCTCGTCCATTTCTTGTAAAGACTCGTTTTAAAAAGAGGTTTCCCTCTTCAGAGCTTATCTCTTCTGGTAACTGAAGGGTTCTAGGGCAGAAAAAAAGGGCAATTACTTCTGCTTCTTCCTCACCGGCCCGAATCAGCTCAGATTGGGCCCTCTTGCCACTGGCAAACTCCAGAGCCCTCACAATGCTGCTTTTCCCCGCGCCGCTTTCACCAGTAATGGCTATAAAACGCCCCTTAAAGTGTAGGTGGGCAGAATCCAGCCCTCCTATATTTCGTAACGAAAGCTCTTCGAGCACCGGCCTCACTCCTTGTTTTCGTTTCGCTCGATACCTTGTCCCCACTTCAGCTTTTCCTGTAGGAGATCAAAGTATGTTCTTTGAGGCAGTGTCACGACATTGACAACTTTATCTCGGGAAAGAGAAAGCTCGATACGGTCTCCTGGCAAAATCTCATATCCAAGCTGCCCATCCTGGGTTAGCATAAGGTCACGATGGGTTCCACGAGGGATGAGGCTGATAACGTCATTTTCTCCTACGATAACGGGACGGGCATATAAGGTGTGGGCACAGATGGGAGCAAGCACCATACAAGGAACATGGGGAGGCACAATGGGCCCTCCCGCTGAAAGAGCGTACGCGGTTGAACCTGTAGGAGTGGAAACAATAACGCCATCTGCCGGTAACATATTGAAATAACGATTGTCTATGCGGATTTCTATAGTAATGACTCTGGCAAAGGCCCCTTTGGTAAGAACGAGATCGTTGAGGGCATAGAGCGTATGCTTGCGCCGTCCTTCCCTCCAGATAATTCCCTCAAGGATACGATGCTGCTGCAGTGCGTATTCTTCACGTAAAATCTGTTCCAGGTCAGCTTCGGCTTCTTCTGGTTTCCCGCAAGCTAGAAATCCTAGGTGTCCGAGATTAATACCATATAGGGAAATAGAGTGATTGAGTATATATCGGCTTGCCCGTAGAAAGGTACCATCACCGCCAATAACCACAGCGAAGTCTATTGTGGATTTCCATACGTCGTCAGGAGTCGCTTGCACCCCCAATATGGAAGCTTCGTGGGGTGGAAAGAGAAAAACTATTCCTTTCTTTTTCCCCCATTGAACAAGACGGTTGGCCATATCGAGTGCACCTTTCTTTTGTGTGTTGACGAGCATGCCAATCTTCTTTTCCATCAATTCTCTTCCCTTTCTTCTCAATTTATAAGAGTTCTATGGCTTTCTTCTACTAGTGTATCAAAATCAATGGCATGAGAATTCCCATGCCCATTTTTTTGCAGGTAGAATAAAAACTCTATGTTTCCTTTTGGCCCTTTTATGGGAGACCATGTAGCTCCCTTAAGCCGCAATGTTGTTTGTTCTTCTATAAAAAATGCAACCTCCGTGAGAATATCTTTATGAATTTCGGGCTTTCGAACGATTCCACCCTTACCAAGGCGGTCTTTCCCTGCCTCGAACTGTGGTTTTACAAGACATATTATACTTCCTCCCTTTGAAATAAGACTGTCAACTACAGGGAGGAGGAGCTTCAATGAAATAAAGGAAGCATCAATGGTCACCATGTCCAGAGGCTCATCAAAATGCTCCCGCTGCAAATAGCGGGCGTTAGTTCGTTCCATAACGACCACTCTTGAATCGTTTCGCAATTTCCAGGCTAACTGGCCATAGCCCACATCCACTGCGTAAACTCGACGGGCCCCTCTAGCAAGAAGAACATCTGTAAAACCACCGGTAGACGCTCCCAAATCCATGCAAACCTTGCCTTTCGGATCCACAGAAAAAACCTCAAGAGCCCGTAGAAGTTTATAGGCGCCTCTGCTCACCCATTCACTCTCGTTTGTTCTTATTTCAAGAGGTGCGTCTTCCGGAAGCAAGGTTCCAGCTTTATCAATTTTTTGCTGGGACGAGAAGACCTTGCCTTCCAGAATAAGAGCCTGAGCCTTCGCCCTTGTTGCAGCCAGTTTTCTTTCTACAATAAGTTTATCGACTCTTTCTTTGAGCTTCTTCTTTATAACAATTCACCACTCTCTGATACGTTAAGCCGCAGTATTCTCTTTGAATTGCGGGTGTTCCGTGAGGAACGAAGAGATCGGGGATCCCTAAAGGGAGAACACGGGCTTTAAAAGCGAATTCTGCGCTTCTGGACGCAATGGCTTCGCCTACCCCGCCGAATTTATACCCCTCTTCCAAAATGATTACGAGGTTATCCTTTTGGAGGGTTTTGTCAAGGGTGGTCCAGTCCAGGGGTTTGGCACATCGAAGGTCCATAACAGATGGGGCTGGTACTCCTTCCTCTATGGCCCTTTCCCGGCTTTTCAGGCAGAGATCAATGGTCGCCCCCATCCCTATAAGGGTCCACTCCTTACCATCCATCAGGATTTCACTCTGAAAAGGGGATAGTGCCGGCGTTGTCTCATGACGAATTATTGCTTCCGGGGCAATTCCCCTTGAATATCGGATGATTGTTGGCTTATGGTGAGCCAGGCCGAACTGAAAGGCTTTTTCGAGATCTATCCTGTCTCTAGGAATAAGCATATTTACGTTAGGTATAGTTTTGCACCAGGCAATATCAAAAAGTCCCTGATGCGTTTCCCCGTCTTCACCGACAAGGCCTCCTCTATCCACGGCTATGACCACAGGGAGATCTTGAAGGGCGATATCGTGGGCCAGCTGATCCATAGCCCTTTGAAGAAAGGTGGAATAGATGAACACAACCGGTCTGAGCCCACCGGCCGCCATCCCGGCCGCCATGGTAAGCATATGCTCTTCGGCTATTCCCACATCAAAGAAACGGTCGGGAAAACGGAGGGCAAATTCATCGAGGCGGGTTCCATTCTTCATGGCTGCTGTGAGACAGACTATACGGGAATCCTTTTCTGCCATTGAGCATAATACTTCAGTAGCGGAAGCACTCCAGCTTGTACCTGTAGTTTTTTTTACAAATCCATTTACAGGTACTCCATGATAGGTATCAGGATGTTTTTCAGCACAGGGAAGCCCTTTCCCCTTTTTCGTCACTACATGGATCAGTACGGACTTATGATAGCTTTTTGCCATTTTAAGAACCGTTTCCATTTCCTCTATGTTATGTCCGTCAAAGGGGCCCCAATAATTGATATCAAGTTCGTCAAAGATATTGTCAGGTTTCACCAGGGATTTTATATGGTCCTTAAATTTAGCCAAAACATTTTCTATTGACTGACCCTGAGGTATAGAGGCGCAGGATTCTTTAATATATTTCTTCAAGCTGTTATATGCCTGGCTAGAGCTTAATTTGGCCAAATGAGATGCAAAGCCTCCAACACGATGGCCGATGGACATTTTGTTATCATTCAGTATGTATATCACTTTGGTATGGGCGTCTTTTGTGTAGTTTAAGGCTTCAAAGGACAATCCATTCAAAAGAGCTCCATCGCCAATGACAGCCACCACATGGTGCTTTTGGTTCTGAATATCACGGGCTTTACAGTACCCTAGGGCAGCGGATAAGGAAGTACTGCTATGTCCAACGTTGAAATGGTCACAGGGGCTTTCTTCACGCTTGGGAAAGCCGCTTATTCCACCCCATTGACGAAGGGTGGCAAACTGATCTTTTCTATCAGTGAGAATCTTATAAGCGTAGGCCTGATGTCCTACGTCGAAAATAATTCTATCTTCAAGGGGGTTGAATTGCCGCAATAGTGCCACGATAAGTTCAACGGCGCCAAGAGACGATGCTAGATGTCCCCCGTTTTTGGTTACAACTCGTATAATCTCTTCCCGTATATCCTGGCATAAAAAATCCAGGGCTCCGCGGGACATATCTTTTAGATCACGATAGTCTGTCAGTTTGTTCAAAATTCGCATGATCTTTGCAGTGTTGCCTCCTTTACGACGTCAACGACTTCGTTTGGAAAGGGAGAGAGCCAGTTTTTGGAAAAAAACTGCTGAGGAACCTAGCATAAAGAGAGATTCTGCAGCCTCTTTACTTTCTTTTAAAGCCATTTTACGAGCCTCTTCCAATCCGAACTGTGTGACAAACGTAATTTTTTGTTGCGCCGCATCTTTACCGGGAGTTTTCCCCAGTTCTTCTGGTGAAGACGTTACATCTAGTATATCGTCAACAATCTGGAACGCCAAACCCAAATGGCGTCCGTATTTTCCAAAGGCTCCCGCTATTTCTTGAGAAGCTCCTCCCAGAATAGCTCCCGTAACCAATGATGCCTGAAGAAGCACAGCTGTCTTTTGTAGAGCAATGTTGGCTACAAAGGAAAGTGACGAAGTAAAGCTTGCGGGGTCGGTATCGAGAACTTGCCCACCACATATTCCGGAAGGTCCTACTGCCTGGGCAAAAATAGAAAGCGCCTGAACTATTGAAGAAGGGGGCACTCCTCTATCCATGAGCCCTTTAAGAGAATATTCAAAGGCCCATGCCAGGAGGGCGTCACCAGCAAGAATAGCCAATGCGTCGCCATAGATCATATGGTTTGTGGGTTTTCCCCGTCTAAGAGAATCATTATCCATGGCCGGAAGATCATCGTGTATTAAAGAAGCGGTATGAACCATTTCCAGCGCTAATGCCATGGGAAGAACCTTTTCTTTTTCCCCTCCTACTGATTCTGCTGCTTTGACACATAATATGGGACGAAGTCTTTTTCCCCCTGCCTGAAGAGAGTATGTCATGGATTCCCAAAGCCGGGGGGGAATGTTTTCAGGTCTTGATGAACACAGAGAGTTAAGGTGGTCCTCAAACCATACTCGGTTTTTTTCAAGCTCTCTTTTTACCATGTCATTCATCATTGTTTTCTTTGAGCTCCATGTTCAACGGCTCTTCTTTTCCAGAGTTGGTTAGAAGAAAAATTTTTTGCTCGGCTTGTGTTAAATAGACCTGGCATTCTTTTACGAGGCTCACGCCCTGCTCAAACAGCTCCAGGGCTGCTTCAAGAGGCAGTTCATCTTTTTCTAATGTATGTACGATCTTTTGTATTTCATCTAATTTCTGACTGAAATTCATAATTGATCCCCCTTTTTTACATAGAACAATTGCTCTACCTGCCTAACCTGTGATAAAATCCACCTGTTCGAACATTATTTCCTTCGGAGGAGGCGGAAAATCAATGGCTAGAGTTTGTGAATGTTGCGGCCGCGGACCTGTTACAGGAAACGCTGTCAGCCATTCCAATCGTCATACAAGAAGACGTTGGCTTGTCAATCTGCAGAATGTGAAGGTTGATCTTGGCGCTGGCGAAACACGACGCATGAAAATTTGTACAAAATGCCTTAAATCTGGCAAAGTCAAGCGGGCTGTATAGTCAGCCCGCTTTTTTATTCTGTCCAGTAAAGATACACTGCAAGTCTTCCTTTGTCTACTGAGATTTCAACGTAATCCTCTCTGCTTTTTTCGAGCCTGTTGCTTATAGCATAAGGCCGCGCCATTTCAAGGGAAACATTTTCCAGTTCCCAGCGAGTTCCCCGAATAGATACACCTTCCACCTTTTCTTCCAAAGCGAATAGGGATATTATCTCTGGTTCGGGTCTATTAAAACAGAAAGAAACCTGCTCTGCTCCCTGAAGAATAAAGAGCGCTTCCTTGTCGTCACAGAGGCTTCGAATATGAACACCCCAGTCTTCAGCCCATAGGGCAGAAAAAATATTGCTCCAGGTATGGTCAAGACGGCCTCCCCAACATCCTGTAAGTACAACTTCCGGCGAAGAATAGGTTTCGCCTATTCTTCTAAGTGTAAGCTGAAGGTCAGTATATTCCTTATCTACAGGATATGTTTCTATATGAACCCCCATTTTTTCAGCCCATGTCCTCCCTTCTAGAGAGCTGCTGTCACTGTCTCCTACAAGGTAATGGGGCACAATGCCGGTCTTCTTGCATATGTCGATTCCCGCGTCAGCGCACCAGATTTCGTCAAAAAGCGAGGCAGTCTGCACAAGCCACTCCACTGAAGGTGCTCGCCCACCTGCTATGAGAAGGATGGTCGGAACTTTGTTAAAACGGCTTGAACGCAGCTTCCAGCCATTTAAGTGAAAAATCCCAGTTTTAGATGTGTTCATCTAAAATCTCCAGTGCCCTTTGATCATCTACAAGAATTTCACGCGGCTTAGAACCTTCAGGAGGCCCTACGATCCCAAGCTGTTCCATTGTGTCTATAAGGCGGGCGGCCCGAGTAAAACCTATACGGAGCTGCCTCTGCAGGCGGCTTGCTGAGGCGATGCCAGAGTCAAGGATAATTTGCATAGCTTCTTCGAGCAGAGGATCATCAGTAAAAGGAGAGTCGGCACCAGAGCCATCTCCACTGCTCCCCCCCTGTTCTTCTATATCAATATACTCCGGTTTACCAAAAAGAGCCTTCATATAATTGATGAATTCAAGGGATTTGCCATCTTCTATATAGGGAGATTGGAGGCGCACCGGCTTGGGGAACCTGGGGCTGACAAAAAGCATATCCCCTTTCCCTAGAAGTTTTTCTGCTCCGGAAACATCAATGATAGTTCTGGAATCCGCCTGAGATGGCAATGTAAATGCGACACGGGCTGGGATATTCGCTTTAATAAGCCCTGTAACCACATTTACAGATGGTCGCTGAGTAGCGAGCAAAAGATGGATACCTGTAGCCCTTGCCATTTGCGCAAGCCGGCAAATATAGTCTTCCACGTCTTTTTGAGCGGTAAACATCAGATCTGCAAGCTCATCCACTATTATGACTATGTGTGGGAGCCTGTCTTTGGGTATTGCTTTTTCGTTGTATCCCGCCAGATTTCGAACCCGAGCTTTTGCAAAAATGTCGTATCTCTGCTCCATCTCCCGTACTGCCCATGCCAAGGCTTGAATAGCTTTTTTAGGAGATGTCACAGGTTTGGCCAACATGTGGGGCAAATGCTCATAAATGCTGAGCTCAACCCGTTTGGGGTCGATCATAAGCAATCTGAGTTCTTCCGGTTTACGACAATAGCAAAGTCCTGCGATACAGCTATTTACAAATACGCTTTTTCCCGAACCTGTCGTTCCCGCAACAAGAAGGTGGGGCAAATCTTCCAGACCGATAATAAGGGGCCTTGAGTCGACTCGTACTCCCATTGGCAGTGGAAGGTTGTAGTCGGCTTGTTCAAAGGCTTGCGATTCAAGAATTCGTCTTAACAGTACACCTCTCCGTTTAGGGTTGGGAATCTCTATTCCTACATAGGGTTTTCCCGGAATAGGTGCTTCTACCCGTAAGGCAGGGACAGCAAGTGCTACAGCAAGATCATTTGCCAATCCTGCAATTTTACTAACTTTTATTCCTGGCGCGAGCTGTACTTGAAACTGAATGACTGTGGGGCCGATAACTATTTCTGCCAGTTCTGCCTGTACGTCAAAGTCGGCTAATGTGGATATAATAGCCTCCGCCTGCTCCTTGGCTTTTTGTTCTCCTAGATCCTGCTCTGGCGGCTCAGGAGCTCCAAAAAGTTCCAGGGGGGGCGGGAATTTCCCTGCGGTTATTTCTTCTTTCATGTCTTCTTTCTTTATATCGATTTCAGGCAACGCTTCTCCTTCTACGTCAGTAGAGTCTTCCTCTTTCAATATCATTCGAACATTTGGTGATAAGTCCACGTCTTTTTTAGTTTCGCTATCAAGATGTCCATCTTCTTTGCCATAAGTTCTCTCGAAGGAAGAAGTTCTTTCAAAAGTTGTAATGACTGGCAGATCTTCGTATTCGGCAATGTTTTCTTTATCAGTTTCTGTAGTCTCCTCAGCTTCCATAGCGGCTGTTCTTTCATCTGCTGAGGCATTTGTGTTACTTTCATTTTCAATTTGCACAGTTTTTTTAGATTCTGAAGGCCGGAGATTCGTAATGCCGCTTAGCACGGTTCGCCCGAAAGCTAAAATAGTTCTTGTTTTTATAAAACCATAAAGAACGGTAGATGTAAAAAGAGCTGCAAAGCAGAAAAGGAGAGTTCCAAAAAAACCTCCATTGACTAAAAAGAACTGTGTCAGGTTTTGTCCAAAAAAACCAGGCTTCAGTACGCCCCATACTGATGGGCCGTTTAATCGTTCCAGAAGGCCTAATACGAGCGCGCCTGCCGTAAAGAGAAAGAGTGTGGCCAACGTCTGTACTGCCAGCTGCTGGATCTTTCGATGCAACAAAATGGAAAGACAGACATAAGCGCCGAATATGAGAATAATAAGAACGGCCCCTCCCCCTCTTTGTGTAAGAATTTGTCGAATGAACAGACCGAATTCTCCTGTCCAAAAAGAGAAAAGAGACGCTATGACGTAGATATCGCCAATAAGTAAAAAGAAAAAAAACAGACGCATCCCCTTCGCCAGGCGGCGAATTCTATCCTCGCGAATTCTTTGTCGTTCTTCATTTTTTTGTTTAGGGCGTCCGCGTTTTTTCCCCTTTTTAAAGTTAAAGAGTTTCATGGTCTGTCGAGCTTCCTCCAACTGTCATCTTTTTTATAAGCAGTGATGGTTGTCCATCTGTCACTGGAACTGATTGACCAGCTTTGCCGCATGTGCCTGGAAGAAAATGCAGATCTTTTCCTACCCCTACTATATCCATAAGGGCTTCCGGCCCATTTCCTGTGAGAAGAGCACCCTTTACAGGATGGATTATGCTCCCCCTTTGAATAAGATAACCCTCCGTCACCTGAAAAACAAAATCTCCTGTTGTAGGGTTTACTTCTCCTCCACCCATCCTCTTTACATACAGGCCATAATCTATGCCTTTGATCATTTCTTCAGGTTCATTGTTTCCTGGAAGAATAAAGGTATTGCTCATGCGGGGGATAGGCGGATTTCTGTATGAACTCCGCCGTCCATTGCCTGAAAGAGGTAAATTATCTTTCTTTGATGAGACCATATCTGTCAAGTACGCCTTTAAAATCCCGTTTTCTATGAGAACTGTTCGCTTTGCCGGCATCCCTTCATCATCGATAGAATAGCTGCCATAGAGTCCTGAAATAGTGCCGTCGTCAATCATGGTCACAAGAGGGCTCGCCACTTTTTCTCCCAGTTTATTGCGATACACGGAGTAGTCCTTTTGAATAATGTCTGCTTCCAGTCCATGGCCGCAAGCTTCATGAATAAGAGTTCCGCCTGCTTCTCCGGAAAGCAAAACAGGCATTGTCCCTGCAGGGCAATCAGGAGCGTCCAGCATCAATAGAGCCTCATCGAGGGCCCTTTGAGCGAGGGCGTCTGGATCGTGGTGTTGCCAAAAGAGATCAGGAGATTCTGCCCTTGCCGCACTTTCATATCCTGTCTGTATCTGTTCCTCTTTTTCTACTACAACCTCTACACTAAAGCTTGTATAGGCCCTTTCGTCTTTTCTCAGTTCGCCTTTATCGTTAATGATAGCGATCTGACGGGATGAAAGGGTATAGTTTATGGAAACTTGAGTCACAAGAGAGCTTTTTTGCCGAAGAGCCTGGTCGATATAATGGAAAAACTTCTGGTCCGCTGGTTGGGGAGGGATTACTTCTCTTACAACTCTTTCGAGAAGGTTGTTATCCAAAGTTGTTGATGGGATGATAATCCCCATATTTAAAGCTGCTTCCTGCAGTGCGGTCAGGCCGTCTTTGAGCGTTACACCTGGCATATGGGCAAAAGATGTCAAATCATTGAATAATATCCTTGCCCCTACCCCTTCCCTGAGGGAAGTGCTAATTTCTTCCATAGTTTTATCTTCAAAAGAAGAGCTATGGAATGAAGAGGATTCAAAAAATAAATCTGCAAAATCTATGTCATGACGATGGAGTGATTCTAGTGCTTCTTTTAGCGCCAAATGGCTCATACTTCGTCTTCTTCCTCTCTTTTCTCGAATTCTTTTATCTCTTCTATCTTAACAGGAATTCCCTCTTCCGAGAGCTTTTTCATAAGTATTCTCCCTTCTTCTGCTCTTTCATAGGGGCAAAAGAACGATAGAATTCCTTTTTGAGGGTCGTCTGTACGTATAAATCCAATCCCATCGTATTCAGATACTATCCAGCTTATAAGAACTATGAATGCAGGATTTGTCGAAAGGATAAGCTGTATCATATCAGAAGGGGTATTTGCCTTTTCTTTCATTGTTTTTCGCCCCGTATCTTTCGAATGTTGGCCAAATGATCCTTGTATGTTTTAGCAAAGATATGTTCGCCGTTTTTCCTTGCTACATAATAGAGATACTCAGTTTTTTCTGGGACTAATGCCGCTTCCCATGAGGCCTTGGAAGGTACACAGATTGCAGTGGGAGGAAGTCCTAGTTTTTTATAGGTATTATAAGGGGATTCCACTTCCAGATGCTTGTAAAGCACTCGCTGAAGAACCTCCCCCTCCCTTTTCCAGGCATAGACAACTGTTGCATCGATTTGCAGAGGCATCTTTATCTTGAGCCTGTTTTGAATGACTCCTGCTATAAGTGCACGCTCTTCGTCTCTTTTAGCTTCCCGTTCAATGAGGGAGGCCAGTATTGCTAAATCTGTAACTTCCTGAGGAGAGTTGCCCTTTACACGGTCACCGAACTTTTTCCACCATAGAGCCGTTCCAGCCTGTATCAAGGCTTCAGGGGATGTTTGTGCTACATTATATGTGTCTGGAAGTAAAAAAGCAGCCCGTGTTTCTGCATCGGCAGGGAGTAATGACAGAAGAGAATTATCAAAAAACTCGTCCTTCAGAAGAAGGGAAGCCAGTTCTTTTGCTTCTGTCAATTGAAATTGCTCAGCGATGGAAAAAATATCAGATCCGGGAATTAAAGTCATTTTATCCTGAAAAGGAGTGGCTTTTCCCAACTGTCTTGCTACTTCCCATGGTGAACCTTTGCGTATGGAATACATACCAGTTTTAATTTTTCGGTCAATGCCTAACCGACTCATCCAAAATGCAAGCTCCTTCGAATTCTCTACAACACCAGCGTCCTGAAACTTGGAAGCGATTTCTCTTGCGGTTTGGCTTGGCAGCACGAGCACAGAAACAGGCTCCCCTCTCCCTAAGGGAAACTGTTCATCCCACCATTGAGGTGATTGCATGCTAATAAAAACAATATAGATAGAGACAATAAGGAATAACAGACCATCAATGAATTTATCCATGCTCTCGCTCTCCTTTTTAAGTAAGGGTAACTATATGATTTCCACACAGCGAACAGTTGCCTTTTTCATCCAGGTTTATAATGTGTGTCTTATATCCATGGCGTTCTATGACTGCTGCCCCGCAGTTGGGGCAGAGAGTGACTGCTGGAGTATCAATATTACCTAGATAAACAAAGGGCAAATATTGAGCTGCCCGTTCTTTTGCTTCATTCAACATGTTCAGAGGTGTCGCTGGGCGATGCCATTTGTAACTGGGGAAATATCTGGAAATATGCAAAACTATATTGGGGGACACGGAAGCCGCCCATTGAGCAAGAGGCTCCAGCCATAGGACATCGTTGTGAATTCCTGGAACGATGAGGCTTGTAAGTTCCACATGAACATGAGCTTCAACCATAGCTTCCACTGTTCTTTTTGCACTTCTAAGGTCGCCGCCAAGAAAGGAATACGTTTGAGGATCAAAGGCCTTTATATCAATATTTGCTCCATCTATGTATGGAAGCAGTTCTTGCAAGGGCTCTGGGTTGATCATGCCATTTGAAACAACCACTACAGAAAAGCCCTCTTTTTTAAGTTTGATAGCTGATTCGAGCACATATTCGTACCAGATAAAAGGTTCATTATATGTAAAGGCGACAGATTTTATATTTTCTTTTTTTGCAATGTCAACCAGCTCAGAAGGCAGAAGAAAAGAAAGAGAAACAGTGTCAGAACATGTGGATATCTGCCAGTTCTGACAAAATTGACAGCGCATATTACACCCGATGCTTCCTAAAGAAAGAATGGAAGTACCTGGATTCCAGTGAAAAAGAGGTTTTTTTTCTACTGGATCAATGCCTACAGAGGATACAAAACCATAGTTTAGGCTGACAAGCCCCTTGTCTTTCTGGTTCATCCGTACGCCGCAAAAGCCTTTTTGGCCATACCTTAAAGAACAGTGGTGAAAACAAAGATCGCAGACAACAGTGCCTCCTTCTTTATGCCACCAGGATGCTTCGTAAGCCATGGTCAGTCCCTTCTTTCTGGGAAGCGCTGTACCGTGAATCGATATATGGTTACATTGTCAAGAGAAAAGATTCCAGCTTTCTGGGAAGCGATGGTCAATTGCTTTTCTACACTATCCACTCCCTCAAGATCCGGCAGAAGAACCCCTTTTCTCATTCCCTTGGAAACGATGACTCCATATCGTTTAGGATCCAGGTCATTTTCTGAATCAATTTTTTCTGGCTCTGAAAGTATATCCACAGAAACGACGATATTTTTTAATTCTTCTTGTTCCACCGGCGCAAAACGGGGGTCTTCTGACGCAGCTGCAATAGCGTTTTCTATTACTTCTTCCGAAAGGGATGAATATGACGAAAGAATAGTGCCAATACACCCTCGCAGATGACCTTCTTTTGTTTTTAAAGAAACGAAGCAGGCTCCCTTCTGGTCTAGTGCTTCTTCTGGAGACCAAGACTTTTGCTCATCTTTTGTCGGTTTCCGTTTTTCTTTTACATACATTTCTATGGTTTTACGAGCTAGCCCTGGGTAGGTCTTTTGGGGGATGGCTAGAGCTACAGCATAGCCGACTCCAAAGGGCGCTTCATAAGAGAGAAGTTTTGTCGTATGGCCAGAAAGACCAAGAAAGATGAGTACTGACCGCAGGCCGCATTCCCCGGCTTCTTCAATGGTTCTCATAGGCAAACTGAGAAGAAGATCTGGATCAGAGTGTTGAATTGCGCGAACTACCTGTTCATCAAAGAATGCGCCAAGAGGTGAATATCCGGCTGGGGCGCCAGGTTTAACTCGATGAGAAAGATCGCCGCTAGCAACAAGTCCCCATTGAAGGGCGTCACGGAATTGATGAAGCATTTCCCCGACTTTAGCCGATTCCTCAAGGGTCAGCCCTATAGGATTAGCCAAAATGAGGTTGGGCAAAGAACCCCATTTTTTATAAAAAAAGTATAGGGGGACAAGGGAAGCATGATCAAGATGCCCTTTCTTTTCTTTTATGACTTCCACTGGTACACTTTGTTTGAGATAGTTGCTTATTAACTCTGTTTTTTCTTCGTTGCCGTTAATTTGCATTGAAATTTCAGGAACACCAAATAATGAAAGATCCCCTTTATAGAGCTGAGCTTCAAGAAACAAAAGTCCCCGAGTGTAAGGAGCATGGGGAGAAAGTAAAAAGAGAATATCCGGCTTCTCTTTTTCAAGCCTTTGTGTCAGATCAGACATGCCTTGAATAGTACGAACAGCTTCTTTTTCATTGCCACGCCCAACTTCCGGAATAATGATAGGCGGATGAGGAACGAGACAAGCCCATTTCCACATAGCAGCACCACCCTCCTTATCTTACTGTATCAGCATGGCATCTCCAAAAGAGAAGAAACGATACCCCATTTTCACTGCTGTTTCATAGACCTCCATAATATTGTCGTACCCCGCTAAAGCGGCTACAAGCATAAGAAGGGTACTTCTGGGAAGATGAAAGTTTGTAATAAGACCGTCAATTACTGAGAATTGGTAACCAGGATAGATAAAAAGAGAAGTGTTTTTTCTACCGTACTGGACAACGTTTTCATCATGGGTTGCCATGCTCTCCAATGTCCTTGCAACAGTAGTGCCTGAAGCGATAATCCTGCGACCCTCTTCTTTGGCTTTTCGTATGAGAGCCGCTGTTTCCTCTGGTACCTCGCAATATTCTTCATGAATTACGTGTTGACGAATGTCTTCTTCCTGAACAGGTCTGAAAGTACCTAAGCCAACATGAAGAGTAACCCAGGCAAAAGTTATGCCATGTTTATCCTCAAGATCCCTCAGCTGATTTTCTGTAAAGTGCAAACTTGCTGTGGGTGCTGCGGACGATCCGTTGCGTTTTGCAAAAACGGTTTGATAGTCTAGTGCTGTAGCCGTGGTGCTTTTTATGTAGGGCGGAAAAGGAATCTCTCCCACTTCTTCCAGCAAAGACAGCACATTACATTCTTCTGGGAATCGGACAACACGAACTCCATCAGCTAATGCTTCCTGTACCTGTACCGGTATGTCTTCCCTGACGATAACGATACTTCCTGGTCTAAGCCGCCTTCCCGGCCGAACCAGTGCTTCCCATCTTTTCCACAGTCCGTCCAGCGGCTTGAGAAGCAGTATTTCAGCTCGGGCACTGCCCTTTTCTTTAACGCCAAAGAGGCGGGCGGGAATAACTCGCGTGTCGTTTAAGACTATGACATCTCCTTCCTTCAAAAAACGATGAAGTTCGTAAAAGCGAGAATGAATCATAGTTCCGCTGTTCTTATCGAGCACAAGAAGTCTCGAATGATTGCGAGGAGAGGCAGGAGTTTGCGCAATACGACCTTCAGGAAGATCATAAGCATAAGATTCTATGTCGTAAAGGTTTGGTACCATAAACCGTCATCGCCTTCTTATCGTTGTTTAAGATTTGTACCTGGGTAGTAATGCTGAAGTATTTTAGCATATTTCCACCCCTGCTCAGCGAGACTCTTGGCTCCCCATTGTGAAAGGCCTACACCGTGCCCCCAGCCCTTGCCAGAAAAAACAAAGGTTCCCTTAGATGGTCTTCTTGAAGAGCTCTGGGCAGAAACTTTAGATGGCGCCCCGGCTGCTTTTTGTTGGGTGCCCTTCTTTAATACTTGCAAAAGATATGTCTTTTTCTTTTCTGGGTGCATAAGCATGTCTATCATTTCATTAGCGGAAAAAGCACCTTGCTGTGTCAATGTGATGAGGCTCTGCTCTTCTTCCCAAGTCATAGGGCCATTAATGTCTCCAAGGTCTTCTTTTTTTAATGACGTGGGCTGGCTCCCAGTTGAAGTATTGCGTTGAGGCCCTTGGATTGTGGAACTGCCAGTCTCCCCATTAATAGTGAAGAAGGTGCTTCTTAATTGTGTCGGGCCGACAGCCATTCGGAATTGATGTGTCTTTATCTCCTTCGTACCATGGCTCCCCTTTGCTATAAGGGTTACAGGGCGGCCAAAAGCATCCCGCTGATTCACTTGGAGATCTATGACATCTCCGACGTTTGCTCCAGTTTTATTGAGTGCTTCCTGGATTTGCTGTGAAGAGAGAGTGAGATTCCACGATGAATAGGGAGAATCATAGGAAGCGGCTTCCTTGACACCTCTCAAGTATGGAATGGAACTGCTCCATACTTCAGCAACATTGGCAGTGGCGCCCCCACTGTCTGAATGAAAGGGGGTAAGGGCTAAATCAGAACCATAAACTACGACAACGCCTTTTGTTTCTTTAATGGCCTGGTCCGTTCTGGAAGTTTCAGCATTGACTCCCCGATAGACCTGGCAGTTTGGGGTTGCCGTGAGATCAAATCCCTTACTCCCATATTTCCCCCTGTTCTTTAAAGCATAGGTTCGAGAGATGACAGCCTGAGCCTTTAAAGCCTCAAGATGCCAGGCAGGATTTGTTTCCATTTTTAGAACACCTCTCAAGTAGTCTTCTACGTCTAACACATTGACCACATTAAAGGAGTTGCCATTGCTGAGAATGCGAATAATGCCTCTGTACTCTACTTTGTTGAATTTTAAGAAGCCTTTAGAGCTTAACTCCAGAGGAAGTTTAAGAGAATGTTTGCCAATCTTAACTGTATTTTTGCTTGCGTATCCAATAGTAATATTATTGTTTGCCCGAAATTTTTTACCGTTGCCGTCTTTCAAGATGATTGGAGACTTCGCCGAAATGGTTGTCTGTGAAAGACCTATTCCCACGCCAACTCTTATGGGGTTGGGTTCTGCTTCTGCACGGGAGCTGCTTATTAGGGGGGCATCTGAAAAGCTGCCCCCAGCGAGTATTAATAAAAAGATGATCCAGATCATTCGTTTCATGGGAGAGTGGCTCCTCCTTCTCTCTTTTGTTGTTATTTCATCCACCGTCCAATAATATTCAATACAATCGTTAAAACAACGCTGACAACCAGCATAGTTGTAATAGGGGCAAAGACTGTCACGTTTTTTCGAGTATAGGTAATGTCTCCAGGCAGCTTCCCCAGTGGAATATTGAACCTGCCTAAAAAGAGGACAACAACTCCGGCGATACAAAGTATAATCCCCATAGAAATAAGAAGTTTGCCTACTCCTTGCATATGCCAGATTCCTCCTCTTGATAAAGCTCTAGTTGATCGTTTAATGTTTCAGGAGGGTTCTTGCCTAGGTAAAGATAACCATTTCGTGTGGCCTTTCTCCCTCGTGGCGTTCGTTCTATCAGCCCTTTCTGAATAAGGTAGGGTTCATAAATATCCTCGATAGTCTGACCTTCTTCGTTCAATGCGGCTGCTATTGTTGAAAGGCCAACTGGTCCCCCATCGAAAAGTTCAACAATAACCTGCAGTATCCGTCGGTCGCCGTCATCAAGGCCAAGGGTATCCAGGCCGAGCATATTCAAGGCAACAGATGCTACTGCTGTATTGATAGAAGGGGATTGACGAACCTCTGCGACGTCCCTTACCCTTTTAAGCAATCTGATAGCCACCCGCGGTGTTCCTCGAGACCTTCGCGCTATTTCATAGGCGGCTTCCTCTTCAATTTCAATTCCCAGAACCTTTGCGCCTCTTTGAACTATTTCGGAAGTTTCGTCTACATTGTAGAGAGCCAGTTGCTCTACTATGCCAAACCGCGCCCGAAGGGGCGAAGTGAGCAGTCCAAGTCGTGTTGTTGCCCCTACAAGGGTGAAGGGCGGAAGGGTCAAACAGATGTTATTGGCCAATGGCCCCTTCCCAACAATGATATGGAGGCTAAAATCCTCCATGCTTGGATAAAGAATCTCTTCAACATTTGCAGGGAGTCTATGTATCTCGTCAATAAAAAGCACATCAAAAGGTTCTAGATTCGATAAAATCGCGGCAATATCGCCAGCTTTTTCCAAAGCTGGCCCCGTGGTAACTCGGAGCTGTCCCCCCATTTCATGGGCGATGATTCCAGCCAGGGTCGTTTTCCCCAAACCTGGAGGGCCATAAAAAAGAATATGGTCAAGGGCTTCTTTTCGTTGTCGAGCCGCTTGAACATATATTGATAGCTTATCTTTAAGTTTTTGCTGTCCAACAAAATCCTGTAGACTTGATGGGCGAAGAGTGAGCTCTTCTTCAAAATCTTTTTTCTGAAGGTCGAAAAAGTTCGTTCTTTCTTCTGTCACGCTTTTCACCTCAGTTTCTTTTCAGCTCACGAAGGGCTCTTTTAAGCAGAATGTCCTCTTTTGTTGTGTCAAACTCAGATCCCATTTCTCTTTTTAGACGATTCATAACGCTATAGACCTCGTTTTGTGTAAATCCGAGAGATCGAAGGGCTGCCGCTACTGTGTTTTTAACCAATATGGACGGAACCTCTTCTTCTGCAAATTCGGCAAGCATCTCTTCCGATAAATGGCGTTTCAGTTCAAAACATAGTCGTTCAGCGGTTTTCTTCCCAACTCCAGGAACCTGAAGAAAAGTGTCTGTGTCGGAAGTTGCAACTGAGCGTATTACCTGAGTTGGAGAAAGTGTTCTCAGTACGGCCAGCCCCACTCGGCCTCCTACCCCCTTTACCGTTAATAGCTTTATAAAAACTTCCCGTTCCTGCTCACTGGAAAAGCCAAAGAGAGTCGCGCCATTTTCAGAGACCTGCAGGTAGGTTGTGAGGCGTATGGTTTCATTGTCTTCACATAGCCGAAGTGCGCTTCCTGAACAGAGTATGTCAAAACCAAGGCCGTTTACATCAAGTATAACGTTTTCTTCGCCGATATGGAGAACTTTCCCTTCGAGACTTCTCAACATAAAAATCCACCCGCTTTCGCTTTTTTGCTGTAAGAATGAAGGGCTATGCCTGTAAGGGCTATGGCTATAGCATCAGCCGCATCGTCAGGTTTTGGAATTTCCTTGAGATTCAGCATGCGCTGTACCATTCTTTGCACTTGTTTTTTATCAGCAGAGCCAAAACCGCAAACAGCAACCTTTATTTGAGATGGTTTGGGTTCATAAACAGGCAATTTATATTGAGATGCCAAAAGCAGAACTATGCCACGGGCCTGCCACACATATTCTGCAGTGGTTGTATTTCTGCCGAAAAAAAGTTTTTCCACTGACATAAAATCTGGGGAGCAGCATTGAATCCGCTCCCCAAGTTTGTTGTAAATCATTTCGAGCCGCAGAGAAATATCGGTTTTAGCGGGAGTTTCAATGCAGCCAAACTCCTCTGCGAAGAAGGAATGGCCTTCCTTTCTAACCAACGCAAATCCTAAACGGCCTAAACCAGGATCAATCCCGATACAGGAGATAGAAGCTTTATTACTCAATTTGTTCCATAATTTCGTCTGGAATGTCGAAGTTTGCATAAACATTCTGAACGTCATCATGATCTTCAAGATTTTCGAGCAGCCTCAAGATTTTTTGCGCATGCTCAACAGTATCAACAGCAACGGTGTTGTTAGGAACCATTTCAGACTCCGCGCTGGCCACTTCATACCCAGCGGCTTCAAGGGCTGCCTGTACATCACTGAGTGCGGCGGGCGAGGTATAGACAGTATATCCGCCTTCTATCTCTTCAAAATCTTCAGCTCCCGCTTCCAGGCAGGCAAGCATAATAGTTTCTTCGTCAATGTTTTCTCCTTTGACCTCGATAACGCCCTTCCTTTCAAACATCCATGCCACACAGCCTGATTCGCCAAGAGATCCGCCACCCCTTGCGAGAAGGGCTCGTACATCAGCGGCAGTACGATTGCGGTTATCGGTCAGAGCTTCAATCATCAGCGCGACACCGTTGGAACCATAGCCTTCATATGTAATCTCTTCGTAGGAAGCTCCGTCGATTTCTCCTGTACCTCTTTTTATGGCTCGTGTGATGTTGTCGTTTGGTACACTTGCGGCTTTGGCTCTATCTATAGCCGTTTTAAGACGAACATTCATCGAAGGATCTCCGCCACCTTCTTTAGCGGCAACAATAATAGCTCGTACCAATTTTTGAAAAAGATTTCCCCTCTTTGCGTCTTGGGCAGCTTTCCTATGTTTTATATTTGCCCATTTTGAATGTCCGGACACGAACAATCACCTCTTCTATAAAATTCTAATTCATTATTTTTTCGGTATAATACAAACCGGCGGCAGCTCCCGTTTGTGGGCTGAGCCGCGGTAGCGTTCTTCTATGCGTTTCCTAACTTCCTCTTTTACGTTTCCTGTTGCAATATATGAATCTATCTCATCATAGGTAAGACCCATTTCTGCTTCGTCAGTTTGTCCTTTCCAGAGGCCTGCTGAAGGGGGCTTGTAAACAATTTCCTCAGGTATCCCTAGAAATGTGGAGGTTTCTCGAACTTCTTCTTTCAAAAGATCCCCCAAAGGCCAGATGTCTGCACCTGAGTCGCCATGCTTGGTGAAGTAGCCGGCAACAATCTCTGCTTTGTTACTGGTTCCGCAGACAAGGTAACCCATTGATTGAGCAAGGGCATAAAGGGTTGTCATCCTTAGCCTCGGTTTAATGTTCGCTAGGGCTAAAGGGTTAATGTAGACATTAGTCTCTTTAAGACGTTGAACAAGGGTGTCATAGGTGGCGGTAATGTCTACTACAGTGGATGGGATGGAAAACAGTTCTATTAATTTTTCCGCATCCTGCTGGTCTTCTGAAAGGCTATGGCATGGCATTATGACTCCAAGCATATTGGTGCCAAAAGCCCTTCTTAAAAGTACAGCTACAAGGGCAGAATCTATTCCCCCGCTTAGACCAACAACACAACCCTTAGCCTTTGCCGCAGATGCTTTTTCCTCCAGCCATTTTTCTATAGCGGCAACAATTGTTTCCGGAGAGCGAACATATGTTTTCATTATAAATTCACTTTCCTTCCTTCTCCGTTTTATCTCATTCTAGCATATATAGCCCTTCATCAGAGGACAGGGACATCTGCATAAAGGGGCAAGACTACCAATTTTAACATGAAACCACCGCGTGATCACAGATTTATTCAAGAGTTAGAATCCTTTTTTATCATTTATAATGGTGTCAACCAAGACAATATGAGGGGGCTGCTTAGCATTGGAGAAACTAGTAAGGTTTGGGGTCGCTGTACCAGAGTCATTGCTGGAAGAGTTTGACCATTGGATAAAAAGGTCAGGAATGCCTAATCGATCAAATGCATTACGGCAACTCATCAGACAGTCTATTTCAAGAAACCGATGGGAAGAAGGTGCTGGGACAGTTTTTGGAACGCTCACTATTCTTTATGACCATCATTCCCATGATGTTTCTGCAGAGCTGACCAATGTTCAACACGATTTTGGGGATGTCATTGTCTGTACATCCCATGTTCATCTTGATCATGCCCATTGCCTCGAGGCCATTGTTTTACGTGGTTCTGCCAAAGAGATTCGGGAATTCGTAAAGGCTATTTCTTCTATCAAAGGTATTAATACGGCAGATCCTGTTATTACAACGACAGTGTAAATGAAAAAAGGGCGGCATCCTGCCGCCCTTCACTTATTAAATACCTCAGCCAGATGAACAGGATCCGCAAGATCCTCCGCACCCTTTTTTGCCGAGAGTTTGCCCTTCTAACAGAATGAGGATTTTCCCCCTGCACTCAGGGCACTTAATGGAAGAATCTCTGCCCTCTTGCTCAAAAACCTTTCCGCAGGAAGCACAACGAAAAACCCTCTTTGTTTGTTCCAAATCTATTCCTCCTAACCATTCATTCTCAAAGAGATCATACCCCATAGAGGTTTATTTATCAAGAGAATTACAAGTTTCCTATTGTGGCCACTATCACAGCTTTAATAGTATGGAGGCGGTTTTCAGCCTCATCAAAAACTTTTGATGCCCTTGACTCAAAAACCTCTTCTGTTACTTCTTTCTCTTTGTAAGCCGGTAAGCAATGGAGGAAAATTGTATCATTCCTTTCAGTGGCTTTCATGAGCTGAGCATTGACCTGATAAGGCCGTAGTAACGCTTCTCTCTCTGCTTGCCGGGCTTCTTCTCCCATGGAAGCCCAAACGTCGGTATAGATTGCGTGAGCTCCAATAACGGCTTCATTCGGGTCTTCTATAAGGGAAATGCTTCCTCCTGTTTTTGCTGCCATTGCCTTGCATTCAGCATAAAGTTCTCTTTCGGGGAAAAGAGTGGAGGGAGAACAAATAACAAAATGGAGTCCAAGTTTTGCGGAGCCTATCATAAGAGAATTGGCCATGTTATTCCTGCCGTCTCCAGCATATACAAGGCGAAGTCCCTGAAGATTCGTTCCAAAATTTTCTTGTAAAGTCAAAAAATCAGCAAGGATCTGGGTGGGGTGATATGTATCAGTGAGGCCGTTCCAGACGGGAACGCCAGCATAGGCAGCCAGCTCTTCAACGAAAGACTGTTTAAAACCCCTATATTCAATGCCGTCAAACATTCTTCCCAAGACGCGGGCAGTGTCCTTGACATCTTCCTTGCCGCCTAGATGGATATCGTTTTTGCCAAGGTACTCAGCGTGTCCCCCTTCATCTATACATGCTACTGTAAAAGCACAGCGGGTGCGAGTCGAAGATTTTTCGAAGAGGAGGGCAATGTTTTTCCCTTGAAGTAAATTTCCTCGGATGCCGGCTCTTTTTTTAGCTTTTAATTGAATAGCAAGATCAAGGAGATAATAAATTTCCTGTTCTGTAAAATCTTTCAGTGTCAAAAAATGTCTTCCCTTGAGACTCAATGGCATAGCTGTCTCTCCCCTCTTTATCCTTATTTATCTATTTCTCTGTTTTTCTTCAACGATTCCACTAATAATACTAATTTGTGGGGCATTTCATCAAGAGAGCACTCCCCCACAACATGTCCCTTTGTAAACAAAATCATTCCGGAAGGCGATCCCGCAATACCGATGTCCGCACTTTTTGCTTCCTGAGGGCCGTTGACCTCACATCCCATAACAGCAACGGTCAGACCATCAGGGAAATCTTTTAAAAAAGGTTTTATGCGTTCGACTATTGAGGCAACATTAATACGGCGCCGGCCGCAGGTCGGGCAGGAAATGAGGTGTACTCCATGCTCTCTCAAACCAAGAGAACGCAAAATCTCGTATCCGGCCTCCACCTCGGCCACTGGATCGTCTGTCAGACTGACCCTTATTGTGTTTCCCACCCCCTGAGCGAGCATAAGGCCTATTCCAGCTGCACTGCGAACGAGACCTGTCATGCCGGGGCCTGCTTCTGTTATTCCTATATGGAGAGGGAAATGGGGGTATTTTTCACTCAACATAAGATTGGCCCTGACAGTTTCTTTCACATCTGTTGATTTTGCAGAAAGGATAATACGCCCAAAGTTTTCTTTTAGCAATAAATTTAACTGTTCCTCTACTGCTATTACCAGGGCCAATGCACGGTCTCCCTGAGCTTCCAGCAATTGGCGATAATTAATTGAACCGCTATTAGCCCCTACCCTTATAACGATGTCTCTTTCAAGGGCTACTTCTATTAGTTTCTGCAGCTTGAAAGGCGGCATGTTCCCAGGATTAATTCGAATAGCGGGGCATCCGGCATCTATAGCTGCTATTGCCAGGTCGGGGTCAAAGTGGATATCCGCCATTACAGGTATATCTAAATCTATATTTAATTGTGAAAGCTCTGCCTTCAGATCTGCATGGGGAAAAGCTACGCGAAGAAGCTCGCATCCCGCATCCTGTAATGCCTTGCATTGCCCCAGAGCCTCGTTGTAGGCTGATAGAGGCTCTTTAAGCATGCTTTCAACCCGCACAGGGGCGTTTTGTCCTATTTTTAGATCCTTTATTTTTACATGGCGATATTCCATACTCATAACAATTCCTCAATATACTACAGATTAAAAATTTTGCTGATGTCTTTCCATGTTATAAAAAGAATCAATGTGATCAGCAATATAAATCCAGCAAGATGAATGAAGTTTTCAATACGTTCGGGAAGGCGCTTTTTAGTAACTATTTCCCCCACTATAAAAACAAGGCGCCCACCGTCGAGGGCTGGAAAAGGGAAAAGGTTTATTAGCCCCAGATTAAGGTTAATGAGGGATAGGAAAGAAATAAAGGGCCATATGCCCTGTTTTGCGGCCTCTCCTGCCATAGTGGCAATGCCAATAGGGCCGGAAACGTCCACGTCCTGGGCCTGCAGAACCCATCTGACGATCCCTTGTATCATTTCTACACTCATGTTCACTGTGTAAGAAAAGGCGTTGGTCCAGGCCGATAAAAGGCCATAACGCATCATTGGTGGCCGAATGCCCAGTAATTGCGCCCCATATTTTGCTGAATACGGTATTGCGACTTCCTTTAAGAGCAACTGTCCGCCCCTTTCAATTTCAAGGGTAACGGGGCCCTCTTTTGCCTCATCACGAATAGCTTTAGCCATGCTGGGCCAATCTGAAACGTGTACGCCATTAACAGTTCGTATAATATCACCTGGTTGTAGCTCAATGTGTTGAGCAGGCAGATTTTCCATAATGTCCCCTACTACTGGAGAGCTCATATCGATGACCCCATGGGCAGAAAGGAATATAGCTGTTAGAGCCATGGCCAGAAGGATATTGACCAAAGGTCCATTTAAAAGAATAAAAAAGCGCTGCCATGCTTTTTTATCGTTGAAGCCTTTCCCTTCTTTAACCTCTTCACCCGGTTGCTCCTCGTCCATTCCGGCAAGACGGACAAACCCTCCGACAGGGAAGGCCCTTATTGACCACAAGGTCTCCCGTCCCTTCTTTTGCCAAAGTACCGGACCCATCCCGAAGGCAAACTCGTGAACCTGAACTCCGCAGGCCTTTGCGGTTCTATAGTGTCCATATTCGTGAGTGACAACGCAAATACCGATGACTAAAAGAAAGGATAATACACTAACGATCATAAGATTTTCTCTCCTTGCCGCACCTGCCGGCACTTCTTATCAATGCTCGGGCCCTCTCTCTCCCTCTTTCTAAAATTATAAGGCTTTCTTCAAGGGTTTGTGGTGCATTATCATTATAACTCGATAGAACCTGCTCTATCACTAGGGAAATTTGCGTAAAACTTATTTCTCTTCTTAAAAAAGCGTCAACTGCTACTTCATCAGCTCCCACGAGAAGGGACGGATAGGGACCTTTTTTCCGCGCTGCTTCCTTAGCGAGAGCCAGACAAGGAAATAACTTTTCGTCTGGTGGATAGAATTGTACCGTAAGGGAATGGACTGAAAGAGGCATAATCTGAGGCAATGCGGATAAACGCAAACGTCCTGGGTAACTTAACGCAGTTGCCGCGGCAAGGCGCATGTCTGGAGTAGAGGCGGCCATTTTAAGAGTGCCGTCTGTAAAACGTACAATACCATGGACAATCGAGCCGGGACAAATAACGGCTTTTACCTGAGTATGTTCTAGATCAAATAAATACATAGCCTCTATTATCTCTATGCCTTTATTCATAAGGGTGGCACTGTCTATACTCACCTTGTATCCCATATCCCATACAGGATGAGCCAGTGCCATTTCAGGAGTGACATGCCTTAGAGCTTTCTGATCGTAAGTTCTGAATGGACCGCCGGACGCAGTGAGGTAAATTTCTTCTACAGTTTCTTTGTCCTCTCCTTGAAGGCATTGCCATATGGCATTATGTTCGCTATCAAGTGGACGAAGCTGATCTGTGCGCCGCACCAGGGGCATAACCCATGGTGCGGCTACTACAATACTTTCTTTATTGGCCAGAGAAACGTTCTTATCAGCCAGAAGGGCTTTTTGAAGGGCTTTAATAGCTGCTGTGCCTGAGGACGCAAAGACGACATGATCTATTTCGGGGTGAGTTACAATATATTCCAGGTCATCATCTGTTTCATAAACAGATACTTCACTTTGAAGTGTACGCAAAATTGAAGCTGCTTCCCGATCTGTCAGGGCAGCTCCTATTGGATGAAACTCATGAATGAGATCGTTCATTTTTAGGGCATTGCGATGAGCTACAAGAAAAATTATCTTAAATTTTTCGGGGAAGGCCCTGCAAATATCGAGAACAGACGACCCCACACTGCCAGTTGCGCCTATAAGAGCTATATGGCAAGGATTTTTGCTCAACCAAGAATCACTCCAAACAGAAAGAATGTAAGGGTTCCATTAATAAGAATGCTGTCAAAACGATCAAGTACCCCTCCATGGCCTGGTATAAGCTGGCCGCTGTCTTTCACTTCCGCTTCTCTTTTTATAAGAGACTCCCCAAGATCCCCCAATTGCCCGGCGAACCCACATATTATCCCAATATATAGAAATGGAAATGGAGGCATAGCGCTGTAATAGGCTATAAATACCGAAGCAAGAATGCTGCCCCCTACTCCTCCGCCGAAGCCCTCCCATGTCTTTTTAGGGCTGACTGCTTCACAAAACTTGTTTTTCCCCCACTGTGATCCTACAAGGTAGGCCGCTACATCGCAACTCCATGTACAAAAAAAGAGAGTGAAAAGCAAAAGTTTCCCGAGGGGAAGGGCTCGTAAAAGGACCATAAAGCTCCAGGGGAAGATAATATAAATAAGGCCGGAAAGGGTTCCGCCTAAATTCCATATAGCGTAGCTGGAATGGGAAAACTGCCGGCGCAAAATTTCGATCAGCAGCAATATAAAAGTGGTTAATGTCAAAACCATTAAAATAGAAATAGGACGAAAATGTTCTGCAGAGGCAAGTAATATAAGGCCCCCTGCTAAAAGTCCAATTCCTTTGGAGACACGAAATTTTTTTGATAGAAGCTGATAGAATTCCCATAAAGAGAGAAGACCTATCAGTGACGCAACAGCAAACCAGTAATTGCCTCCAAGAAAAATAGACGCGAGTATGATAGATGCGAGAATGAGCCCGCTAGAAGCGCGTATTGCGAGCTCCTTAGTTTTATCGTTGAATGCCGCCATAACGTCGATCCCTCTTTTCGTAGGAAAGTATAGCTTCTTGCAATGCCTCTTTGTTGAAATCGGGCCATAACAGGGATGAAAAGTAGAATTCGCTATAACTTCCTTCCCAAAGCCAAAAATTACTGAGACGATATTCTCCGCTCGTCCGAATAATTAGATCAGGGTCTGGAAGATCAGGCAAATATAGATAAGATCGTATGGTTTCTTCTGTGACCTTTCCTTTATATCCATCTTTTAGTAACTTTTGAACTGCATCCACTATTTCTTGTCGGCCGCCATAGTTCAAACAAACGATAAGCTGAAGGCGTTGTCCTTTTTCTGTTTCATTTTCTGCCTCATGGATAATTTCTTGAATGTCTTTCGGTAACTCCTTTGTCCTTCCTGCGAAGCGAAGGCGAACATCTTCCTTTACAAGTTCCTGCACTTTTTTATTAATGTAATATCGAAAAAGGGACATAAGTCCTTTTACTTCGGTTTTTGGCCGCTTCCAGTTCTCTGTAGAGAAGGCGTATAGCGAAAGATAAGGAATGCCAAAATCCGCTGCCGCTCTAACTGTGCGTTCCACTGCTTTAACCCCCGCACGATGGCCCAACAGTCGAGGAAGATGGCGCTTTTTTGCCCATCTCCCATTTCCATCCATAATGATAGCTATATGTTTAAGTGACATGTTGTCATTGGCCCTCCCTGGGGGATAATTGGTCTAATTTCTCTTTTACAGCGCGAATATCCTGCCATGTCAGGTCTTTAGGACTGCCTTTTTTTCTAGATTCATTTCTCAGAAGATAACTAGGATGAAAAATTGGCATGAGATCAATTCCCCTCCATTTGAACCATCTTCCCCGAAGATTGCTTATACCCTCAGATGTTTTGAGAAACCACTTAGTTGGGGTATTCCCAAGACACAAGATAATAGATGGGCGGATAAGGGCTATTTGGGCCTCCAGATACATATTGCAAGTCATCATTTCCTCAATTGCAGGAACCCTATTGTGGGGGGGGCGGCATTTGACCACATTGGTTATATATACATCTTTTCTGGAAATGCCCGCGGCTTTTAATATTTTCGTTAAAAGCTGTCCAGCTTTGCCGACAAAAGGTTTGCCTTGTTCGTCCTCCTCTTCTCCAGGACCTTCCCCTACAAGCATCAAATGTGTTTTTGTGTTTCCTTCACCAGGAACTGTAGATACTCTTGTTTTGTGCAATCCGCATTTGCCGCATGAGGATATTTGCTGTATTAATTCTTTCCACGCAAGTTTCTGTGCTTCTTTTATATCTTCTCCAGTTGGAATGTAGCATCTTTTTTCTGTCATTCTATGAACACTCCATTTATCAAAACGTTAACTTCTCTAATGTCCATGCCTGTAAAATACCGTACGGCCTTGGCGCTTTTCCAGCGTATTCTCTCCCCTATAGTGCGAAAGGTGACAGCTCCAAGGGATAAGGTTACCGTTACTGTTATTTCTATGGCATCATCGATAGGGCGGACTTTAATATCCTGAATGGCCCTTACCTGTCCGGTCCGTTCTGTAAGATATCTCACAATATCTATAATGGCCTGAGGTTCAATGCTTAGTTCTCCGTAAAAATTAAAAGGAGGGCGCACGATGGTACGTTCCCCTTCTTCCTTGTCAACTGTTTTGAAAAGGTCTCGAAGATGCCCCACAAGCTTGCCGGCAAAGTTTCGTCTTATTTGAGCCCTTGACACAGGAATGACGTGCTGACCTTTGGTCAAACGCTCTTTACGTGCGCTTTTAATGTCCTCTGCTGATGCCACATCACCTATATGGATAAATCTTTCTGGCTGAGGAAGATTGAGGATACGCACGATCTTTAAAGCCATAGCCGTTGAAGTAGCTATGATCATCACGGTACAGGGCGCCTGTTTTTCTAGAAAAGAAACAACTTCTTCTCTATGTTCGGGAAATTCGAAGAGGGCACGACGAATGGCTCTTACAAGATTCTTTTCTGACTTGGCACTTTTCCCTGTCATAATTCTGCCACGCGCAATAACCAGCCCGTCATCTATAATATAATCAACGTTATTATCTGTCGCTACGTACTGGGCCCTTTGACTTTTACCTGTACCAGCCGGTCCTACGAAAGCTATAACATGTATCATTTGAAGAGAGTTTCTAGCTGTTGTTGAATCCAATTTATTCATCACCCTGTTCAATATAGTCAGGAAATGTTCGTTTTAACAGGTCAAATTACCCCTGCGGTTTTCCTGATGAAGTCCCTGCAAGAGAAATTGTCGGCTTGATCTCTTGATACTAATTTTACCAGTATTAGAGCAATTTGGTGAAATTTGGTTTAATTTAGTTCCATGCCATGGCTTCTTTGCTTGAAGTGTTTAAGAGCTGTATAAACCCAATTTTCTTATCTCTCTGCCAGGACACTGTTTTAAAGAACAGGTACCATTCAAGTTTTTCTTTAATAACATACGTAAAACGGGATGAAGATTCCTTCTCATCCCGTAACGAGGTGTTATATCCTAAGTCAAAATAAACTTTCAGCAGTTTGAAAACGAGCACTGATTAGGAGTCTTCCTTCATGACAGCTCCGTTGACCTTTGTCCCCACAGATTCTGTAGGCATAATTTCAACCTGTCCTCCCAGCTGCTGGAGTTTCTTGTCCATATCTTCATACCCACGCCACACATGGCCTATATGGTATACGCAGGTTTCGTCCTTTGCGGCCAGACCTGCAAGGATGAGGGCCGCTCCAGCTCTTAAATCCGTAGCGCTTACATCGGCTCCCACAAGGTGCTCAACCCCTGTAACCACAGCGGTGTTGCCCTGCAACTCTATTCTAGCTCCCATGCGGTTAAGCTCGCTTACATGAAGAAAACGTGCCTGAAAGACTCCTTCCTGGATCACGCTCGCTCCATCGGCGAGGGCAAGAGTAGCCATAATCTGAGGCTGTAAGTCTGTTGGGAAGCCCGGGTAGGGCATGGTTTTCAGCGAAACGGCCTTTAGCCGGTTTATAGGGTGAACAATAACAGAATCATTCTTTACTGTGAAAGATGCTCCGCCCTCTTCTAATTTTGCAATAAGAGAATCGATATGTTGGGGTATGACATTCTCGATCTCAATTTCTCCACCTGACATAATACTAGCCAAAATGTAGGTGCAAGTTTCTATACGGTCAGGGATAACTATCGTTTCTGCATCGTGAAGTTCGTCTACGCCTTTAATTCGAATAACCCCGGTTCCTTCCTCTTCAATACTAGCTCCCATTGACTTCAACGTTTGAACAAGATTAGTAATTTCCGGTTCTCGCGCAGTGTTTTCCAAAACGGTTTCCCCTTCTGCAAAGACAGCTGCCATAAGAAGATTTTCTGTTGCACCGACAGAGGGAAAATCAAGATAGATACGACAACCTTTCAATCCGTTTGCAGTAGCATGAACAGCACCATGAACCAAATCAATTGATGCTCCCATACGGGAAAGGCCTTTCAGATGAAGGTCAATAGGACGGCTTCCTATGGAACAGCCGCCTGGCAAAGGTAAGACTGCACGTCCGCAACGGGCCAGAAGAGGACCAAGAACCAATGATGAAGCACGCATTTTACGTACTAGATTGGATGGGGTTTCCCAAGAGAGATCTTCGGGAATAGAGATAGACATTTCTCCTTTTTCATATTGGATCTCAGCACCGAGTCCCCGCAAAAGATCTGCCATAGTTAAAACATCATGGAGACGAGGAACTTTGTGTATATTGAGGGTTCCGCTTTTAAGAAGAAGAGAAGCTGCCATTATGGGGAGAGCGGCATTCTTAGCTCCCTGAGCTTCTATTTTCCCACGAAGAGGAACTCCACCTGTAATTTTCATTTTATAGTCC
The DNA here is from genome assembly GCF_001896635.1 of Aminobacterium sp. EBM-42. NCBI lineage: Bacteria > Thermotogati > Synergistota > Synergistia > Synergistales > Aminobacteriaceae > Aminobacterium > Aminobacterium sp. EBM-42. The sequence goes on from NZ_MPPC01000006.1 coordinate 123,473, forward strand.
ACTGCGATCACTCCTGGTCACAATATAAAGGCACAAATAAATTGCATCTATTTTAAACGATATTCCATGGATTAAAGAAATTGAAAATATGTTTTTCTATTTTTTCTGCGGCAGTTCCATCTCCAAAAGGACTTTTACTTCCAGCAACAAGATTATCATATTCCCTCTTATTAGAGAAAAGCCGAAGTGTTTCAAAAATAATTTTTTCCTTATCTGTTCCCACCAGAATTCCGGTTCCCTCATCAATAGCTTCTGGCCGTTCAGAAAGATTTCTCATGATAAGTACTGGTTTCTTCAGGAACGAGGCTTCCTCCTGAACGCCTCCACTATCGCTCAGTATAAGATAACTACGGTTCATTGCCTGTACAAAATCTGGGTAATTAAGGGGATCTGTAAAAATAACCCGCTCACTTTTGCCAAGACAAGATCTTATGACATCTCTCACCGCAGGGTTTTTATGGAGTGGAATTAAAAAATAAACATGAGGGAGCTCGGTTAAAAGATGTTTAATTGCCTTGCATATTTCTTTTAGCGGTTCGCCCCATGATTCTCTTCGGTGAGCTGTCATAAGGATAAGAGGCGCATCCTCGGGCAAAGAATACTCTTTTTGCGGGGCATGGCCTCGATTTTGCCTAAGGGTCCAGGCAAGAGCGTCTATTACAGTATTTCCCGTTACAAAAATACGTTCTTCCGCTACGTTTTCAGAAAGTAGATTGTGCTTCGCCCTATCTGTGGGGGCAAAGAAAAGCGTTGCCAGGCGATCTGTAATAACTCGATTAGCTTCTTCTGGGAAAGGCTGCTCAAGATTCCCGCTGCGCAGCCCCGCTTCTACATGTCCTACTGGGATTTTTCTGTAAAATGCTGACATTGATGCGCCCAGGGTTGTCGTTGTGTCGCCATGGACTAAGACAAGGTCAGGTTTTTCTTTATCGTAAATCTCACCAGTGCCAACGAGAACACGGGAGGTAATATGGTCAAGAGTTTGGCGAGCTTTCATAATATGTAAATTTTCATCGGCATGTATGTCAAAAAAAGAAAGTGCCTGATCAAGCATATCAGAATGTTGTCCCGTTGCGAGGACAAGGGTTCGGTAGGCAGTGTTTTTTTTCAAAGTAAGAATGACCGGCGCCATTTTTATGGCTTCGGGTCTTGTTCCTATAACGCAAATAATAGTGCGAGTCATTTTTTCCTCCTTGACCTTACAAAGTGAACCGTCCATAAAAGAACATTCCCAGCTCAAGCAAAACCCATTGAAGAAGTGCCATGATGCTCAGAGTGGCTATTGACGACAACCCGCGATCAAGCAATCTATGGTGCAGGTGTCCACGGTCAGGCATAAAGGGTGATCTGCGTTCTATAATCCTGCGAAGGATGGAGGCAAGAGTATCGACAACTGGGACACCACCCCATAGTAACAGCAATAAAGCTAGCTCACTAGAGGAGATGCGAGAATAATTTCCGCTTTGATAAAAACTGAAAATAAGCTGCGAAGCAAAAAGATAACCTAATAGAGTGCTGCCCCCATCTCCGAGAAACGTTCTGGCTTGAGGAAAATTCCAGTGTAGAACTCCTACTGCCACGGCTGCTATTGGCCACCAGATTTCAGGAGTTCCAAACCGGGATGCCGTAAGAGCCGCGATTACAAACATAAAGAGACAAAGCCCGTTTAACCCGTCTATAATATTGTAGGCGCTTGTTACACCGGCAATCCAGACTATGAGCAATACCCGATGAGAAAAGGGTATATTAAAAGGCAAAAGCACAAAGGCGGCGGCAAAAAGATGCAGGATCAATCTAATCTTCGGGTTTAATGGTTTTATATCATCCCAGTAGCCGCAAAGAAAAACAATAGTTGCGCCTATTGATAAAAGCTTGAGAAAGAAGTTTTCGGGGGCACAAAGAAGAATCCATAATAAATAGCCCATCCATAAAACAATACCTGCGCCCCTGGGAATATTGCCCAAGTGAATCTTTCTTCCTCCAGGGACGTCGAGAATTCTATACCTATTGGATAATTTCATGGAGAGGGGGGTCATTCCGGCTCCCCACCCCATCATAAGAATACATATAAATATAAGGCGAAGCACAGCTGCACACCGATTTACTTGGTTCCAAAGAGTCTATCACCGGCATCACCCAGACCAGGTACAATATATCCATGATCATTGAGGTAATTATCAAGGGCTGCGGCATAAATATCCACGTCTGGATGGGCTTGGTGAACTCGTTCCACACCCTCTGGTGCAGCAATTAGGCAGACAAGGGTTACCTTGCGTGCGCCTCTTGACTTAACAAGGCTGATGGCTGCTGCTGCAGATCCCCCTGTTGCCAGCATCGGATCAAGTATAAATATATCACGTTCGTTAATATCACTTGGTAGTTTGCAATAATATTCAACGGGCTCTAGGGTTTCGGGGTCGCGGTACAGGCCAATGTGTCCAACTTTGGCATTGGGGATGACTTGCAGAATTCCGTCTACCATCCCAAGTCCGGCCCGAAGCACAGGAACGATTGCCAATTTTTTCCCTTCGAGGGTATAACCGATGGTTTTCTCTATAGGGGTTTCTATTTCTATTTTTACAAGGGGCAGGTTACGTGTAATTTCATAGACCATAAGTCCTGCGATTTCTTGCACGAGTTCTCTAAATTCTTTTACCGACGTGTTTTTATCACGAATAATACTTACTTTGTGTCGGACAAGTGGGTGATCGAGAATGACTATTCGTCCTTCGCCGCTACTTGAGTATGTAGGGGCAAGTTTTTCTTCGAATTGTTTTATTTTACTTACCCTACGCTCATGACGATTCCCTTTAAAATTAGTATCAAGCCAGAGGTCGGCTATTTCATAAGCCTGGAGTTCAGAGATAATCCGTCCACCCAGAGAGAGAATATTAGCGTTGTTATGTTGTCTGCTTAAAACTGCGAGTTCTGGTGTGTTGCATAGAGCTGCGTAAGCTCCCGGAACCTTATTTGCAGCAATTGACATCCCTATACCGCTGCCGCAAACGAGAATACCGCGCTCCGCTTCCCTTGCTGCAACACTTTGAGCAACAGCAAAAGCCACATCAGGATAATCACACGAAACACTATCGCTGTCTGTCCCAAAATCAATAACCTCATGCCCTTTTTCGCAAAGATGGGCCTTTAGGGCGGATTTTACGGGAAATCCAGCGTGGTCTGAGCCTATAGCAATTTTCATTTCTATTAACCCCCCACGTACCTTTTTTTAAAACCCGCAATATAATAACACGTAAAAAGAAGTCTTTCCCGCATAAAAACGGGAAAGACTTCTTTTTCTCATGCTTTAGAAAAATTATTTCTAAAACAAGCCATTTTAGCTCAACAGTGTAAGCATGACGGCTGCAGCCACAGCAGTTCCGATGACGCCGGCCACATTAGGTCCCATGGCATGCATGAGGAGGAAGTTGCC
>NZ_MPPC01000003.1:0-65666 GCF_001896635.1 Aminobacterium sp. EBM-42
GCGGCTGCCGTAATGGCAAGCTCGTGCATCCCAGGTATTTTTATTCCTGTGGAGATAGACAATCGACTCCTCGTCGACGGCGAACTTGTGGAAAATGTCTCCATAACACCCCTTAAGGATATGGGAGCTAACTTCATCATCAGCGTTGATCTCTTTGGCGGCTTGGGCTCGGCTTTTAGCTATGGCCCTTGCGTCTTTTCTCCACCGCTCCCTCGCTTCTGTTACCTGCTTCACAGCCTCTCTCATCTGCCGCTTAATGTCCCGGGCCCTTGATTTCGCTTCTTCAGAACCTTCTTTGAAAGCAAGGCGCGACACCCGCTGCGCAAGACCCCAGGCCTCTTTCATTGACGCCATTGCGGTAGGCGAAGTGACAGCTGCGTTTATAGCCTCTTCCACCGAGACCTGTTCCCATCTCAGAGAGCTTTTGACCTTCTCCTGACTCTTTGGCTTCTTCGCGGTTTCCCCGCTCATCTCTTTTGCTGCCTTGATGGTCTCCTTAAGAATTGAATCAGCTTCGGCAATATAGTCTATCTCATTCTGCAGATCCACCATCTGGGCACGGATGTCGTCCGACCTGTCCGTCTCAAAGGCCGCCATCGCCTCTCTCAAAGCTTTATTCAGGCTCCGCTTCCGCTTCCTGAGATATTTCAATGATTCGTCGTTGCCTAAAATCCACACCAGCCATGGCAGGGACTCGTCATTAACAGCCACGTCAACGTCTTTTACTGAGGCGTCTTCTCCCATATCCTTGGCCCAGTCGGGCATCTCGCTTTCTTTCACTTCGCCCTTTAGCTTCTGGGCAATGTCTTCTCTCTCAATGGCCAGGGCTTCAAGGCGGTCATCGTTTCTGAGAGCTCCGGCCACTTCGCCTTCAGATAGCGCCGCTTCTCTTTCCATCATAATATCTACTTGTTGCTTTACTACTTCGTTGATGGGAGGAAGTGTCGATAGATCTCTCACCATCTCATCGCCAGAACCATAGCCAAAACGGACAGCAAGATCATCCATTTGCCACGTGGACTGCTTAGAAAGGACCCCCAGGGGCTTTAAATTTTGGTCCACAAATTCTTTGCCGTACACTTCTATGGCCTCGGCCTCATTAATCTTGATTCCGCCCTTGTTCGCAGCCCTTTTCATCGAATTGAGAGTGCTGTATCCTCTTGACTCCTCAAGCTCGGTTTTTATCTGCTCGGTCAGTTCAAGTCGGCGCTTCTTGAGGTCTTTTGCAGAAGGGACTTTCCCCACATCTTCAACGGCCTTCCCGTTCGCTATTGCATGCCTTGCCAGACTCTCAAGCGTCGTTTCCGTTGCCGTTTCGTACCCAGCCATATTTCGCGCGATTTCTATCTCTTCATCGGTGGCAAGCAAACGGTTGAAGATATCCTTCGCTTCGTCTGATAACGCTATGTCCTCCCCAGCCTCCTGAGACAATCCCACAATATCCTTATAAATACTCACAAGCCATGACCGGAAGTTCCTGAATACCCGCCTCAGCCCCTCAGAAGGAGCTTCCCCGTTCATCAGGTACGCTTCGAAGGTCCGGGCGAACTTCTCATGGGCCGCAACCCGCTGTTCTCTCGTCAGGGTTACCCAATCCTCAACGCCGAGCCAATCCTGGACGGCTTTCAGGTCCTCTGCTGCCTTCTCATTCTCAAGAGCCAGGCTACGAAGGTCTTCCAGGAAGACATGCCCTGTCTCGTGAAGAAGAGTCGACCTGTCGGAGGTCTCGAAGAGCCTGATTACAGTCTCTCTGGAGCTGAAGGACGTGGAGCCGCGTGGTGAAAATCTATCATCTCTCTGGTAGCGGATATCTGCTGTTTCCAAGTTAAATCGTTCGGAGAGCGGGATAGGATTGCCGCTATCATCGTAGGTTACAGCGTCGGCTGATTTTATAGCAGTGCGGTCTTTGATAACTATAGTATCGGCGATTGGCAGGTCTTTTTCTGCTGTGGCCCCTCCTTCGCGAATGTTCTTAGCTACCAAAACCTCTGCGTTGCCAATTTTCCTCTCCGGAGATTCATTCCCGGGCCTCCAAAGCGCGCCGCCATAATCGTGATATATAGGGGTGCCAATCTTTAGATAGAACCTGCGATATTCGTCTCCCGCCTCGCTTCTTTCAATAATTACCGATTCTGCGGTGGCGACTTCTGGGAACCAATCGGCCAAATTTTGCCTAGTCCTGTCGCTATATTCATCCTCTTCCTGCAACCAGTTCCAACCCAGGTGCCAGTCCTCTGTCTCGAAAGGCTCAATAAGTATGCTCTCGAAGGTGTTTTTAGAGATAACTTGCTTATCGCCATTGATTGAAATAACATACATGCCTTCCTCAGCGAATCTATGAGCGACCTCAGGGTCACTGCTAAAGAAAGACATGCCGTTGTCAAACACATTAAAAACTTTCCCCGTTCTTGAACCATGCCAACCCTCAACAATATACCCCGCCTTTCTTGCCGCCTCGTCCACCATCCGCTGGGCCGACTCCATATCCCCGGCCTCGACAGCGGAAAGGTAGTCAGCATCAAGCGCGGCCATAGAGTTGCGAGCTTTGCCTTGGTAAAAGGTATTCAAAACCTCAATCGCCTCATCGTCAAAGATGACGTAATTGTATGCCCCTTCGCCCTTAGCCCTCGACGTGCTGTCAAGGTACTTGATGCCCTTGATGCCAATAGAGTTAAGGTACTTAGACGCAGCTTCTTTGCGGGCATCACTGCTATCATCGTCCTTTATCTTGTAGCCCAGCCCTTCAGCCACAAAGGGTGCCTGAAGCTCCTTATAAATCCATGACCCAGTAGATGCCTCGCTAGCCCCTTGGTTGATGTAATCTTTCAAGGCACTCTTAACGTGTTCGCTCTGTTCGCTTAACGGCTTATCCCAATCAAGAAGAACGTTGTCACTTGGTATGTCAACTTCGTAAAGTTGGCCTTGAGTGGGTGTTTTATCTTTATATTTTAATATCTCCTTTACAAGTTTATCTGAAATAACTTGCGGCATATTATGGGCATCTCTGTAAAAAACATTGCTGAACTCGGCAGATATATCTGCTAAGTCAAGGTTTCTATCTGCATAAACATAAAGCTCATCTTCAAATAGATTTGCTAAGCCCTCATTAGACATTGCCCACGAAAGGTATTTATCAGATACTTGTTTTGAGACAAGATTATGTCTATACCACTCAGCTATACCTTTATCACCCGCAAAATACAGCCCCCACCCGTAGGCTTGCATCCCCTCGCCCGTACCAATGTGTTCTAGGGTGAACCTGTCGAAACGATGAGGACTACCGTGAAAGGCTGACTGGTAGTAAGGCTGCCCCCCCGAATCCTTGACACCGGCGAGCATCTGGCGTATTGTGAGATACTTACCTGGAGAGGCATCTCGTTTCCCGCTAAATGCGCGCCCTTCAACGGGGTTGCTGGCCTCTTCGGGGAGAGAGTTGTCCCGCAGCGGCGAGCCTTCTCGGCTCGGGGGCAACTCTTGCTTTTCTCCAATGATGTCGTAAAGCTCTACCCCGTCAACAGTAATATCCCCGTTTTCCATCTCGAAAGCCACAAGACGCAGAGTTGCCACCCCCGTGTTGTCCTTCACTGGCACGTAGAACCTGTGGACATTTTTCACTTTGGGCTTTTGTTGCTTCTTCTGGTTTGGAAAACTCTCAATAAGAACAGTGTTTGCCAAAACTCTTTCTAAGGCTGCTAGAGCTTTGTTCTTCTTTGCATTTCTCCTGCTTCTTTTGTCACTCGACCAGAAAACATGCCTGGGGTCCTTCCGGTAGAGGTGCGCATCAAGAACTTTACCGTCCTTCCCAGTGGAAATCTTCAGGGGAGCACCCTTCCACTGCTCCACGAACGCCTTGCTGTCCGATCCAGAGATCCTCACTGGGGCCACATCAGTCAGGTCCACCACGGGAACTTCCATGTCCAAATCCACATCCGGATTCAATGGCTGATGATACTCTACTCTGCCAGCCTCTTCTGTCTGACTTATCTGAAGGCCTATCCTGTCGTACCACTCCCTGGGGTTAATCCCATACCGGCCAAGGATAGCCTTCGCTCGTGCCTCGAAAAGAGATGCGTTGCCCTCTGCCACATCTGCAGCTACCCCCGCCGATAAGGCTTGCGTCATGAATGAGCTTTTGACATACTCAAGGTCAGCTTCCAGCGCCTCGTCCTCGGCTATCAGCTGTTCAGCTTTTTCGAGAGCCCTGCGTTCAATCTCTTTTTGCTCGGTCATGAACGTTGAGGCCTCTCTCATTGTCATTCCTTCCGGGGTGAAAGTAACATCATCAAGAAGTGCATCGCCAGCCGCTGTTCCTGCTATTTTCACGGCATACTCGCTCGTAGGAACAGCAAGCCTGCCCTCTGTGGCCAAGGCCATTGTGACATCAGATTCCTCAACACCTAGCTCTTTTGCCACTTCCATTGGGTCTACCCCAGCCTCTTGGAAGTATTGGAAAAAATGTTCAGCGTCAATGTACGTCGTCTCGACAGGCCCATTTTGGGTGAGCATTTCTACGTGTCGACGTGCAGCGTCAGGCAATCTTGCCTTCGTCTTCGATTCTTTCGCTGCACCAGAAATCTCTAAGAAAACCTGTTTTTCTATCTTGGCTCTTTCTACGTTATGTAAGTCTGCAACAAGCCCCATACCCGGACCTATCATCTGCGAAAGGGAAAAGCTATATGCAGCTGTTATGAATTCTTCTCCAAAAGCCTTAACATACTCTGCAGGATGGGCCATCTCTATATCGGTTGCCCCTTCTCCTTCAGCAAGGTATTTTGCAAACTCTCTGCCAAACATGGCACTTACTTCCTGAAGGCCTTCCTGTGTTGATTCTAAGGCCAACCCCGTTGCATAATTTTTAAGGAAAGATACAAATACTTTCCGAGCGATCGGAGTCTCCAAGATGGCTTTTATCCCAGCCCTGCCAGTCATCTCACCAAGCCCTGGAATAAATCGAGTAAAATAATCCATGGGAAAAACTCTCCCAAGCCTGCTGCTCCGCCAAAAAGGTCTGAAATAAAGTTTATAGTTTCCTTATCGAGATATGAGCTAAGGATTGTTAGTGTCAATGTAAAATTGATCCACCTGCTAGAACCTACCCCGGGTACGCTTATTTCAAAGGAACCCAAATTGCAAGATCTAATCCTCGCTTTTGCTCCATTGTTCCTTGGATATATAGCCCCTTAGGGAACACCAACTTTCCCACACCCTAAGTCTTTATTCGTTTTCTCAATTGCTCCTGCAGCCTGTAGGACCTTCCGTTCATATCGAGGATGTAGGAATGGTGTGGGTAAGCCTGTCCATCAGGGCTTCTGTCAGCATCTTTTCAGAAAAGAGTTCTGTCTATTTGGAGAGTTCCAGGTTAGTTGTTATCAGGACACTTCTCCTTCCATTACGGGAGGGCAGTATATGAAAGAGTTGTTCGGCCTGGTTCCTGGCAAAGGACAGATAGGACAGCTCATCCAGTATCAGAAGGTCCACCTTTTCAAGTTTCCTGTGCAACTTCTAAAGAGTATGTGAATCCTGGGCTTCCGCAAGCTTAATCACCAGATCCTAGGCCTTGGAGAAGATAACGCTGAAGCCATATTCACAAAACCTCATTCAAAGTCCAGTGGCAAGTTCCCACACCAGGGGCTCTTCAATTCTTTTCAGTCTTTTGACTTCAAAAGTATCCAGAGTTTGGGACAGACATTCTCCTTTCAGTCATGGCTCTCCTTTTCTAATATCCTGAGCAGGAACCTTTCACATCCCCGCTGTTGGGTTAAGACCTCTCTTGCAGTTTCACTGGCTTGGCACCCAGAGTTCTTTGCTATAAAGGTGAATCTGCTCCTTGAGCGCCCCTTTCTCCTCGGCAATATATCTCTAACCTGAAAGCACTGTCCTTCAGCGTTATGGGAGCAGAGCACCTGTTCCTGTCGAAATAGACCATGGAATCGTGATCCACTTTGGCTTCCCTGGGCGAGAAGACCAGTGGCAGAAATACTTTCTTCAGCTCCGCCACGTAGCCCCTTACTCTGGATTCTCCACCCTTAAAACCATGTTCCCCTGCACACCTGTGCTTATATCCGCCTGGAGGTGCGCTGCTTTTTAGGCGTCTTTTCATCCTCTCTGATATATCCCTAGATGGTCTCCTTCGCTCTGTTCGTTAGGACAGGGGTGTCTCGCAAACCCCATAGTAGAGGAAGTATGAATCGGGGTGGGGCATGTTTATGTCAGCACTGGTGATCCAAAGGGTCATTTTTACACAAGCACCCCTGATATTAACGCATTAATTTCCGTACTGACGTAAAGAGGCCCGACAGGGAAGTTCTCTTTTTTATTTGCTCTTGATGTTGATGGCTTATCCAAAGAAAACATTGAGGAACTTCAAAGAAGCGTGGCTGAGAAAGATACAACTGGCGGGTGGTGTTATAATTTTGCCTTTTTTATCCGCTCATCAAACAAAGAGTGTTTGTTGGAATCCATTGTTAAGCAGGCCAATTTTACTCCTTCTGAACATCATCAGTGGATAATAAAAATATTAGACAAATTCCCTGAAATGGACAGTACATGTATAGCTCGATATTTTCTGTCTAAATATGAAGACATACCAAACGAAACGAATTTGCGATTTACGCCCCCATTTTAGGGAAACTCAAAGTAGAGTATGTCATGAGTCACCGGATAAAAAAGTAGAAGATAAATTACCTTTTCCCCACCCTCTTTTATAATATTTTTGTTTTTACAGAAAACACTGTAATGTTCCATAATTCATCTATGGGGAATATGCTAATTTTCATGGTTTAGAAATTCAGGTTCTTCCGATAAGCCATATAATCTGAATATTGTTCTCTTGCCATATCGTTAAACATTTTAATTATTGTAGTAGCATCTGCATTATCGTAAAAACCAGCCATACAACTTAAGAACTCTTTCGGGTGCTTATCTATGTTCAATGATTTATACCCGTTGCTGATTAAGGTCCCTATCATAGCAAGAGATGCTGTTCTTTTGTTGCAGTCTTCAAAGAACTGCGAACGAGACAGAAAAAGAAAAGAGATAATGGCTCTTTCAGGAATTGATAAAAGAGTTGTGGCAGCAGACATTCCGGAAGAAAAAAGGCTGTCAAGAACAATATGTTCTGGTGGTGTATATGTACATCCATCAATCTTGGCAGGTGTTTGGCGAAACATGCCAGGATTTCGGACTTCATCTCTTGATAATATGGCGTGCAAGGAACAGATAGTTTTTTTGTCCATATTCCACTTTCTATTTCTGACGAGGTCAAAAAGATATCCGCACGCCTGCCCGAAGTTTTCAATTGTTCGTATCTGCATTGTAGTCAGTGAATCTACACCTTTGCCATATTCTATAATTATTTTTGCGTCAATGTCTGTTGTCCGTATACCCTCAAGGGTATTGAGTGTGCGGGAAGAAAATTTTGGGATACTCTGCCGAAAAGAAAAAATAGCATCATCTATATCTACAGCTTTCGGAATGTAATAACCAGCCGGAGATTGCCAAGCGAATCCGAAGTTCCTCTTTTTTTCGCACTCAGTAAGGTCCTGATTCAATGCAAATCACCTTCACTTATCAGACTTTTTTTACTCGGCATTGACGGCATACATTTGAAACAGCTCTATTTCGTGTCTTCTTCTTTTCATATTTTCAATCTCGGCCAACCTTTGTGGTGGTGTCAACATTCTTTCGCACATTTGTTTTCAAACCCAAGATCTTGCAACCCTCCGGAAAAAGGCTTTTTTCTTGTCCTCATACGCTCAAGGGAGAAGATTCCTCTTCATGATCCCGTTCCTGGACATAAAGTCGCTCTACGTCCATATACTTCTAGGCCCCCATCTTATCGATGTTATGTGGCGGAGTGTTGCCGCCACTAGCACGAGAGCCGAATTACCGTCCGGGAAACTCCCAACCACTTGTGTCCTTCTCCGAATCTCTCTGCCAATGCGCTCCAGGGGGTTGTTGGTCCTCAAGCTTCTCCAGTGTTCTGACGGATATGCGTAATAGCTAAAGGTCTCCTCAGCGCCGCTTTCAACCAAGTCAGCTGCCTTGTTGAGCTTCATCGCCCTGAGTCTTTCCGTTACATCCCTCGTTTTTTTTCGAGCCGCTTCAAGATCCTCAGAGACATGAATTGCTTTCCGCATAGCTGTCACTGATCGTCTTTTCCCGCTCGGCGTTACGGTGAAAACGTTCCGATAGAAATGGACTACGCATCTCTGCCATCCCGATTCTGAATAGACTTTCCCCAAGGCTTCCACAAACCCCACACATTTGCCGGAGACAAAAAGACGGACTCCCTTTAATCCACGTCCCTTCAGACAACGAATAAAGCCGAGCTAGCTTTCCCTGTCTTCCTTTGCTCCCTTCGGCAACTCCGATGGCAACCAGAACTGATATATTCTCCACTTCGCCCCCCCCCCAGCTCCTTTTCAGTCAGATCCCATATCAAGGTAAACATACAGGTATTCGCTCTGTAAAAGACGGTTTCTCCAGCTTTCAATATGCCCATAAATTTTCTGGTTCATAGCGCTTATGGTGGAGGGGCTGACTTTGCTTCCCTAAAGGGCTTCTGTGATGTCTTCCACACGTCTCACAGAAACTCCTGCTAAGTAATTTCTATCATGGCTTCCTCTACAGATGCTTCTCTTCTCCGATATTGCTTGATTATGGACGTTTCGAAGGGCAAACACCTCCGCTCCGGTACCTTAAGGGTGACTTCACCCGCTTTCGTGTGAAACTATCTGGTGCAATTCCCGCCCTAGTGTTCACTCGCTCTGAAGATCGTTCATACCGAGTTTTAAGAAAATTACTTCTTTTGTTTGATTCAACAATTTGATTCAACAATGCCTTATTCTTTTCATTAAAAATATATAATGAAGTATCGGCCCAAGGACACTATATTACATGCGATAATTTTAGCCCCTTTATATTATTCAAATTTAAAAAACCTTCTAACTTACTTGTATTTGCAGAATCAAAATAAGCCTTAATTTTCTTATTATGGTGCCGAAAGGAGACTCGAAATCTCACAGACCCAGAACCCTGCGGATTTGAGAACAAGGGGGAAATAACCTCCAACTTAAAAGTATCACACATAATATTCATGGTTTACACTGGCATTACGCAGAACCTGCAAAGAACTTTAAAAACTCCTTTGCAGGTTCTGCAATTGAACTAAAAAGCTAGTACCGCTTTGTATCCCTCTCCCCTATTTGCATGGCGAGTAGCCGCAGCTAAAACAGTAGGCGCATCCGGAAATCATTTCCATGGGGCTGCCACACTCAGGGCAGCGTAAATCATGTTTTTCCTCCACGTGCCCCTCTTTTTCAATAAGCTTCTCAAGCAACATGGCTATAGCGTCAGGAATAGATCTGGCAATGTGGGTATCGTCGTAGTCGAATACCCAGTACTCTTTTCCTGATAGGCCCTTCAGTGTTGCAATGAAGTCTTCGAGCTTGCCGCCACTTCGCAATCCGATAGAGATAGCTCTGGAAAGGGCTTCTGTCATGGCGTTGAGCTCAGAGCCGCTCTTTCCGATGGAGGCAAAAACCTCAAAAGGCTCGCAACCATCAAAATTGAGGGTAACGTACATGCTTCCCCATGGTGTTTTCTGCTTTATAGTTTTGCCAAAAACAATAAGACCCGGCCGCTTCTTTACTTTACTGGTATGAGGTTTTTCCTCTGCCTTTCTCTCTATCTCTTCTTTTTTCTTCACTTCGATAGGTTGGGCAGAACGGGATCCATCTCTATAAATAGTAATCCCCTTGGCACCCATTTTATAGCACATGGCGTACACACGTTTTACATCATCCACGGTGGCAGAGTTGAGAAGGTTCACAGTTTTACTAATTCCACTATCGATGTACCGAGCAAAAATACCTGTTACCGCTACATGCTCATCAGTAGAAATATCGTAGGCTGTAACATAAATAGGGTTAGAAAGAGCTCCTGTTTGTTGCAGTTCTTCCTGTTGTTCTTCATCTAGCAGTTTATGGCAGAATTGCCGAAGTTCATGGCCAGATCCATCAGTCTTCATTATGCGTCGTGTCCATGACCATGCAAAGTTAGGTTCGATTCCCGAACTTGTATCTACAAGCATGGAAATAGAACCGGTAGGAGCAATGCTTAAACGACGACTATTTCGAATATTGCCTGAAGCCAGGGCTTTTAAAAGGTTTTTCACCTTCTGGATCCGCTCTTCTTCATTCCCCATAGAGTCATGGGTCAACACGCTTTCCAGAGCATTGACCAGTGTGTAAGGGATGGTTTCCGTTGCTCGCATGGTGGCTATCAGGGCGTAAAGATCTTCCTCGCCAACACGGGCGAACCATTCCTCTGAGAAAAGATCTTCTCCTTCCGTTTCCTCCTTAAAAAGTTTAAAAAGTTTTTCTACTAAATGACTTTCATCAAAGGGAGTTTTGTTGGCTGACGATACGAGTTCTTCAGTAGCGCATAATGCAGCGGCAGCTAAACTTTCTCCCAGAGATGTGCAGTACAAGTTAAAACTCTCGCTTCCATAACGCATACCCAGCATAATAGCAGCATCGGCAAGTCCCATAATACCAAGACCCACAGGGCGAATCCTTTTCGTTCGCTCTTCGATGCGAGGCAGGGGATATGAGCAGGCGTCGATCACGAGGTCAAGGTAATAAATTGAGCGGTAGACCTGATCCACAAAGCCGTCTGTGTCAAAAGCAGGAAGGCCGCCTTTAGAAGTAACGAAGGCTTCTACATTAATAGAGCCCAGGTTGCAGCTCGTGTAATTCGGCAGCGGCTGCTCCCCGCAGGGATTGGTGGATTCTATGCGCCACTCCGGATCAAGCTTGAGAAGGTTGTCTGCATTGGCACGGTCGATGAAGAATACACCGGGGTCACCCCGTTTCCAGGCGCTTTCAGAAAGCTTGTTCCAAAGGTCTTTCGCTTTCACAGTTTTTGCCACTGAGCCGTTAATACGCGATATTAGTGGAAAATCGCCCTCTTCCTCAACAGCCTTAAGCAGGGCATCTGAAACACAGACTGAGATATTAAAATATGAAAGTTTGTTTTCTTCTATTTTCGCATCTATAAAATCCATAATATCCGGATGATTATCAAAGAGCATCCCCATGAGAGCGGCACGGCGCTTCCCTCCCTGTACCACCACTGACCCCATGGTATTCCAGGTTTCCATAAAGGAGATGGGGCCACTGGCCTGTCCCCCGGTCCCCCCGTTTATACCCGCCCCTTTTTCTCTCAGCCATCCGAAATTTCCACCAACACCACCACCAAATTTACTAATAATGCTGGCATCTTTTACGGAGTCGAAAATGCCTTCGATGCTATCAGGAATATCAATAACAAAACATGCGAAAAGCTGCTGATTTTTTGTTTTCGAGGCCAGCAGGGTTTCGTATTCTTCAAAGGTCATGTGATCTGGAGACTTATAGACAAGGGTCGACAGCTTGGGATCAGTAGTCATACCCGCTCCGGCCCCAAAAAGGCACGGAGAGTTAAAAAGAAACCGCCTGTTGAGAATATCGTTAAAAATATTCTTCTCAAGGGTTTGAAGCCATAAAAGGGATTTTGCATCGTTTTTATCGAGGTAGAGGGTTTCTGCACTCGCTATAATACGAGCCACCCGGCGCGCAAATTCTTCAAAAGAACGCTCTTGTCGTACTCCTCCTTCTTCTTCGTCGTAACGGTGGATAAAATAACGCTGAGCAAGAAGCCATGTGGCATTTTCTGACAAGCGGGGCTCCGCAGGGTGCTCAAGAATATCCAGGTCGATCTCGTGGTTAAAGCGCTGGTTGAATTCTTTTTTCATTACTCTCGACCTCTCTTCTTTTTATTGCCCTATATATAGGGTTTGTTGAAAATCAAAACACTATTTATAAATTTACCACGCCATAGGTTTTTGGCATGAGACTGAAGGCTCAATCATATTCTGGAGCGTTATTCCTCCCAGGGTGTAACATGATATCATTAATGCTATATCAAAAAAAGCAACAGATTCTGCGGAGGTGAAAGCAGTGGGGAAATATAATTTCGATGCAATTATCGATCGGCATCATACCTCGTGTGAGAAATGGGATTTTCTAAAAGATAAGTTTGGCCGTGATGACCTCCTTGCCATGTGGGTGGCTGATATGGATTTTACAGTCCCTCCAGAAGTGATAGAGGTGCTGAAAGAGCGGGTGGACCACGGTATTTTCGGCTATACCGGCAGAACGGATAGTTATTTCGATTCAATAGTCCAGTGGGTTGGCAAAAGACATGGCTGGAAGGTGGAAGCTGACTGGATCCGTCACGCTCCTGGCGTTGTGCCGGCCCTTTCTATGTCTGTTCTTGCCTTTACCCAGCCTGGAGACGGCATTCTGGTTCAGCCCCCCGTATACCCTCCTTTTTACAGCGCGGTAAATGGACGGGGGCGCCGAATTGTAGAAAATCCTCTGGTATTTCGTGACGGCCGGTTTGAAATGGATTTTGACGATCTTGAGAAAAAGATAGATTCTTCGGTAAAGATGCTCTTTCTCTGTAATCCTCACAATCCTGTTGGGCGGGTATGGACAGAGGAAGAACTCAAAAGATTAGGCGAAATCTGCGAACGTCACGACCTCATTATTGTTTCGGACGAGATCCATTCAGACATTATTTTTAACGGAGTTCGCCATGTTCCCATAGCGTCTCTCTCACCAGAACTTGCCGCAAGAACCATTACCTGTATCGCGCCCAGCAAGACCTTCAATATTGCGGGGCTATCAACATCAGCCATTATCATTCCCAACAAGAGGATTCGTGATAATTACACCGCTGTTCTAGATTTTCTTCACATCGACGGTGGGAATATCTTTGGAACTTTTGCCCTGGAAACAGCGTACCGCAAAGGAGAGCCGTGGCTGGAGGAGCTTATCGAATATCTTGAAGGCAACGTAAATTTTATTGAAGACTATTTGAAGGAAAATATTCCTTCCATAAAGCTGGTTCGGCCAGAGGCTACCTATGTCCCCTTCCTTGATTGCCGGGGCCTTGGCCTTTCAAATGGTGCCCTTTTCGATCTGCTGATCAATAAGGCGCGGGTAGCCATGAATAATGGCGCATGGTTTGGAAAAGGCGGAGAGGGCTTTATGCGCATCAATATAGCAACGCCCCGGGCCCTCATAAAGGAAGGACTGGACCGCATCGCCAGAGCCTTGGCCTGCATAGAAAAATAACACGACATATGAGTTAAAGAGCGGAGCTTCCTTTTGAGGAACAGCTCCGCTCTTCTTGTTTTTTAGTATCCTCTATCTTATGACACTGCGTTCTTTAATGCTTCCTCGTCAACATATCGCTTTGAAACGAATTCTATGATGATTCTATCAACGTCTATCATGCCCTCGATATTGATCGCCGATGCGTTTTCTATTGTTTTTTCAATGGTTTCGCCCACTACTCCTTGGGGGCCGTCAAGTTCGTTCCCTTCAAGCACGATCATGGCCGCGCAGTAGGCTTCATAGGCACCTGTTCCTACTTTGAGAGCACATGTGTCTTTGGCGCCATCACATACCATCCCCACAAGGTTGCTGACGAGTATTTCAACGGCCTTCTCTGCTTTATGAAGGTCGCCGGAAAGAAGAAAAGTCATGCCAGCGGCTGCGCCGGCTCCTGCTGCTACGCTACAACCGCATACCGGGCTGAGCCGCCCCATGCGGCTTTTCATAAAGCTTGTGGTCAGGTGGCTCAGGGCGATGGCCCTAGCTGTTTCTTCTCTGCTCTTCTGATAATAGTCTGCCACAATAGAAACAGGAAGGATGGCTGTTATGCCATGGTTACCGCTGCCAGCGCTGCTCATAACGGGGAGAGAGGCTCCCGACATCCTGGCATCCGCAGCTGCTGCAGAAATAGCTTTTACTTTATCTCCAAGGGTACGGAGGTCTGTGCCATCTCCGGCAATTTTCATCATGGTCTTTCCTACTCCGAGCCCTAGTTTTCTTGTTGTATCAAGCCCTAGTCTGGCAATCTCCATATTCATGCGTACGCCTTCCATGACGTAATCCACGTCTTCTTGATCCATATCTTCAATAAGACGCACAGTTTCGCTATAAGTCATGGTTTTTATTTGATCGGAAATGCTTTTCTCTTCATTCTTCTGGGTATTCTGGGAAATTCCCTGGAGAGTGTATCGAGATTTGCCATCGAGGGTAACTTTGACAATATTCGTGTGACTTCCCTCAATAACACATTCAGATAGGTGATGTGCTGTAGTAACTACTGCTTTGACATAAACACCGTGTCTATTCATGTCTGCTATAATCTTTACTTTTCCTTCTCCTACAAGATCTTGTGCCTTCTGCACTGCTTCTTCCGAACAATCTCGTAAAACCTCAAGGCCGTACTCGGGGTTGCCGCAAACAGCTGCCAGAGCTGCTGCTACAACATTGCCCTTCAGGCCATTTGTTCCAGGAATACCTACTGCTATTCCATTCTTATAAATGCTGCTGCTGACTGTTACTTCTACATCTCTTACACACTCACAGTCAGCTTCTTTCCACGCCCGGGCGACAGCCAACGCTACCGCACCAGGCTCAGTACACCCGAGGGCTGGTTTTACTTCAGAGCGTAAAAACTCCTTAACAGTAAACATTTTACTTCCTCCTTTAATTTGAGTATCTATTTTTGTTTATTTTTTGGCTTAACCATTTCTTCTGGTTGAATCAAATCTTCAAAATAAAAAATGGGGCCATCAAAAAAGATGCCCCCATTACATCACATCTTTCTTTTCTCTCTACTTCTGACAGGCAATAAGTTCCATTTCCACTTCTCCGCCAAGAGGTAAAGCAGCTACTTGGACACAAGAACGGGCTGGCTTATCGCCTTTAAAATATTCAGCATAGACCGCATTGACGGCAGCAAAGTTACCCATATCAGTTAGGAAAATGGTTGTTTTTACCACGTCGTCAAAGGTAAGTCCCGCTTCTTTCAATACCGCTGTAACATTTTTCATGAGCTGATGAAACTGTGTCTGGATGTCTCCTTCTACCATTTTGCCGGTTGCTGGATCAACGGGAAGCTGTCCTGAGGCAAAAAGAAAGCCGCCAACCATGACAGCTTGTGAGTATGGACCAACTGCTTTGGGCGCATCCGGTGACGCAATGATCTTTTTCATTATTTTTTTACCATCCTTTCCATATGCAAATTCCACGCTATGGCCCCCTAATTATAAAAAATACAGAAGATATGTTCAATGTTTTGATCAAAAGTGAAAAAATTAGCTTTCCTGTCTATAAAAACCTTGTGCTAACCGCTAAAACGCTCGTCTGATTTAACTTCTTCTGCCTTTACAGCCTGTTTTTCAAGCCAGCCAGAGCGAAAAGTTCTATTGAAAATATCAAATTCCGGTACAAAGGGTTTTATATCGAGAAGAGGTGTCCCATCAAGAATATCTATATCTTCAATATACAGGGTGTTTCCTTTTATCGATACAAGGCGAACGATAGAAAGCCCTATCTGGTTGGGCCTTCTAGGTGCCCTGGTGGCAAATATCCCACGATATTCCGAATCCATAAAAGGTTTTACTGTAAGGTCGTACCCTTCAGAAAGATGAAACCAATACAGTAGATAGATGTGAGAGAAACCCTCAAGATCCTGCAGTCCTTTCTCATATTTAGGCAGCACTTCAACGGTGCCCCTAATGCCCCGGGCTCCCGCAGGCTGAATGGGCATTCCTTTTCTCTGACGAAATGGCGACCGGATGACACCAATACTTTGGAGTCTGAATTCCTCCACCATCATACACTCCCTCCAGTATCTTTTGATTTAATTTATTATATCCTATCTGTTCTGTAAAAACTTTTTTGACGGAAGTCAAAAGTTCGTTAGAATAGAGTTATGACTAAATATAATCCGTTTTCTGAAGATGAATGGTTTAACAATGAAGAAGCAACACCTCGCCGCAAGGTAAAATTTCCAGTCTTTCCCGGAGGAAAGAAATTTATCTGGCTTCTGGCCGCATGTGTGGTTATCGTCTTTTTGGCTATTCCCTCCCTGGGTCACTTCTATACCGATTATCTCTGGTTTGAAGCCCTGGAGCAGACAGCTGTTTTTTGGACCATGCTTGTGCCAAAGTGGATTTTATTTGCGGTGGCAACTGTTGTTTCTTTTGCGCTGCTTTTTTTAAACTTCCGTATTGCCAGGCGTAATACATTGAAGCTTCTCCCCGAAGATTCGCCTTTCGGCAATTTTCCTAAAACACTTACCTCTTCCGCTGTTTTTATAGGAGCCGGCATTTTAGCTTTGATGAACGGATTCTCCACACAGAAACACTGGGATATGATTCTGCGATTTCTTCACAGCAATCCCTTTGAGATCTCTGACCCTATTTTTGGCAAAAATGTTGCCTTCTATATCTATCATTTGCCATTCTGGTCTTTCATGCAGGAGTGGGGAATGGGCATTCTTATTCTAAGCCTTATTGGATCAGGCGCACTCTACGCCTTTGTGATAGTTCCTCTTTTTGCGGGGAACAGGCAAACGGTGCCCCAATCAGTATTCAAACACCTCTCTTTACTTGTCGCCGCCCTTGCTCTTCTTTGGGGGGCCGGATTTTGGCTTGAACGATTCAACCTTCTATACTCTCCAAGAGGGGTAGCCTTTGGCGCCAGCTATACAGATATGCATGCCGATCTTCTGGCCCTTAACGTTATGACGGGGCTTACACTTCTTGTTGCCATACTTCTTGTGGTGGGAATTTATAGGAGTACGTGGAAGTTTTCTGTCGCTACCCTTGGGATGCTGGTGGTTGCTTCTGTCCTTTTACGCGGCATTTATCCTGAGGTTATCCAGAAATATGTTGTAGAACCCAATGAATTTGACAAGGAGCGCCCTTTTATTGAATACAATATTGAAGCGACTCTCCATGCTTACGGACTCGATAAGCTAAAGAACGTTTCTATTCTTCCTGAGTCAGAAGCAACATGGGATAAGCTGGAGCAAAATAAGGAATCCATGCAGAATGTCCGCTTATGGGATTCCCGCCCTCTTCTTAGAAGTTTTAAACAGCTGCAGGAAATTCGCTCATACTACGACTTTATTGACGTTGATATTGATAGATATCGCTTCGATGAAGAGTACAGGCAGGTTATGATAGCAGCCAGGGAACTTGATCTTAAGAGTCTGCAGAACCCTACTTGGGTAAACCAGCACGTGGAATTCACCCACGGATATGGCATTGTCATGAACCCTGTAAATGAAGTCAGCCCTAGCGGCCTTCCCATACTCTGGGTTGAGAACTTGCCTCCACGGGTGCATATTCCAGTGGATCTCAGTCGACCTCAGATTTATTTTGGAGAAAAGCCTGACTCCTATATATTTGTAAAAACCACAGAAAAAGAGTTCGACTATCCCACGGGGACATCCAATGTCCGCACTACCTACGAAGGCTCCGGCGGAGTTTCTATCGGATCCTTTTTCAGGCGAATGCTTTTTGCCATGAGATATGGCGATTCCAAAATTCTGTTCACCTCCGTCTTCACCCCTGAAAGCAGAATACTTTTCTATCGGAATGTGCAACAGCGGCTTCGCCGAGTAGCCCCATTCCTTCTCTATGATTCTGATCCCTATCTGGTGATCCATGACGGCCGCCTTGTCTGGATGCAGGATGCCTATACCACGACAGACCGCTATCCCTACTCAGAACCTATTTCTATATCTATGGGAGATAGAAGGGGCTATTTTAAAATTAATTACATTCGCAACAGCGTAAAAGCCACAGTTGACGCCTATGACGGAACTATGCGTTTTTACATCGTCAATGAAAATGATCCTCTTATCAAAACATGGAAACAGATTTTTCCCTCCCTCTTTAGCTCTATTGAGGAAATGCCGAAGAACTTAAGAGAACATATCCGTTACCCCAAGGATATGTTCTCTATCCAGAGTGAAACTCTTAAAACATACCATATGCTCGATCCCAACACCTTCTATAATAAAGAAGACGTGTGGCAAACCTACAGAGGTAGCGACGGCACTGAACCTCTCGCAGCTCACTATATGATTATGAAACTGGGAGATGGGCAACCGGCAGAGTTCGCGCTCATTGCGCCTTTTATGCCCGTGGGAAGAGACAATATGATTGCCTGGATGGCAGGACGATGTGACGGTGAAAAATATGGAGAGCTCCTTGTCTATACCTTCCCCAAGCAAAAGTTGATTTATGGCCCTGCCCAGGTCGAGGCCCTCACTAATCAGCATCCAGAGATATCTTCTCAGCTCTCTCTGTGGAGCCAGAGAGGTTCTGATGTGATCAAGGGCAATATTATGGTCATCCCCATTGAAGACGCCGTTCTTTACGTCCAGCCTCTCTATTTGAGAGCTGAAAACAGCGACCTTCCAGAACTCAAGAGGGTTATTGTTTCCACAGGAGGCAGGGTGGAATGGGGGGAACGTCTTGATGAAGCCCTCGAAAAGCTTCTTGGGAAGAGAGAAGGGAAAACTTCAACAAAACCTCCCCTGCCAGCAAAAGAAGAAGCTGGGGAAGAAAAGCCTCTTCTTTATGATGGGGCTATAAAAGAGCTGGTTCAACAGGCCCAGCATACGTGGGAACAGGCACAAAAGGCTCTAAAAGAAGGAAATTGGAACAGATACGGCGAAATGATGAAACAGCTGGAATCCCTTCTTCAGCAATTAGGAAATGCAATTCAATAACGTAATTAATGAGGAACGGGGCGGTTTAAAAACCGTCCCGTTTTTTGGTGGAGTGTCCAAAATAGAATGTCTGTGGGAAAGTGAATCTAATTGGTTCTACTTGCTACTCTTCAGCATTCCATCGTTGTCATAGTCATCGAGAGCTTTCGATACAACTTTAGCCAAACCAAGGACGGCAATAAGGTTGGGGATAACCATCAAGCCGTTAAAGGTATCAGCAAGCTCCCAGACAAGATCTACTTTCATAGTTGACCCGATAACGATGAAAATCATAACGAGAATTCGATAAGGAGTTAATCCCTTGATTCCAAATAAGTAGCGGATATTCGCTTCTCCGAAAAAGTACCAACCGATAATAGTTGAGAAGGCAAAGAAAAGCAGGCAAATAGCTACAAAGATATTTCCAAATCCTCCGAGGGCTTGAGTAAAACCAGCCTGAGTTAAAGCTATTCCCGTTGTCTTACCGTCAAGAACACCTGTTGTAAGAATGACAAAAGCTGTTATGTTAAGAACGATGAATGTATCGATAAACACTCCCATAATGGCAACTAATCCCTGTTGTGCAGGGTGTTTTACTTTAGCAACAGCGTGAGCATGAGGAGTGGATCCCATACCAGCTTCATTGGAAAAGAGCCCGCGCGCAACACCGTAACGAACCGCTTCTTTTACACCTACGCCGATAATTCCTCCCGTAGCGGCTTTCGGATTAAAGGCTCCGTAAAAAATCATCTTTATGGCCGGTAGAATAGCATCAACATTCATTGCGAGGACAACAACACCGCCAATAAGATACATAAGAGCCATAATAGGAACGGCCTTCTCTGTAAAAGAAGCGATGCGGCTGATGCCGCCAAAGAAAATGAGCCCAGCCAAGATTGCAAGAGCAATTCCGACATAGAGAGCGGGAAGATTAAATGCTGTCTGGAAAGCATCGCTTATAGAGTTTGACTGAACCATGTTTCCTATAAAACCAAGAGCAATAATAATTGCGATAGCGAAGAAAACAGCTAATCCCTTGCTTCCGAAACCTCGACTAATATAATAGGCAGGGCCTCCAACGATCTGACCGTCAATGTCTTTCTCTTTATATGTTTGAGCAAGTACGGCCTCAGAGAAAATGGTGCTCATACCAAAGAAGGCGCTGATCCACATCCAGAATATTGCTCCCGGCCCCCCGGAAGCAATGGCCGTAGCAGCTCCGGCAAGGTTTCCAGTTCCAACTTGTGCAGCTATAGCTGTAGCCAAAGATTGAAAAGATGACATTCCCTCTTTTCCGGCTTTTTCTCCGAAAAGGGTTATACCGCCAAAAGCATTTTTGCAGACAACTCCAAATTTGCGTATTTGAACAAAATTAAGGCGAAAAGTAAAATAAACACCAGTTCCGCAAAGAAGGAAAATAAGAACGTAACCCCACAGAACATTATTAACACTTCTTATAACGTCAATTACTTCCACGGCAAATACCTCCCTATGCATATATTGTATAAAGAATGCAAACAACTTCTAAATATAGAATATGTTATTTTGATAACAAAGTCAAAGTAAATAGAAAAAGTTTAAATATAAAAATATATTTGTTTATGTATAATTATATATAAAATGGAATAATTAATATTTGCAATAAAAACAGTAACAACACTCTGATCGTTACGTTTCTTTTGGAAAGAAGTTGCAAAAGACTTGCTTCATAGAAGAAGCGGCAGAGGGCTTTTAGAGTTTTTTTGTTATTAAGTAGCCATATTCATCCAATCCACGTACAATAAAGAGCACAAGAATTCAGAAACAATAGAGGTGCGGATTTTGAAAAAAGTTTTTTTGGCAGTCATTCTTGGCATAATACTTTTTCTTGCAATCTTTTTCATGAAGTCGGTTAAGAGGCCTCATCCTTTGGAACAAACAAGCTACGCTCTAGGTACCATTCTCCACTTTCAGATTTGGGGCAAAGATGCAAACCAAGCTCTCGAAAAAGCCTTGTCACGCATTCACGATATCGAAGTTCATATGTCGACACACGATCCTAACTCAGATATTTACAAGGTTAATGTGTCCTCTGGCTCTTCATTTGTACCTGTTCACGAAGATACGTTCTATGTTGTCGAAAAGGCCATTGACTATGCCTATAAAAGTTCTGGAACCTTTGAGCCAACTATTGGGGGGTTAGTTAATCTCTGGGGAATAGGAACACCAGAAGAACGTCTTCCTTCAGAAGAGGAGATAGCCAACGCTGTTTCGCTTATTGGCTATGAAGAGGTTCAACTAGATAGAAAAAATATGAGCATTCGTCTTCCCCGTTCGGGTCAACATCTTGATTTGGGAGGAATCGCCAAGGGGTATGCAGCAGATGAAGTTGTTGCTATTCTAAAAAGAAAAGGTATAAAAAGTGCTTTGGTCGATTTAGGAGGAAATATTTTCGTCCTTGGGACCAAACCAGACAGCACTCTCTGGAACGTAGGGGTTCAGAACCCGCTAGAGCCCAGGGGGCAATATCTGGGGGTTCTTAGAGTTTCAAATAAATCGGTGGTAACATCTGGTAATTACGAACGTTTTTTTGAAAAAGATGGAAAACGTTATCACCATATCTTTGATCCAGCCACAGGATATCCTGCTGAATCGGGCCTTTTAAGCGTTACTATTCTTTCAGATCGATCGATCGACGGCGATGCTCTTTCCACTGCCCTTTTTGTTCTGGGAAAAGAAGAGGGATTGAAGCTTGCGAGCTCCATTGAAGGAGTGGAAGCCCTTGTGGTGACAAAAGAAAAAAAGATTTACGGCACTGCTGGAATGGATGATTTTTTTAAACTGACCAACAAGGAATATACCTATGAAAAAGGGAAATAAAATTATTCTGACCGCCGTGCTATTTCTTCTAGTTTTAAGCTCTGCCGGGAATTTGCTCTATAGAAGCCACCTTAACAAAAATAAACCTGTGGCACTTGTAGAGCAAAACGGCGAGAAATTGCGGGAGATCTCCCTTAAGGATATTCTCGCCTCTGAAGACTGGGTCATCCACAAGGGTGAAGAACAGAGTGTCATCAGAATTGAGCCTGGAAGAATTCGTTTTCTTGAAGCTACCTGTCCTCATCAGCAGTGTGTAAAGACAGGCTGGCTATCAAGGCCTGGGGAAACGGCAGTTTGCCTGCCCTATAAGCTCTCTATAACCATCATCGGTCCCGCTGGCGAGGGACCTGATGCACTATCTCATTAGAAAGAAGGAGTCTCTATGCTAAGAGCGAAGTTAAAGGCCATGATCGTCATAGGGCTTCTCGTAGGGCTAGCTCTTACCATCCATGTGGCAGAAGCCCAGATCCCCATGGTTTTTCCCGGCATAAAGCTGGGCCTGGCCAATATTATCACCCTTATGGCCCTGGACCTGTACGGATGGAAAGAAGCCCTTATGGTGACGCTCCTTCGCGTTGGGCTAGGGGCCTTTTTCACAGGGAATGCTATTTCTTTCCTCTGCAGCTTTACCGGAGGGCTTTTAAGCTGCCTCGTTATGATAGAACTTCATAGGCGCTTTAAAGAATCGGTTACGCTGCCTTATATAAGCATTGCTGGAGCTATAAGCCACAACATTGGACAGCTTATTGTCATCGTACTTATAATTCAAAATCTCTATGTCTTCCTCTACCTGCCCGTACTTCTTGTATCAGGCGTTATTACGGGATACGGTACAGGTTTTTTGGCTTCACTTCTCAGCAGTCGCATAAAACAAGTTCCGGGGATTCTCTAACCTTCCCCGGAACTTGTTAATCTCACTTTAGCCTGCCAGCTGTTTTTCTTTTTCATCCTTCAACAATGACAATGGCCCGCGCGGGGCACTTCATGGCACAGATTTTACATCCCGTGCAAAGGTCCGGATTTATGACAGGCAAATTATCTTTCATCGTGATGGCCTGGGAAGGACATAGCTTCGCGCAGAGTCCGCATCCGATACATCCCACTGCGCAGATGTTCTTTACACCTGCTCCCTTCTTGGTAGAATTACACAGCACCCGCATTGCCTGATCGGCGGGGATAAGAGTAATCACGTCACGGGGACAGGCCGCTACACAGGCTCCGCAACCGGTACAAAGGCTTTCGTCCACTACGGCAACCCCGTCTTCCACTGATATTGCATCAAAAGCACAGGCGGTAACACAGCTTCCAAATCCCAGACATCCATTTTTACACGCTTTAGTCCCGCCTCCCGGCACTACAGTGGCCTTTCTGCAATCGAGCACCCCTTCGTAAAGAGATATCTCTTTCGCTTTGGCCCTGGAACCGGCACATTTTACAAAGGCAACTTTTTGAACAAAACTTCCAGCATCAACACCGAGGATGGCTGCAATTTTCTCAGCTGTTTCGGCCCCCCCTGCCGTACATTTATTAGGGGCCGCCTGCCCGGAAACAACAGCTGAAGCATAGGCGTCACAACCCGCATACCCACACCCTCCACAGTTTCCTCCCGGCAGAGCATCTTTGATCCGAGCAATTCTAGGATCAACCTGTACCGCAAACTTTCTGGCTGAAAACCCCAGCAATAACCCAAAAAACAATCCTAATCCCCCAAGACTTAGCGCGGGGTAAATAAGAGAATTTATCATTCTGCGCCTCCTTCCTAGGAAAACAATCCGTTAAAGCCTAAAAATGCTATGGACATTAAAGCCGCAGTGACAAGACTTATGGGCAAGCCACGCAATGCTTTGGGCATATTCGTATTGTCCTGAAACCGCTCTCGCAAGCCTGACATTAAAACAATAGCAAGCAAAAAACCGAGGGAGGCGCCAAGGGAATGGGCTATGGCCTGGAGCAAGGTGTATCCTTCATTCATATTGATAACCGCTACACCCAATACAGCGCAATTCGTCGTGATGAGAGGCAGGTAAATGCCAAGAGCCCAGTAAAGAGATTCCCACTTTTTTCGAACCACCATCTCCACAAACTGGACAAGAGCCGCGATAACGAGAATAAAGGCCAATGTATAGAGATAGGTAATACCCAAAGGTACAAGGATAAGATTATATACGATCCATGTCATGAGGGAGGAAAACGTCGTAACAAATACAACAGCGAGCCCCATTCCCACGGCTGTTGCCACGCTGTTAGAAACGCCAAGGAAGGCACAAATTCCTAAAAACCTTGAAAGAACAATATTATGAACTAAAAAAGCATCAATAAATATGGCAAAGAAGCTCATCTGAATTTCCCCTTTACAACTAAACTTTACGCATCAGCGAAATGGCTTATTCTCTTGTTCTCTTTTTTTCTTCTCGTGTTTATGTAGTTTATAAGGGCCATAAGTATCCCGAGGGTTAAAAAACCACCTGGCGCAAGAATCATAATAAGGGCTGGGCTATACCCTGCTGGAAGGAGCTGGGCCCCAAATAGAGATCCAGAACCTAAAAGTTCGCGGATGGAACCGAGAACAACCAAGGCTAATGTAAAGCCAAGGCCCATGCCAATGGCATCAAAAAGAGAGGACACTACACTATTTTTTGATGCATGGGCTTCTGCCCGGCCCAAAATAATGCAGTTAACCACTATAAGTGGAATAAATATCCCTAAAGCTTTATTCAGCCCTGGAAGGAATGCTTGCATAAAAAATTGAATGAGGGTCACAAAGGTAGCAATAATAATAATGAATGCCGGAATTCTCACTTCGTCAGGGATAAATCGCTTTAAAGCTGAGATAGCCATATTGGACCCCATGAGAACGACCGTAGCTGCAAGACCCATTGCAAGGCCATTTTCTGCACTCGTTGTTACAGCAAGGGTTGGGCACATTCCAATAACTTGCACAAAGATGGGATTGTTCTTTATTATTCCGTTTTTGAGCCTCTCTAAAACCATTCCCATTATGCCCCTTCCCCCTTTAGACTGGATCGGAAAAAGGCCAATGCCTCATTTACGCCATCAGTCACAGCCTTTGACGTGATAGTAGCTCCTGTCAGCGCCTGTATTTCATTGTCTTTAGAAGGTTTTCCCTTCACCAAGGCTATCCCCTCGCTCTGTCGATCCACGAACTGGTTTGAGAAGGCTGGTTTTCCCGCTTCCGCACCTAATCCCGGAGTTTCAGCATGAGAGAGAATCTGAATCCCTCGAAGGGTGCCGTCTATGGAAACGCCCACCATCATGTCAATCACTCCCCCATATCCTTTGGGAGAGATCTTTATGTTGTAGCCTACGATTTTCCCATTGCTGTAGCCAGCGTTCACTTCGTGAATTATGCTTTGAGCAGAAATAATCGGGCTGATTCGCTTAAATTCTTCCGCTGTAGGGAGAGTGGATCTCATGGCGTCAAGTTTTTCCTTTTCAAGAAGGCGGGCAATGGGCTCTTCCGTAACTCCATGGATTCCTCCAAGAAGAAACCCTGCGGAAGCTGTTATTATAAAAAGAATAACTCCTAGTTTGCATATGTTCTTCACTTTTATCTCACCTCTCCAAAAATCCGTGGAACAGTTACCCTGTCAATGAGGGGAACAAAAAGGTTCATTATGAGAATCGAATATGAAACGCCTTCTGCGTATCCCCCGTATAACCTAATAAGGGTTGTTAGAATACCGCAACCCGAAGCAAATATGACTTGCCCCTTTTTTGTCATTGGAGAGGTGGTGTAATCGGTAGCCATAAAAAAGGCTCCCACCATCAACCCTCCAAGAAAGATCTCATAAAGTGGATTTCCCGTCATCCAGCCCTCCCGTCCCAATAGCGCTGTAAGGACAAAGACAGTGGAAATATATATAACAGGGATGTGCCAACTGATCACCTTTCGCCAGAGAAGATAGGCGCCGCCAAGCAAAAGGGCCAATGCCGAGGTCTCTCCTAAACATCCCCCCACATGGCCTATAAAAACATCGCTAAGGGTCGGAAGGATTGCAACAGTCCCCTCTTTTAACAAAGCGAGGGGTGTTGCCGTTGTCATTCCGTCGACGGCCCAGGTCGTCATCGCCACCGGCCACGAGGCTAAAAGCATCGCACGGGCAGCAAGGGCGGGGTTAACTATATTTTGTCCGATCCCCCCAAAAAAGTGCTTCACCACAATAATGGCAAATATGCTCCCGAAAGCGGCAAGCCAAAGAGGAACTGTGGGGGGGAGGTTAAAGGCTAGAAGAAGCCCTGTTACCACGGCGCTTAAATCTTTAATTGTTTGGGGATGCCCCATTAGTTTTTGCCATGCAGCTTCTGAAACAACACTGGCAAGAACACAAACAGCTATAACCGTAAAAGCCTTAAATCCAAAAAAATACAACGCCGCTGCCAATGCTGGAGCAAGGGCAATAAGAACATCGCCCATTATTGTCTGCACAGTAGCATGGGCCCGAAAATGGGGAGATGATGCAACTACAAGTTTTTTTTCAGTCATCCTTCACGTTACCCCTTTCTCTTCATGGCTGCTATGACAGATCGCTTTGCCTCTCGGCAAGATTGCACCAGATGCCTTTTGGAAGGGCACATAAAGGAGCAGGAGCCACATTCGATGCAGTTCATTCCGCCATTATTCTTAAAACCCATGTAATCGCTCTTCAGAGAGAGAGCATTCAGCTTAAAGGGAAGAAGTCCCATGGGACAGGCCTCAACACATCGGCCGCACCGGATGCAAGAGTATTCTTCATTCAATGGAGCCGCCTTTTCTGAAAGAGCGATGATCCCCGACGTTCCCTTAACCACCGGCACATCAAGACTATTGATAGACATTCCCATCATAGGGCCTCCAGCCAGCACTTTGATAGGAGGCGTAACAAAACCGCCCGCTGCCTCTATGACCTCTCTGAAGCATGTTCCCAGACGGACCCTCAGGTTTTTGGGAGTGGCAACTGCGTCTCCTGAAACAGTAACTATCCGGGAAAGGGACGTTCGCCCGGTCACAACAGCGTTGCGAATCTCATAAACAGTATAGGTATTAGTTACAACGCAGCCGGCATCGGCAGGAAGTTTGCCCGAGGGCACTTCCCTCCCTGCAACGGCAAATATCAACTGTTTTTCGCCGCCTTGAGGATATTTAGTCTTCAAAACATCCACAGAAGCCCTGTCTATTCCTTTAAATGCTTCTGTCATTTTTCTTATGGCCTCCGGCTTGTTATCTTCAATAGCCATATGCAGATGGGCCTGGGGGAATATTTGTAGAAGGATGCGGGCGCCTTCCGCTATCTTATCTGGCTCCTCAAGCATCATGCGGTAGTCGGAAGTAAGATAGGGCTCACACTCTGCGCCGTTTATAATAACGTGGTCTATGGGCCTATCTGCGGGAGGTGTCAATTTTATATGGGCGGGGAAACATGCACCACCCATACCGACAATCCCTGCATCCTTTATAATGTCTCGAAGCTCATCAGGAGCAAGATTCTCAAATGATCGGGACATTAGAGGCTCCGCCTCTTCATAGAGGCCATCATTTTCAATTACGACTGACATGACATCCATGCCAGGAGGAGTTGGCAATTCAGCGATATTCTTTACCGTACCAGAAACACTTGAATATACGGCAGCTGAAACCGGCCCCTGGGGTTCACCTATTTTTTGCCCGACAAGAACCCGTTCCCCTTTTTCAACTATAGGCTTACAGGGCGCCCCAATATGCTGACCCATAGGAAAAACGAGATCGCCCATGGGCAATAAGTCTTCAACAAGTTTTTCGGATGTCCAATGTTTATTGTCTGGAGGGTGGGCCCCTCCACTAAAAGTTAAAAGCTTCATTGCAACCTTTTGCCTCCTATAAACATCAGATTAATGATAATGACAACGCGAAATATTTATGTATAAATTATACTACATACTTCATGCTTTCATAATTAGTTCTTTTTTTCTCTTTATTCTACACGCTTTGCGTCATTTTTTCAGATTAATCGCAGTATTTTAAAAAAAGAACGTTTTCAATAACATGATTTGTAGCAAATTAACAAGGAACTACAAAACTTGCACATCTCCTCTTGATGGATATAATCTCTTATTGCCTTTCATGCCAAAACATGAAGGGCTTTTAATTTTCCGAACTCTGAAAGGAGGGAAACAGATTGAGGAAAAGCATTCAAAAGATGGTCCTCACTGTTTTACTGCTCTCCATGGCCGGGCTGATAGCCTTTACTGCAGGAAATCGTTATATACGTTTTATGCCCCGCAATAGAAAGGAGACAATACAGTCCCAAAAAATTCAGCTTCACGATTGGGTTTCAGAACCCGCCGCCGCATCTTTTTATCAGATAGGTCGATTTGTGACCAACCATTTTTCAGAAGTCCTGTCTAAACATTCAACCCCATTTATTTCCCTTTCTCATACCATTCAGGATTCCATAAAAACCATGAGCATGCTGACGCATTTTATACAGAAACAAAATCCGGCCATTCCGAGAGATGTAGCTGCACAAGAAGCCGCTGCTTTTATGAGGTACTCCACTAAATACGGAGCACCCCTTGATCTGGTAGTAGCTGTAGCAAACACAGAAAGTCACTTTAACCCTGACGCAAGAAGTTCTTACGGAGCCGCTGGCGTTATGCAAGTAACGTGGAGGATACACGAAAACTTGCTGCGGGCTAACGGTATCCATAGTGAAAAAGAGCTTTATACTGCCGACAAGGGAATTGCTGCGGGATGCCTGCTTATTTCAAGGTATCTCAGAGCCTACGGCTCTGCCGAAAAGGCCCTGGGCCGCTACTATGGCGGTTCGGCATCGGTCTATTGGGGAAGGGTTTCCAAAAACTTATCGAAGCTTCAACGATATCGCCCTAAAAATCATCTATAATAATTTAGTAACGGGCAATAAAGATTATGTGGGGGCCCTGCTTCGTGGGTCCCCATTAAAGATGGTGAAAAATCCTACGAACAAGATAAAGGGCGCTATTGTAAACAAGACCGGCCTTGAGCGCTTGAACAAGAAACATCCCTGGATCTTTAAGGGGCATCTGGCTTCATCACCCCTGGCAGAACCAGGGGATCTTGTGTCTCTTCACAACAATCGAGGAAGAATTGAAGGGTGGGGATTTTGGAGTGCTGGCTCTCTTTGTACACGGGTGCTTACTTTCGGCTCTCAAAAACCTGACATTCAAAGACTTCTCGCTTTTCGCCTAGAAAAAAGCCTCGCTTTTCGTAAACGGTGGCTCAGCAAAGCTGAGGCCTTTCGTTTGGTTCATAGTGAATCTGATGGACTACCAGGATTGATCGTAGACATATATGGACCTATAGCCAGTGTGCAATTGCTGTCTACAGGCTGGTACAAACATCGCAGCATGGTAGTAGATTCTCTTCTAGCCCTTCTTCCCCTTGAGGGGGTTGTTTTGCGAAATGATGTCCGCTATCTTGAGCAGGAGGGCATTCCCAGGGAAATTCGCCTTCTATGGGGGAAGCTTCCCCCACAAAACTGTATCGATATTTCCTTTGGAGAAATAAAGGAGCGGGTCTACCCTCTAGCGGGACAGAAAACAGGCCTTTATCTTGATGTGCGAAATCTTCCATTTCTTTTTAAGAATATTTCTTCCGAAGCGGATGTGTTAGACTGTTTCTGCTTCCGGGGACATTTTGGCCTTCATGCTCTTCATTGGGGAGCACGATCTGTCACAGCTGTGGAACAATCGGAAGAAGCCCTTGCAGTGTATAGAGAGAACCTACAGATGAATGGCCTTTCCTCCAAAGATGTCGACCTTCGTCATGGTAACGCCTTCGATGAGCTGCGTCGACTAGAGGGGGAGAAAAAACTTTACGACATCATTATTATGGATCCCCCACCCTTTTCGCCCGGCAAGGCCCAGATAGAATCTGCCCGTCGAGGCTATAAGGAGTTGGCTCTTCGCGCCTATCGCCTTCTTCGCCCTGAGGGAGTGCTTCTTTATCTCTGCTGCAGCCATGCTTTCAGCAGACAGATGCTTATCGAAGTGTTAAGAGATGCCGCCATAGATAGAAGACAGGCTTTCCGCATAGTGCGGGAAGGATACCAGCCTGAAGACCACCCTATTGCCCTTGAGATTCCGGAAACAAACTATTTGAAAGGGCTTCTTGTGCAGGGAGTCGAGGAATAAACAGTATAGTATTGACAGAATGAGCCATTCTTCATAGAATGACTCCATTCCAAAAAAATTTTCAAATCTAAATGAGGAGGGAAACGCAAATGAAAGAACGTTATGAGAATAAAAATATGCACGCTGTTTCCTCTCTGTCCCTCCTCCTCGGTTGCTGGTTCCTGCCTGGAACGCCGGCAGCCTTATAGCTGCATTCTGGCATACTCAGGCCGGGACCTCTTTTAAAGGGGTCCCGGCCTTTTTTTATTCTTTTTCCCAGAGAAGGAAAGGAATGAACGGAAGGGAGATGTAAAAATGAACACACAAGAACAGATTCGTATTTTCGACACAACACTAAGGGACGGAGAACAGGCAGCGGGCATCAACCTCAATAAAGACGAGAAACTTCAAATAGCCCTTCAGCTTGAAAAAATGAGGGTTGATGTTATTGAAGCAGGATTCCCCGCCGCTTCTTCTGGAGACTTTGAAGCTGTTAAATGTGTAGCCAATCAGGTTTCAGCCTCTATCGTCGCCGGGCTCGCCCGGACAAAAAGGGCGGACATTGGTGCAGCCTACGAAGCTTTAAAGAATGCAGCACGCCCTATGATCCATACTTTTATCGCCACAAGCCCAATCCATATGGAATATAAGCTCAGAATGACCCCTGAGGAAGTTCTGAATGAGGTTCGTCAAGGGGTGTCGTATGCCAGAAGCCTTATGGAAAGGGTTGAATTTTCCGCAGAAGACGCTAGCCGCTCCGAGCCCGCCTTTTTAGCTGAAGTATTCCGTACCGCGGTAGAGTGTGGGGCCACCACCCTCAATATCCCCGATACCGTAGGATATGCTGAACCCGGGGAATTCGAAGTCTTTGTTAAAACCGTCATCGCAGCGACAGGAATACAGAATGTAATATGGTCGGTCCATTGCCACAACGACCTGGGGCTTGCTGTCGCCAACTCTCTTGCGGCTGTTAAGGCCGGAGCCCGGCAGGTGGAATGCACAATAAACGGGCTGGGTGAACGAGCGGGAAACACCTCTCTTGAAGAGATCGTCATGGCCCTTCGCACGAGAAAGGACCGTTTTAGATATGAGACAGGCCTCGATACAAAACGTTTATGGGCGGTAAGTTCCCTTGTCTCTAGAATGACCGGATTTGCGGTTCCGCCGAATAAAGCCGTAGTCGGGGCCAACGCCTTTGCCCATGAAGCAGGCATCCATCAGCATGGGGTTCTCTGCAACAAGGCCACTTACGAAATTATGAACCCTGAAGATGTCGGAGCGCCGGGAAGCCGCCTTGTTCTTGGAAAACATTCAGGAAAACACGCTTTCAAAAAACAGGTAGAAGACCTGGGCTTCTCTCTTTCCGAAGATCGCCTTGCAGAGGCCATGGCCCTTTTCAAAGATCTTTGCGACAGAAAAGAAATCATCACATCAGAAGATATTGAAGCCATGATTACCAATGAAATTCTCGCTGGCCCCGCAAGCAAGCGCATTATCCTCAAGAATTTTCATGTCCATGTTGGAAAAGGCTGGGGATCTGCTGCCATCTCCCTGGAAGATGACGGCCAGGTGTTTTCTGACGCCGCCACTGGGAATGGGCCTGTGGACGCCGCCTATTCGGCCATTCAGCGAATCATAGGGTTTCGGCCAAAACTCGAGCATTACTCCATCCGCTCTGTAACTGAGGCTTCTGATGCCATTGGAGAGGCCAGGATCACTCTTCAGTTTGAGGGACTTGTGGTCAATGGCCGGGGAGCCAGTACAGACGTTATCGATGCAAGTATCAAAGCCTATATTGACGGCATAAACCATCTTTTTCAAAAAGCAGTCACAAAAGGAGTGTCTATCTATGGCAAGAACGCTGGTTAGTACAATTATTGCAGCTCACAGTACGGGTTCCCCTCAAGAAGGGGAAATTTGCAAGGTTAGAGTAGATTTCGCCTTTGCCAATGATATTACAACCCCACCGGCTATACAGTCATTCAAGGCTATGGGCGCAGAGAAGGTGTTTGACCCCCGTCGTTGTGCGGTGCTGCCCGACCACTTCACCCCAAACAAGGACATTGCCTCTGCTGAACAGGCAAAGAAGGGGAAGGAATTTGCACAATCACAAAAAACGCTCTACTGGGAAGTAGGCCGAGTAGGCGTTGAACACGCTTTTCTGCCGGAGCAGGGATACATCCTCCCTGGAGACATTGTTACCGGCGCTGACAGCCACACTTGCACCGGCGGGGCCCTTGGCGCCCTTTCCACCGGGATGGGGAGCACTGATCTCGCCGCTGTATGGGCTTTGGGAGAAACATGGCTAAAGGTTCCTCCCACGCTGAGAGTCGATTTTGTAGGGGAAAGGCCAGGCTGGGTGACGGGAAAAGATATGATTTTGGCCCTTTTGGGGCGAATCGGCGTTCAAGGAGCCCGCTACATGGCCCTTGAGTTTGGAGGAGAAGCTCTTTCCTGCCTTCCCATGGATGATCGCTTTACCATCGCCAATATGGCCGTAGAAGCAGGTGGGAAAGCCGGTATCTTTGTGCCTGACCAGACCATGCTTGAATACGCTTCAAAGCGGGCAAGTCGACGTTTCACCCCTTTGTACCCCCATGCCCAGGCTAGTTATTTACGAAGAGAAACTGTCGACGTAACCAATATGGAACCTGTTGTGGCCCTACCCCACTCACCAGATAACGTGAAGGCTGTAAAAGCATGCCGGCCCTTCGATATCCATCAGGTCTTTATCGGATCATGCACCAATGGAAGATTCAGAGACATCGAGATGGCCGCTCTTCTTCTGGAAGGGAAAAAAGTGGCTGACAATGTGAGGTGTATTGTGATTCCCGCTTCTTATGAAGTTTATAACCAGGCCCTGGAGAAAGGGTATATCAAAATATTTGCAGATGCCGGGGCAGTGGTATGTACTCCAACCTGCGGCCCCTGTCTTGGTGGGCATATGGGCATTCTTGCCAATGGGGAACGGTGCGTTTCAACAAGCAATCGAAACTTCGTCGGCCGAATGGGACATTCAAAAAGCGAACTTATTTTAGCGAGTCCCCTTGTGGCAGCAGCAAGTGCGATAACCGGCAAATTGACCGACCCAAGAGATATAGCAACACATGAATTTTTCACCAGACTGGAGGGAAAATAGAAATGACCTGCACTCTCAAAGGAAAAGCCTGGACATACGGCGACCATATTGATACAGATGTCATCATACCTGCCAGGTACCTTACATCAAGCGATGAAAAAGAATTAGGTAAACATTGCATGGAGGATATAGATGCTGATTTTTGCAAAAAAGTGAACCCGGGAGACATGATCGTTGCGAAAGAGAACTTTGGTTGCGGTTCTTCTCGGGAACACGCACCTCTTGCCATTAAGGGAGCCGGATGCAGCTGTGTCATAGCCGCCTCTTTTGCCCGCATTTTCTTTCGAAACGCCATCAATGTGGGACTTCCTATATTTGAATGCCCGGAAGCAGCGGACTCTATTGAAACAGGAGACGAAATTGAAATTAACACCAAAGCGGGAACCATCGAAAACAAAACGAAGGGAAAAGTTTTTTCCGTCACTCCTTTCTCACCCTTTTTGCAGGAACTCATTGAACAGGGCGGCCTTATCCCCTACGTTAGAAAGCAACTGGAATCAGGGAGGGGTAAAAAATGAGCTTTAAAAGATATTCTATTGCCCGTATTGCAGGAGACGGCATAGGTCCCGAGGTGATTAAAGAGGCTTCTAAGATTCTTGAAGCAGCTGGAAGTAAATCGAACTTTGCAATCGAATGGGTGGATTACCCTTTCGGCGCAGATTATTATCTTCGGACTGGGGAAACTCTTCCTTCCTCCGCTATAGAAGAAATGGCCTCATGCCATGCCCTCTTCTTAGGAGCCGTGGGAGATCCCAGAGTAAAGCCCGGCATCCTTGAGCGTGGAATTTTACTAACCCTTCGCTTTCATTTCGACCAGTATGTGAACCTGCGGCCGGCAAAGAGCTATCCGAAAGTTCCCCTGCCTATTGAGATCAAGGGCGGTAAAACCCTTGACACCCTCGTTGTTCGGGAAAATACAGAGGATTTTTACATTGGCATAGGCGGAAAAACTGAGGCTGGCCATATAGATCTCGACCTTGCCGCAAAACGAAAGCTCTATTCCATTCATGGGAAACTAACAGGAGACTTCAAAGGGAAAATAGAGGGAGCTTTCCAGCTGGGGATCGCCTCCGAGCCTGGAATTCGCAGAGTTACAGCCTATGCTTGTGAAGCGGCCATATCAAGAGGAGAAGATGCTATCACCCTTGTTTCGAAATCAAATGCCCTTCCCCAGATATACGGATTTTGGGAAGATGTGGCAAAGGATGAAGCGAAACAGCATGGCATAGGCGTCTCTGTCATCAATGTTGATGCCATGTGCTACCACCTTGTTCGAAGGCCTGACCTTTACAATGTCATCCTCGCTCCAAACATGTTCGGAGATATTGTTAGCGACCTCCTCGCCGGCCTAACCGGAGGACTTGGCGTTGCCGCGGGTGCGGATATTGGTGATTCTCTTTCTATGTTCGAGCCTATTCACGGCTCTGCCCCTGATATTGCAGGCACAGGAAAAGCAAATCCTATTGCTGCCATTCTTTCTGGCGCCCTTCTGCTCGATCATCTGGGTGAAAAAGAGACAGCGGCTTCCGTAGAAAAAGCTGTCT
This sequence comes from Aminobacterium sp. EBM-42, assembly GCF_001896635.1. NCBI lineage: Bacteria > Thermotogati > Synergistota > Synergistia > Synergistales > Aminobacteriaceae > Aminobacterium > Aminobacterium sp. EBM-42. The sequence goes on from NZ_MPPC01000003.1 coordinate 34,303, forward strand.
GTGTCTTTCTTAAAGGTGCGGATACTAAAAGGATGCCCATAGAGTTTGGCGGTGAAGGCACTGCTTCTCTAGTAGGAGAAAGCATCCTTGCGCAATTAGGTTAGACCTGTCTTGACAAATTTTATTGCCTTTCGTATAGTTTACTTCTTGGAAGGGGAGATTTCTATTGGTTATAAATGCTATGAATATATGTTGTTGTGGGAGGACGATCTAACAGTCTCCCCGTAGCGCAACAAAGGCTGCGGTGGGTATAATGCCCGTTGTAGCCAAAGAAATGCTTCGTTCTATACCATAATTGTAGAGAATGTATATACAGCGGGCTTGTCGAAAGTGGCAAGTCCGCTTTTTTTGTACAGGAAAGGAAGTGATGCCTATGGAATGCGACTGTATCTGCTGCTGTTACGAAAATCAGTTCAATTTCAGGAGGTGTCATATAAATGAAAAGATTTGTTTCTTCACTTGTAGAGGTTTGGAATACGGTAAAAGCCGATGTCGGCGCAGTGAAAGATAACGACCCTGCCTTTAAGGGAGGCCTATGGGGATGGCTTGAGGTTATTTTTTGCTACCCTGGCCTTCATGCTATTCTCGTCCACCGGATCATACATTTTTTACATACAACGTTGCATATTCCCTTTTTACCCCGGCTCTTGAGCCATGTGATGCGGTGGCTGACAGGCATAGAGATTCATCCGGGGGCCAAAATCGGGAAGGGGTTTTTCATCGACCATGGAATGGGAATCGTTATCGGTGAAACAGCGGAAGTAGGAAACAACGTAAAACTATTCCATGGCGTAACGTTGGGCGGAACAGGGAAAGAACGTGGCAAGCGCCACCCCACCGTGCATGATAACGTTATGATCGGAGCAGGAGCGAAGCTGCTTGGCAATATTACAGTAGGGGAAGGAGCCAAAATAGGAGCTGGAGCTGTGGTAGTAAGAAATGTGGAGGCTGGCTCAACGGTTGTAGGAATTCCAGCTAATGTCCGTGTTAAACATCACGACCAACACACTTCCCTTTCGAGCAGAGCTTTGCTTGACCGTATCGAAATGCTGGAACAGGAACTTGAGATACTTAAAAACTACCTTAAAAAGGAGGCTGCGTAGAATGGCCTTTAAAACAGATCAGATTGCTTTGAGAAAACGTATCGGCCGCACACCTCTGTTTGTTTTTCGCCCCAGCGATAAAGGCGCCGCTATTGCCATCAAGCTGGAGGGGACAAATATAGGAGGCTCTGTAAAAGATAGAGCTGCCTGGGGTATGCTTCGCCATGCAGAAGAAAAAGGGCTGCTCAGGGATGACACCGTCATTGTAGAGCCTACGTCTGGAAATACTGGCATTGCCCTGGCCATGCTAGGACAGGCTTTGGGACTGAAAGTGATTCTCACCATGCCCGAATCCATGTCCCAGGAGCGTCGATCCATTTTGGCTGCCTATGGCGCGGAACTCTATCTCTCCCCTGCTACGGAAGGAATGAAGGGAGCTATCGCTCTGGCCCGACATATACTTGATGAAACGCCCGGTGCTTATATGCCTGACCAGTTCAGTAATCCAGGAAACTCCTGGGCTCATTCCGTAACTACCGCCCCTGAAATTCTCACAGATATGGAGGGGCGGCCCATTTCCGCTTTTGTTGCGGGCATCGGATCGGGAGGCACCATATCAGGAACTGGAGCCATCCTCAAAGCAGTCTGGCCGGCAATTCATATAGTAGGGGTAGAACCTGCCGGCAGCCCTGTTCTAAGCGGAGGAGAGGCCGGGCCTCATAAAATACAGGGCATAGGTGCCGGATTTGCTCCTGCCGTTCTAAAGAAAGAGATATTGACAGAGGTTAAAACCGTGGAAGATGATGCCGCCCTCGAAACAACCCGCTGGCTTGCTCGTACCCATGGTCTTTTTTGCGGCATTTCCACAGGAGCCAACGTATGGGCAGCCATTCAGACAGCCAAACAGTTTACTCCTGATGATACGGTGGTTACCATTGCCTGCGACCGGGGGGATAAATATCTCAGCACTGAAGCCTTTAAAAACTGATAAAGAAAGGCGGGGGCTCAAAAAAGTGCTCCCGCCTTTCTCTTTCTCGTCATAAATTACCCTGTTATATTTCTGGACGGGACAAAAACGGCGATTCGTGGCGCATTAAAATATCCACATATTGGGCCCGTTCCCAAGCGTAGGGATCATGGGCTCTTTTTTTACTTAGCTTGCCTTTAAATTCGTCAAGAACCTCATAACCATTTTTATCCATCCACTGTTCTATGTCCTCAATCATGGTTTTCAGCGAATTAATGCCATTTTTGTAGAGGGTGCTGACAACCTGCACACAGTCTGCCCCCGCAAGAAGCATTTTTACCACATCTCTTCCAGAAAAGATTCCCCGATTCGCACAGAGCGACCCCTCAACTGCCCCGTAAAGAAGGGCCATAAAACGAAGGGGCAGGCGGGAATCAGTTTCGTGGCTCATGGTAATATCCCGAATTTCCATCTGCTTATCAGGGTCAATGTCAGGATTGAAAAAACTATTGAACAGGACATGCCCCTTTACGCCTATTTTATCGAAGGTAGAAACAACGTGAAGAGGATTTGTATAGTATGGGCTGATTTTTACTGCCACTGGAATGGAAACCACACGTAAAACTTCTTCCACTATAGCGAATTGCTTCTTCTCAATATCTTCACCGCTGAGATGGCTATCAACAGGCATAATGTAAAGGTTAAGCTCAAGACCCTGGACTCCTGTCTGACTCAATTTTTCAGCCCATTCGACCCATACGCTTTTTTGCCCCGCATTCAAGCTTGCGAAAATAGGAATTCGTGCTCCCTTCACAACCTTTTTCACCCACATGAGATGTTCTTCTGGCCCCCCGTGGGCAATCCCGGGATGAAGAGCAATCATTTCAGCATGACGCTCATCATCGTCTGTTAACTCGTGCTCCAACGCAAGGGCTTCCAGGGCAATCTGTTCTTCAAAAAGAGACTTGATCACCATCCCGCCCGCCCCAGCGTCTTCTACTTGACGAATCGTTTCAAGGTTTGATGTAATGCCGCTCGCTCCTACGATGACCGGGTTCTTTAATTCCACTCCCATGTATACTGCTGAAAAGTCAACAGTCATGCGATCTCCCCCTTTCTCGCTCGAGCAATTTTTTATTTTTACCCTTTCATACAAAACTAATATACGTATCATTGGTTTATAATAAAAATTCAAGAAATGCAATAGAGGGGAGTGAATTTAATAATGAATCTCGTGATTGAAACCATTAAAAATCGACGAAGCATCAGGCGTTACTTGCCACTACAAATAAACGACGAAGAGCTTTCGCTCATTGTGGAAGCCGGCACTTGGGCTCCTAGCGGGCATAATAATCAACCGTGGCATTTTAGTGTTATTCAAAACAAAGAGTTAATTGACATGATCAGCGATAAAACGGTGGCTCTCATGAAAAAATATTCTGTGGAGTGGGTACGTAAAATGGGGGAAAAAGAAGGGTATCATATTTATTATCATGCCCCTGCTATTATTGTCATTTCAGGAAAGAAAAATGCCGACCCCCTGCTAAAACCCATTGCAGACTGTTCCGCCGCGATAGAAAACATGCTCATAGCCGCTGAATCCCTCAATATAGGAACATGCTGGATCGGCTTTTCTGGTTTCTTTTTTTCTGTAGCCACATCAGAAGAACTGAAAGCCATAGGCGTACCTGAAGGCTATGAAGCCCTTTACAGCATAGCCTTAGGATATAAAGATCCCGACCATAAGTATGGGGCCCCCAAACGTAAAGAGGGCGTCGTTACATATATCAGGTAACAGGAAACACTGCTATCCTTGATAAAGAATTGAGCGGGCGGCTACAACGCCGCTTGATGCCGCCTGTATAATTCCACGGCTTACCCCTGCGCCGTCTCCAGCCATATAAAGGTTTCGGATGGTAGGTGTTTCAAGAGTTTCTTTTAATTCAAGCCGTAGGGAATACAGCTTTATCTCCACACCGTAAAGGAGAGTATCATTCATATTGATGCCCGGCATAATGATATTAAGGGCTTCTATAAATTCAACCACGTCAATTAAAAAACGGTGAGGTAAAACAAGGCTCAGGTCGCCTGGCTGGGCCTGGGCTGTGGGTTTAACCATTCCCCTCGTTATTCTAGCCTCTGTGGAACGGCGGCCATCCCGCAAATCGCCAAGACGCTGCAGTAAAATACCGCCGCCAGCCAACATGTTTGCCAGCTTGGCTATATGAGTAGCATAGCCTATGGGATCATTGAAGGGCTGGGTAAAGTTTTTTGTCACAAGAATGGCAAAATTCGTGTTTTTAGATTTTACATTCTTTAGGCTGTGCCCATTCACCGTGACCAGATCATGGGCCTTATTATACTCGTGTACCACAAACCCCGAAGGGTTCATACAGAAAGTGCGGCATCTGTCGTCAAAGGTAGGGGTGTTGTATAGACATTTCACTTCGTAGAAATGCTTTGTAAGATCCTGGCAAATACTATCCGAAACCTCTACTCGCACTCCAATATCTACAGGCATGGAAGCAATTGGCAAATTATATTTGTTCACAATTCCTTCGAGCCACGAGCTTCCTTCCCGGCCTGGAGCTAAAATAACGTACTCAGAGTTTATTTCCTGTCCATCCTTTAAGACGACTCCTTCGACAACTCCGCTGTGGACAACAACTTCCTTCACTTCTGTGTTCATAAGAATGTCGCATTTCTCTTTCAGTTCTTCATACATGTTATTGAGAACCATACGGGACGCATCGGTGCCAATATGACGAATTCTGGCCGGGATAATTTTTATTCCTCGACTTGCTGCCTTTTGTATGGTATCTTTCACAATTTCTCCCGTTGGCTCGTAATACTTTTTATCAGCGCCGAAGCTTACAAAAGTATCGTCTACATAGCGGATCATGTTTTCTAGAGCATCTTCCCCTATGCATTCTTCGAGGTTTCCGCCAAATCCTGTTGTCAGGGTGAGTTTTCCATCTGAAGCTGTGCCTGCACCTCCCCAACCAGAAACGATATTACATGAATTGCAGTTGACGCATACAGGGGAAAGTCCTTCAAGAATAGGGCATTTTCTTTCTTTTATAAGTTTTCCCTTATCTAAGATTAGTACTTTTTTGTCACTTTTCACCAGCTCCATGGCCGCAAAGACTCCGGCTGGACCTGATCCCACAATAATAACGTCGTATTTCACCGTTATTTCTCCCCTTCTCTGTTCAGAATTTTCTTTAAAGTGATGGGCCCATGGGAAATGTATGAAGAGTAGTCTAAAGGTGACTCTTGGATAATACCATAAAAAGAGCCCTTCTCAACGAAGGGCATCCTTGCGGTATCAAGGGGCTCATGACAATATTCGCACTTTCTAACGGTATCCTTCGAAAGGACCTCTCCATCGAACTTCGAGAAGCCCCTCCAAGTTGAACATTTCTATAGAATCCACAACTTCATAGACTACCGCTTTCTTTTCACTCTGCATCTTGCCCTTTTTCCCCATTTTGACCATGATAGCCTCCCCCTTCCTATTCTTTCTCATTGAACCTCGTTCTCTGTGTTAATTGCCTTACCCATAAAAAAAGCCGGAAACCGCTTAAAGCGGATCCCGGCTCTGGTGTCTGAGTAGAGGCAATTAAATGCCAGTCACACCAGGAGGGGATCCGCTGCTAATAATAAGTACTATAAGTAGAGCTACTAGAGACTGAACTACGAGATTCTTCATTAGCTTCATTCGGAACCCTCCTTTGCGTCTGAATTATTTGAATAGTTCAACACATTATATTGTGGATTTTTCTATCTGTCAACCTACCGAAATGACTGCGGAGCCCTTATATTAATAGAGTCCCGTCAGTCTCGGCAGAATCGTTGATATCCACGGCAAATAGGTGAGAAGCAATACATCTGCGATCATGATCAAGATAAATGGCCATACGGCACGGGTAATATCTTCAAGAGTGATATCCGCAATGCTGCACCCGATGAAAAGACAGACCCCAAGGGGCGGCGTAACCATGCCTATGGCGAGGTTCACAACTAAAACGATCCCAAAGTGGAGAGGGTCGACCCCTATCTGGGTTATTACGGGCAACAAAACCGGCACCAAAATAATGATGGCTGCCACTGTTTCCATAAAGGTTCCCAGAAAGAGGAGCAACAAGTTGATAAGGGCCAGAATGATAATGGGATTTTTCGATATGGAAAGAATGGCATTTGCCACTACCTGGGGAATCTGTTCTGCGGTAAGAATCCAGCTGAAGACAGAGGATGTGGCAATAATGAACATGATCATGGATGTTCCCACTACTGTTGTAACAAGAATATCTTTAAGCTGTGACAAATTCAGTTCGCGATAGATGAAAAAACCCACGACAAAGCCATACACAACAGCAACTACCGCAGCCTCTGTAGGAGTAAATACCCCGCCGTAAATACCGCCAAGAATTATCACTGGCATCAAGAGAGCGAGGATGGCCTGTTTAAATGTCTGCCAAATACGATTTAGCGAAGATTTTTCATCCCCTCGATATCCTTTTTTTCGAGAGATAAGCCATGCTACAAACATGAGGGAAAGGCCGACGAGTATACCTGGCAGTATGCCGCCCATGAAAAGTGCTCCTATAGATACCCCCGTAAGAACGCCGTAGATGATCATGGGGATACTTGGGGGGATCATAACCCCAAGAGTTCCTGCTGTAGCCTGAACCGCCGTAGCAAAAGGCTTGTCATAGCCTCGCCGCACCATAGCTGGAATCAGAATGGTGCCAATTGCCGCTACTGTAGCTACTGCGGCACCGGAAATGGCACCAAAGAACATGCTTGCCGTAATGGCCACAAAAGCCAAACCACCTGAAAATCGCCCGACAATGGAATTAGCAAACTCTACAAGCCGCCTTGAAATGCCCCCAAATTCCATCAATGAACCGGCAAGGATGAAAAAAGGAACAGCCATAAGAGGAAAGGAATCTGCAGCTGTGAACATCTTCTGAACAACTACGATAGGCGGAATAGACCCAGAAAAAAGAATGGCTGCAACAGAAGCCAGACCTATAGCAATGGCGATGGGCACATTCATTACAAAAAATAAGATAAGACTGGCGAAGAGAACTGCTGTCATCTGGCTTCACCCTTTCTTCCCGTCGCAATTGCCAGGGCCTGCTCAACAGAATAAACGAACATGAGCACACCACTGGTAAAAATCGCTGAGTATGGAATTCCCATGGATATTTCCATGGCTGGTGACAACTGGCTCGAAACAATGCCGAGAATTCTGCGGCCATAGATCACCATAATAGCAAAAAAGGCAGTGGCAAAGAGAGTCGCTAAAAATGCAACAACTTTTTTGATTTTACGGGGCAATATGTTTGTTACCACTTCCACTCCAATATGAGCCCCTCTTTTCACGCCGATACTGGCGCCAAGAAAAGAGATCCATATGAGAATGTATCTGGAAACTTCTTCTGACCACGGCAGAGAGGAGTGAAGAACAAACCTGAATATAACCTGTAAAAAGACAACAATGACCATTACGATCAACAGAAGGCTTACGATGTATTCCACTATACGGTTTACACCATTGAGTATTTTTTCCATCGGATCTAAACAACCCCTTCTTTCTGCCAGACAAAAAAGGGAGAAGAAAGAGGACCCCCTTCTCCCTTTCCCATATGAATGGCTTAAGTTCTAGTTCTCTGCAAGAATCTGATCAAGAAGCTTTGCGTCTTCTCCAAGCTCTCCACGGAACTCGTCATAAACAGATTTTGTGGCTTCTCGGAAAGCATCTTTATCAGGTGTATTGATCTCCATGCCCAGTTTTTTAAGCTCCTCAACCTGCTCTTCTTCCATTTTTGTAATTTGCTCTCGCTCGTAAACAGCCGATTCCTGGGCAGCCTTTAGAAAAAGCTCCTGATATTCCTTAGGCAGCTTATCGAATTTTGCTTTGCCCATTACAATCATTGACGGAGAGAAAACGTGGCCGGTGAGAGAAACATACTTCTGAACTTCGTAGATCTTCTGTGTGTAAATTATAGGTATTGGGTTCTCCTGTCCATCTACAGTACCCTGCTGAAGAGCAGTGAACACTTCACCCCAGGCCATTGGTGTGGGATCAGCTTTTACTGCCCGCCAAATAGCCATCTGTACTTTATTTTCCATAGTTCTCAATTTTAAGCCCTGAGCATCTGCTGGCATGTTGACAGGACGTTTTGAGTTTGTAAGATGTCGGAAACCATTTTCATACCACGCCAGTCCCTTAATGCCCTGCTTCTCAAGGAGTCCCATAATGTACTGTCCAATTTCTCCATCAAGAGTGGAGTAGGCCTGTGCCTTATCCTTAAAGAGGAAAGGAAAGTCAAAGATCATAAATTTCTTTTCAAAGCCGCTCATGGGACCGGTGGAAGAAACAACCATGTCTACAGTCCCAAGCTGAAGCCCTTCGATAAGGTCTCTTTCGCCTGTACCAAGCTGATTGTTGGGGAAGAGATTAATTTCCACTTCTCCGTTGGTTTCTTTTTCTACAACTTCTTTGAAACGAACTGCGCCAAGATGGTAGGGATGCTGGTCGCTTACCGCATGTCCAAGCTTAAAGGTATATTTCGCAGCCCAAACTGGTTGTGCCACAGTTCCAAGAACAAGGGCGCAAAGCAAAAGTCCCGCAATCATCAATGATTTTTTCTTCAACTGCTTCATTATGACTCCCCCTTTATACTTCTTCATAAGTTTTTTCTTTCACCGACACCAAGTTGTAAAGAACCTTGTTGACCGGTGTTGGAATACCTAAACGCTTGCCTTCTTGAACAATGGCTCCGTTAATGACATCTATCTCTGTTTTGCGTTTGTTCGAAACATCCTGGAGCATGGACGACCTATTGGTTGCCGTCAGCCTCGCAACATTTCTCGCGTGCTCCACTGGGTCTTCTCCTTCGAGAATGACGCCTTTTCCTTTCGCTACAGCAACCGCCTCTTCGACGGCAGAACGAAGGAGTTCATCTGTTTCAGAAAAATCCACAAGCCGTCCATTTTTAAGACCGGTGATAGCCGTTAGCGCATTGATGCCTATATTGACAAGAAGCTTTCCCCAAATGAGTCCCATAACATTTTGGGAAAGTTTTACATCAAAGCCGCCCTTTTCAAGCACCGCTCCGATGCATCGAAGACGTTCGTCAACAGCGCCATTGAGTTCACCAATAACGGTGACACCCTGTCCGGCATGGCGTATTTTCCCCGGTCCAAGCAATGTGGATCCGTGTCCCGTTACACCGGCAATAACTTTCTCTTCTTCAACCACGGCACTTATTTTTTCTACATTGCCGAGGCCGTTCTGGAGGGTGAGAATACTTGTTCGCTCCCCAATTATTCCCCTGGCGCTTTCTACGGCCTGAGCCGTAAGGGTTGCTTTGACAAAAACAATGAGAAGGTCGCACGGTCCTGCCTCCTCAGCAGAAGAAACAGCTCGAATAGAGCGAACCGTCCGTTCTCCCTCAATTCCCTCTATATGCAAACCCCGGTTATTAATAGCATCAATGTGGTCTTTCCATACGTCAATGAGAGTAACATCATATCCTGCTTCGGCAAGTTTCCCGCCATAGAGGCATCCCATTGCTCCCGAACCAAGAACTGCAATTTTCATTCCTTTCACCTCAGCTTACTCTTACAGATCCTTCAGATCTTCCCTGCTCAGTCCTCCGAAGGTGTGTTTTTCTTCTGGAAAAGCACCTTGACGCACTTCTTCCTTGTATGTGCTTAGCGCTTTTACAATTTCGTCTCCAATCTGAGCATACTGTTTAACGAACTTAGGAAGGAATTTATCAAAAAGTCCCAGCATGTCATGGAAAACAAGAACCTGGCCATCACAATAACGCCCTGCGCCTATCCCAATGATAGGAATGGAAACAGCTTCAGTAATGGCCCGTCCCAGTTCTTCAGGCACACATTCAACGACAATGGAAAAGGCTCCTGCTTCCTCAAGGGCCTTCGCCTCATCGATTATTCTCTGAGCTGCCTCAAGGCTCTTTCCCTGAACTTTAAACCCGCCCAGCATTGATGCTGTCTGAGGAGTGAGACCTATATGTCCCTGTACAGGAATTCCTGCCTCCACAATGGCAGACACCACTTCGGGCCGCCCTCCCTCAAGCTTGATAACATCACAGCCGCCCTCTTTCATGAGGCGGTTTGCGCTGCGGATAGCCTGAGAAATGCTCTCGTTGTAGGAACCAAAGACCATATCTCCCACGATCATTGGCGTTGGCGCGCCTTTTACCACCGGTTTGATATGGGCGATCATTTCATCTGTGGTAAGCTGAACAGTTCCTTCGTTTCCAAGCATGGTCATGGCAAGAGAGTCGCCGACAAGAATAATTTCAATGCCGGATTTTTCCACCAATACAGCCTGTGCATAATCATAGGCTGTCACCATTGATATTTTTTCACCTTTCTGTTTCATTTCTTTAAGTTTCTGGATAGTTACCTTTGCCATTTCGAGATTCCTCCCTCTTGAGAGATATAAAGGTTGTAATTCTTAGCCTTTGTCATTTCAGGATTTGTATCCAAGGGTGGTCGAAAAACGTTTGGCCACATCTATTACCAAATCCCGAATGGCGAAAAGACGTTCTGTATCTGCGTAAAGAAACTTGGGGACCGCCACACTAAGAGCGGCCAAAACCTCTCCAGAATGACCCCATACTGGAGCCGCTACGCAAAACAGCCCCTCAATATATTCTTCATTGTCGATGCAATATCCCTGCTTCCTTATACGGGCAAGATGCTGAAATAAGGTTTCAAGGTCGGGAACCGTGTTTTTAGTAAAACGCACGAATGGTTCATCTTCAAGAAGTTCCCTTACCTTTGTTTCAGGCATATACGCGAGCATGATCTTTCCGAGGCCTGTGCAATATGTTGGCATGCGTTTTCCTACAGAAAGATCTACACGTATGGTCGATTGGCTTTCAATCTTATCGATGTAAATAACATACTTGCCATCCATAACAGCCAAATTTACGGCTTCATTTGTTTTATCAGAAAGCTCTCGCATAAAAGGCATAGCCTGCTTTTTAAGACCAAGGGCCTTAACCACATTATTTCCTATTTCAAAAAGCTTGAAACTATTGGAGTATTTATGATTTTCGCGGTTTTGGTTCACATAACCAAGGCCTTTGAGGGTAGAAACGATACGATGAACAGTACTTGGCTCCAAACCAAGTTCATCGCTTATTTCAGAAATTCCTAACTCTCCGTGTTCGTCAAGAACTTCTATAATCGACATGGCTCTTTCTATGGATTGGACGTATCCGGAATTTTTTCTGGCGCCAGTCATAATGTTTTACCTCCTTAAAGATGGGGGGAGAAAACAATTTATTCCAACATTCCACGATACGGAATCAAATTCTATACTGCGGAATATATAGTTTAATTATAAGCATCCAGAATTATCTGTCAAGCTAGCTAAAGAAGAGGAATATAAAAAGAAAAAATATAGAGAAAAGACTCTTTTTCAATATAAAAAGAGTCTTTTCTCTATATAATCGCAAAAGGTTTTAAGGACTACTCCCAGAAGATCCTGATTGTTTCGTCGTCAGGTCTTTTTCCTGCATAGGCACCGATGATAAAGGCGATAAGACCGACAAGGATAGTTGGCACTATTTGGTGGGTTCCCATCCATGTAACCTTAGTGATGGTGAAATAAAAGAAAGCGCCGCACCCGGCAATGATAGAGCAGAGAGCGCCAATAGCATTGGCTCTTTTCCAATAAAGGCCTAAAATCGTAGGCCAGAGAAAGACCGCTTCAAGGCCACCGAAGGCAAACAGATTGATCCAGACTAGAAGAGAAGGAGGTTTAAGGGCCGCGATAAAAACGAGGATGCCCAAAATTCCTGTAGAAATAAAACTCACCCTCCCGAGGGTAGCTGGATTTACTTTTTCCGGATCTTTACAAAGGTAGTTTAAATAAAGATCTTTAATGATGGCTGCAGAAGCGAGAATAAGCATAGAGTCCACCGTTGACATAATAGCCGCTAGGGGACCCGCTATAAAAACACCTGCCCAAAAAGGGGAAAGGAGTTTTATTGTCAAAGTGGGCACTGCAAGATCTCCAACCTGAATGTCTGGAATAACAGCTCGCCCAAGAGCTCCCACCATATGCATGCAAAGCATAAGGAATCCCACGATAAAAGTCCCAATTATCATGGCATTATGCATGGAACGGGAATCTTTGTAGCCCATACACTTCACCGTTGTTTGAGGAAGACCCAGAATGGCAAATCCCACTAAAACCCAAAAAGAAAGAATAAAGGGTTTAGAAATAAAATTATCAGGTCCAAAAGGGGTAATGAGGGCGGGATCTATTTCATAGAGACGGGTCATAACGGCAGTCATGCCCCCTCCTGCATGAACAACGCTCCAAAGTAACGCTATTGATGCCACCACCATCATGGACCCTTGTATGGTGTCAGTAAGCACAACAGCTCTAAATCCCCCCACTGTTGTGTAGAGGATCACCGTAATGCCAAAAATAATAAGGCCTATAAGATAGGGGTAGCCAGTGATGGATTGAAAAAGTCTCGCCCCGCCAATAAATTGAGCGAGCATTGATGCCATGAAGAATATAAGAAGAGCTATAGAAGAGAGAATGACCACAAGATCATTCCGGTAACGAACCCGTAGGAATTCCGTAACTGTAACGGCCTGAATGCGACGAGCTATAATAGCAAACCTTTTTCCGAGAACACCCAGGGTTAAAAAAGCGGTGGGGACCTGGATCATGGCTAAAAGAATCCAGCCAAGCCCCATTTTATAGGCAACTCCAGGCCCTCCTACAAAGCTGCTGGCGCTGGTGTAGGTGGTGATAATTGCCATAGCCAGAACAAACCCGCCCATAGAGCGGCTTCCAAGAAAATACTCCTCGACGAAGCTTTTTGTATCGCTGGTCTTTTTCCCAATCTTTCGGCTCCAAAGAGCAATGGCCATAACCCCGCCAAGATAAATGATTAGAGGCAAGATCATAGATATTCTCTGGTTCATTAACAACCGCTCCCCTCTTTTTGCGAAGGCTCATCCAGAGGGATTTCTTTAAAAAAGATTTTGACTACTGCCCAAACGAGCAAAGAGATGGCAACATATCCAACAATGCAGCTATAGAAAAACCATGAGGGCATACCCCAGACATACGTATATGAGGACGGGTCGCCGCTTCCCAATCCATAAGCCGCCACATACCACCAGGCAAAAAAGACGCCGTAGAGCATGAAAGATATAAGGGCTTCTTTATTAGATTGACTGTAACGTCTTTTTTTCACTCATATCTCCTCCTTCGCTATTTTCCATTTATTCTGAAATGGCCGCCCCGTCATCTCTGGGAAAGACAAGGCGGACAGCATTATCTGTCCGCCTTGTCTTAACAAGCTATCTCAAAGAGTTGTTCTATTGTTTATTTTCGAAGACCTTGACACCGTATTGTTTTCGAAGGCGTTCTGTTTCGTCTGTATAGATCTGAGCCCGTTTCTCACGAAGAAGGTTGGTTTCAATCTGTCCTTTAACTTCTTCAAAGGGCTGCAGTGAACCAGGTTTTTTATCTTCGAGCCTGATAATATGCCAGCCATACTGGGTCTTTACCGGCGCGCTTATTTCTCCTTTTTTAAGAGCTCCGGCAGCCTGGCTGAATTCTGGAACGACTTGGTCGCTCTGAAAATACCCAAGATCCCCTTTCTGCTCTTTAGAGGGGCAGGACGAATATTTCTGGGCAGCATCTTCGAAGGTAATCTTTTCTGTTTTTATCTCTTCTCTTATTCTTTTCGCTTCTTCTTCATTATCTACAAGAATATGGCTCGCCCTTATCTGGGACGGGATCATAAAATCCGTGACATGAGCCGTGTAATAGTCTCTGGCCTCTTTCTCGCTCACAGAAACATTGCCAAACATTTTTTCAAGAGCAACCTGACGAAGGATTTCTCTTTTTATGTTTTCAAGCCGCTCTATAAAAATTGGATCTTTCTCTACATCATTTTCTTGTGCCCATCGCACGAAGACCTCAAGGTTGACCAGTTCTTCGAGAATGGCCTTGCGTCCCTGCTCATTCTCATAGTACATGCGCTGCTGGGGGTCAAGAGATTTTATTACATCTTCTACGTCCTGCCCTTTTATTTCTACGTCTCCAACCTGGGCCAACACTTTGTCACCATCAGACTTCTCAACTTCCTTTGCCCCTGCAACTCCACTCAAGACCACCGTTGCGATTATAGCCATGGCAATTAAAAGTTTCACATTTTTCCTCATACCATATCCCTCCATACCATTTAACTCACTAATAAACGCAGCCAGTGTATCACAGCTGCGTGTCATCGTCATTGAGCAAAGAGGAGAGGAAACACGTTACATGGCATGCCTGCATTTCCTTTACTTCTTCACCGCACTGTACTTCCACGATTCCCTCAGCCGCTTTTCTCCCTACAACAACTTTTGCTGGAATGCCAAAAAGTTCAAAATCCGCAAATTTAGCGCCTGCCCTCTCATTTCTGTCATCGAAAAGAGCAACGACCCCCTGGTGAACCATTTCGTGATAGAGGTTCGTCGCCAGTTCCATGGCAGTTTCGTCTTTTATAGATGGCACAATAATATCCACATCAAAAGGCGCCAATCCCAAGGGATATGTTTTTTGTCTCGCCAGGGCCGTTATAATGCTATCAAGATGGATCCAGCCCTTCCATAACGCGCACTTCTGAGACGAGCCGCTCTGATCCTGGTAAAGGGTCTCTAGCGCGTCTTTCGGTTCTCCCCATACTGCCGCTACGCCATTCCACAGACACTTCCTCAAAGCTGAGCCGCAATGGGGGCAATCCATCCCTTCTTCAAGAAGAGCAATATCGGCAACACGTTCCGTTTTGAAATCACGCCCCCACGTCACTCCAGTGAGGTGATATTCCGGCCGATTTGCTCCTGTTACAACACCTTTGCAACCTTCCACACTTGAATCTGCGATGACAAGAAGTGTGTCAGGGAGGTCTACAGGTCCGAGGAACCCTGGCTTTTGCCCCATGATTTCAATAAGTTCTTTTTCCTCTGCAATGCGAACTTCCGTCGCCCCCAGCGATACAAGAAGCTTCCGTTCGCTTATCTGTCTATCTCCCCTGATAAGAACTGTCACCGGCTGGAAGACGCCATTCATTTCGGCCATATAGAACATGGTCTTTATTGTTTGTTCCGAAGGAACCTCGAGATAGGAGCAGAGGGCGTCTATAGACTCGGCTCCAGGGGTGAACACTTCCTGCGCTGAAGACTCCTCTTCTGTTCGAAAAGGCTTGGTTTCCCCTGCATGGGCATGGGTAGTACCATACCATCCGCAGGAAGGGCATTCTACCCCTTTTGAAGATGCGGCAAACTCGTCTTCTGCGTGGATGGCAATGTAGGCTCCTTCTTTTCCCAGTGTTGCGTCTTCTATTTTGAAACCGGACAGAGCCATGTTTTCAAGCAGGTTTTCAATGAAATACAGCAAATTTTTTTGACATTCTTCCGGTGAAGAAGCCTCTATTCCGCTGAGAAGCAACCGTCCTCCCCGAAGCTCCATTACCCGTAGAGGAAGATCCCGGTAGCTTTGAACCACCCTCTGTGCAAGCAATTGGATTCCTTCTTTTCTATAAAGAAGGTCTTCCAGCTGCTGAAAACCCTCGTCCATAAAGGCATGGATAAAGGTCCAGGCAACATTGTCCCTCAGCAATGCTCCCAAGGGAAACAAACTCCACTCCCCATGGTGAAGATCAAGGGCATAGCCTCCTCGAAGAAGACGAATAGCACCTGGATCCTGCCATCCCGCAGGTTCCTTTTTTAAAGTGGGGGTAAGCAACGTTGTCATTCTCATCCCAATGACCTCCTCGTTTGTCTGTTGGCCATCTTTCTGTTGCCAATATATCAGGATGATTTATAAAAGTATTGCATATAGGCCAGTATAAATAGGGCTATAGCCCAAACAATATCAAGCATGGCCCGTCCTGTCTGACCTGCCCTAAAGCGCCGAAGTGAAATTAGGAGCAGCGCAACTCCGCAAAGAATAACAATAATCGGCGCCAGAATCTTTGCAAAGAACTGCACGGTCTACCACCTCTCGTGGAAAATTTCCGCTACAAGACGGCGGGCCGTTGGGGTAATGGCAAGACCGCCTTGAGCCGTTTCCCGCAAAGATTCCGGGATGGCACGGCCAACCTGTGCCATAGCATCAATAACTTCATCGGCTGGAATTATTGATTCCATGCCTGCAAGAGCCATGTCCGCCCCCAAGACAGCCAGCGAAACGAGCATCCCATTTCTCTTAATGCATGGTGATTCCACCAATCCCCCTACAGGATCGCAAACGAGGCCGAGTATGGATTTGAAGGTCAGGGCAACGCTGTGCCCTATGGCTTCACTTGTCCCCCCCCGAAGGGCCACAAGAGCGGCGGCTCCCATGGCTGCTGCAGCGCCGCATTCAGCCTGACAGCCTCCTTCAGCTCCTGCCAGTGTCGCTCTGGAAGCTACGACTTCCCCTACAGAGCCAGCCACTATCAAAGCATCGACAAGGGCTTCTTCCTCAGGGCGGAAAAGCTCTTTATAGGCAAAAAGGAGGCCTGGCAAAATGCCGCAGCTCCCCGCTGTAGGAGCCGCCACAATACGACCCATCGCAGCATTATAGGTTGCCACCGCCAAAGCGATCTCGCTGGCTCGCAATATATACTCGCTGGATAAAGATTGTTGGCTTTGAGAGTAGTCATTCAATTTCCCAAAATCAGATTTAACGATTTTACCATTCCATTTTTGAGAGAGGGCATCAGAAACAGACTTTTCCATATCTATAAGCCGCTCCTTCATTCCGTCTCGAATATGCTCGATAGAGAGACCTGTTTCCAGTCCTTCCTTCGATAATGCTGCTTGGCAAAATGAGCAGTTTTGGTTCAGGCTCAGAGCTATAACTTCCGCAAGTGATCTCATGATACGTTTCCTCCCTCATTGTATAGGGGCAATACCCGTTCAATAGATGGGTGCGCCTTCTCAATAGCCTCCCTGACACTTCTATGGGGCGGAGACTGAAGGTCGAGTTCGATAACAAGGGAAGCCTTTCCTCCCCTGGATTTTCGATACAGGCTCAATGTGGCAATATTGATCTTCATATCTGCAAAGAGCCTTGTTACTGCCGCGACCACACCATGGGTATCCTGATGAAAGGTTATAAGAGAAGGGAGCTCTCCTGACACACTCACGTTAAAGCCGTCAACCTGTTGAAGCTCTACTGCCCCGCCGCCAATAGAGGCTCCGATAACCTCAAGGGTTCTGCCATCTTTGCCGGTAAAAACAAATCGGGCAGAATTCGGATGTGCCCCATCTATCTCTTCGGCATCAAAACGATAATTGAACTTTCGCTCTCTTGCGATCAGCAAGGCGTCACGCAACCGAATATCATCTGGAGCCATATCGAGAAGTCCGGCAATGAGGGCTCGATCTGTTCCATGCCCATAGCTTGTGTGGGCGAAACTCCCGCGCAAAAATATTTCAACACTTTCCAGGGGATCACCTCCCCAGCATGCTAAAGCCAGTCGGCCAAGACGGGCCGCACCGGCAGTATGACTGGAAGATGGACCGATCATAACCGGCCCTATAATATCTGTAAGTGCCATATTTTTTCCTCCTTCATTTCAAGATCGTTTTTTCTCTCTCGCCTGGTATACATCTGACAGTTCATTATATATGCGTTGCAGCTTTTCTAACCTCGCCTTTGCAAGATCAGGCTCGCTCAGTTGCGAAACCATCTCCTGTAAGGAAAAACTTTCAAAAAATTTGTTTTTACGACTTGGCTTGGGGCAATTAAAGACTTCATTTAAAATTTGGATATCGTAGGGAATGTTAAAAGCGTTTCTTGTTTGTTCATACCCAAAAAGAAAATAAATCTGAGGAAACCCTGACCACGCAATGGAAGAAAGGCACATGGAACAGGGTTCATGTGTTGAGAGAAAGATACATTCTTTAGGATCGGGATGGTCAGCAAGTTCGAAAAATTTTTTTATAGTATAGACTCCCCCATGCCAAAGGGGGCTCCACCCTTCATGATTTGTTTCTGCCACTACAAGGGAGAGGTCAGAACGACGCACAATGGCCGCGCCAAAAATTTTATGGCCATGGGCCACCGCCAAACGGGTTTCGGGAACAATAAAATCTTCAATGACATCAAGCATTCTCCAAAATACTTTTTCCTGATCCATTATCTTCCCCCCTTTACAACATTATATCCCGAAGTTCTTTTCTCAGGATTTAAAAAAACCATCGCCAATGTTAAATAAAATTAATGCTTGAATTTAGCTGTTTTTTATGTTACTTTCAAATTGATAGCAATTGTTTATCTATTCACTAGATTTAGTTTTTTCAACCGCGCCTCGTGCGTGTCAAAAAGCAACTTCTCTCAAAAAATGCAAGGACTCCCAACGGCATAGGTGAGGAGGTGAATATGTATGAACGCCTTAACCATGATCTGGCTCGTTATTGGCGTAGGTATAATCGCTGCCGTTCTCATTATCAAAAAGAAACGGAGTGATGAAAGTACCGGTGATTAGAAAAACGTAGCCCTTCGTCTCTGCGTTCGTTACAAATACCTCCGTGGAGTACGTCTTTTTGCCGATAGCCAAAACCTCTCTTCTAAAAGATAATTTTAAACAAAGGAGTAAAAGAAGGGGGTACGACTATGAAATCGCAAAAGATCCGTCTGGCCGTTCAACTTGCATTTCTCATCTTCTTATCATGGATAGGCTATCGGCATCAACTTCTAGGAGGCGGCCCCGAAGGAATGCCGCCAGTAGATGCTTTATGCCCATTTGGAGGTATAGAGGGATTATATGCTTATTTAAAAACAGGGACATGGCTAAGAAGATTGGCACCAAGCTCTCTTGTGTTGTTTGCTGGTGTTGTAGCAATGACTGTTGTCGTAGGGCGTATTTTTTGCAGCTGGATCTGCCCCTTGGGAACCATAGGCGAGCTTTCCGCAAAAGCGGCTCGAAAATTGGCCATAACCCCCAGAGAGCTGCCAGAGTCTGTTGATCGACCAGCACGATATCTAAAGTATGCCGTTCTCGCCCTCATTCTCTTTTTTACATGGAAACTCGGCACCCTCGCATGGCGTAATTATGATCCGTGGGTAGCATGGATGCACCTCAGCGCAGGCTGGAAAGAAGTAGTGGAAAAGCCCTGGGCATATATAGTGCTCTTTGGTGCTGTAATTGCCGCGAGTTTATGGATTGAGCGATTCTGGTGCCGTTATCTTTGTCCTCTCGGAGCCCTTCTTGCCCTTGGCCAGAAATTAAGCCTGGTAAAGATTCGTCGAAATGATTCATCTTGTATTCATTGTCATTTATGTCATACGTCATGTCCCGTGAATCTCAACCCTGAAGCAAAAGAAACAGAAAACAGCGCGGAATGTATTGCCTGTGGACGATGTGCTGACACGTGTCCTGTGGAGAAAACTCTCTCTTTCGGAAAGAAAAAGAAGTTCTTCTCCTCTCTCGCCGTCGGAATAGTCGGTTTACTTCTCTTCTTTGGTTTTTACGGTGCGGCCCGTCTATCTGGGGAATGGACGACCTACGCCCCATCTACTACTGAAGGAGTAAGGAATGCAGCAGGCGGTATCTATGGGTGGATGACCCTTCACCAGGTGGCGGAAACTGTGAAACTTACCGAGGAGGAGGTTATTGCCATTACAAATCTTCCGGCTGGCATTCCTCGCGATGTATCGCTAAAAAACATTGAAGGGGTTAATGATGAGGAACTTCGAGCACTCCTTGAAGCCTATTTGGAAAAACAAAAAATCGAGATCCCTTCGTCCCCCCAAACAACCCCTCAAAACCCGGAAGAAATAAAAGGTTCGTTGACGCTGTCGAGCATTGCAGAAACCTATGGACTCGCACCTGAAAAGATACTGGCTGAGGCAGGATGGCCCATGGATGCCCCAAAGGACAAGCCTTTAAAGGAACTCGCCGCAGAATACAAAACAGAAGTAAGTGTTATTCGTGAAGCAGTGAAAAAGCTTTTAAAACAGTAGCGACGTTTTCTTCAGGGCAATATATTAGGGGAGCCTGGCTCGTTACTGAGCCAGGCTCCCCTATCTTTAACAAAGGTGTTCTTTTATAGCGTTTCCAAGTAGTTTGATTCCCTGTACAATTCTCTCTGGCGGCATGTTGGAATAGTTCAAGCGCAAGGTGTTCTCATGGCCGCCGTTAGGGAAGAAGGCTCCTCCCGGTACAAAGGCAACCTTCTTTTCAATACAGGTCATGAGCAAGTCTCTGGCACTGAGATTTTCAGGCAACACTACCCATGTAAAAAGCCCGCCTTCCGGCACGGTGTATGAAGCTGAAGGCGGCAACTCCGCCTTCATCGCCTCTATCATAATGTCGCACCGTTCCTTATAGACATCTATGATACGAGCTACATGAGCGTCAAGATCGTACATTTCCATATAGGTGTCGATCTCATACTGACTCAGCGTAGGGGAATGAAGATCAGCAGCCTGCTTAAGGTACGAAAACTTTTCATATATTTCTCCTTCTGCGCAAAGCCAGGCAATTCTCATTCCCGGACAAAAGATCTTCGAGAAGGTTCCAAGAAGAACCACCTGCCCCTTTGTGTCAAAAGATTTCAGAGAAGGGGGTACGACCCCTTTAAATCGAAGCTCCCCATAGGGGTTATCTTCAAAGACCACTATATTGTAACGGTTAATAACTTCCATAAAGGCTCTTCTTCTCTCAAAAGTCCACGTTTTGCCTGTAGGGTTCTGAAAATCTGGAATAACGTAGACTGCTTTGGCTCTTTTTTCTCTTTTCAGAGCCTTTTCGAGAGCCTCTGGTACCATTCCGTCTTCGTCTGTCTCGACGTCCACGTACCGCGGGTTATAGCCGTTAAAGGCACTGAGAGCACCGAGATAAGTAGGGCTTTCGCATAAGATGACATCTCCGTCGTCGATAAACATCTTAGCCAACAGGTCAAGAGACTGTTGGGATCCCGTGGTAATCATTATGTTGCCGCTCTCCAAACGGGTCTGGTATTTCCGGTTCATCCGGCTCGCAATCTTTTCCCGCAAAGGAACATGTCCTTCTGTTGTCGAGTATTGCAAGGCTTTTCTACCATGCTTCTCGAGAACATGAGCAACAACTTCTTTCATCTCATCAATCGGAAATAGTTCTGGAGCCGGAAGGCCGCCGGCGAAAGAAATAATCTCAGGATCAGCTGTCACCTTTAGAATGGCGGCGATATCCGATGCCTGAAAATTTTTCATCCGCTCTGCAAAAATGTATTTGTTCATAGTAGAGCCCTCCTGTTGGTTAAGAATTTTAGGGCGGATTATATCAGGAAAGAGGGCTTTATGGGAAGGGATATTCCTAAATTATCAAATTATATGCGTATTTATAAAATTCATTCTGTTATTTATTTTAAGTGCAAAATCTTATCAGTGGCCTTCAAGCCAGAACCCGAAAGGAAGGCCACTGTTATTTCGCTGGTTAAAAGCTTCCCCTGGCCTTCCAGTTTAGCCAATGCTGCCGCTACAACTGCACTGGTTGGTTCTACATACAGGCCGGCCTTGGCCAAATCATAAAAACCTCTTTTTATCTCCTCTTCATCAACTGCCAGCATTTCCCCCCCTGTTTTCCTGATAGCGGCAAGAACTTCCCTTCCCCGTACAGGCAGGGCGGAACTAATTCCCTCCGCTATGGTTTCCCGTTTCTCTATTTGGACGGGCTCTGCTTTCCCCTGAATAAAAGCCTCATAGAGGGGGGCGCAATTCTTTGCCTGAACAGCGATGATTTGAGGAAAGCGAGAGATGATCTTTGATTGAAGAAGATGTCGGAAGGCAAGATAACAGCCCAGAACGAGGCTTCCCTGCCCTGCCGGAACAATGATCTTATGAGGCGCTGTGCACTGGAGTTGTTCCCATATTTCAAAAGCATAGGTCTTAATTCCATGAACAAAATAGGGGCTCCAGTTATGACTGGCATAATAAGTATGGGATGCCGCCTGCTCTGCAGCTCTAGTGGTGTCTTCCCGACTTCCCGGAACCCGTACAAGTTCTGCCCCATAACTTTCAATCTGGACACACTTGCCTGCAGAGGTATATTCCGGAACAAAAATTTGACAATGAATGCCTGCCCGAGCGGCATAAGCAGCCATAGCTGCCCCTGCATTGCCCGACGAATCTTCAACAATGGAAGAGATGCCCAGTTCTTTCAGCCTTGTTACCTCATAGGCAACTCCCCGATCCTTATAGGAACCGGTGGGACAGAGATAATCAAGCTTAAAGAAAACCCGGCCGGATTTCCATGGCAAGGGAACAAGGGGGGTAAGACCTTCACCAAGAGAAACAGGAATCGTTCCATCCCTTAAAGGAAGAGCCTCTTTATACCGCCAAAGTGATGAAGGGCGGGATTGCAAAGCTTCCTGCGAAGGAAATCGGGTTTCGTCAACGTGGAGAAGAAGCGCCCCGCCGCAGGGGCACCTCCAATACTTACTGTCCTCTTCATGTTGTTGATGACACCGCTCACACAGCAGCATTCTCCCTTACTCCCCTTTGCCTTTCATTTCACTGCAAGAAGCTTCTCAAGATCATCTATAAGACACTCTTCGGCATTGAGATTGTAGGCATCGAAAACAGCTGTGTATTTCAACCCGCTCCCTGTAAGGATACATGCCGCTCTCTGTTCTGAAGAGATAGAGCCAGTTTGCCGCAGTTTTTTAAGGGCCGCCAGCGAAACAGCTGAAGCTGGCTGAACAAACAACCCCATCCCTGCCAGTTCTAGCTGAGATTCATAAATGCTCTCTTCTGAAACTGCCACAGCTACCCCCCTTTGCCTGTGAAGCATTCTTAACACCTGGTTGCCGCTTGGGGGGAAAGGGTTTTCTATGGCGTGGGCGACAGTGTGGGGGTTGGGGAACCGCTCAATAGTGAGAGAATTCTTTTCGTAGGCTCTCGCTATTGGTGCACATCCTTCTGCCTGAGCCGCGACAATCGTTGGTATGTGAGGAATAAGCCCGGATTTGTAAAACTCTCTAAACCCTTTTTCTATGCCTCGAATGTTGCCGCCGGCACTTGTTGGTATAATAACAAAGTCAGGAACATTAAACTCTGTCTGTTCACATATTTCAAAAGCAATGGTCTTAGACCCTTCGACCCTGAAGGGAACGTCGGAATTCATAAAGTAGATGCCATATCTTTCTCCCAGGCGGAGGCTTTCTTCGTAAAGTCGGTCATAGTCGCCCAGAGCCTTGATCAGACGGGCATTATAGATGGCAACCGGATTGAGTTTTTCAGAAGGGATATCCCCCTTCACAAGGATTGTCGTTTCAAGGCCTGCTCTTGCCCCGAAAGCAGCTACGGAAGCTGCCATATTTCCTGTAGAGACAGTTCCGATTCGGCGAAAACCAAGTTCAATGGCATGGTGAATGGACGCGGCTGTTCCCCGGTCTTTAAAAGACCACGTGGGGTTTACTGTTTCGTTCTTTAAAAATATTTCTTTCACCCCGTATTTTTCAGCAAAGGAGGGAGCTGAAAGAAGGGGGGTCATTCCTTCGCCAAGGGAAAGACCGCTGCAACTGGACTGAAAGGGGAAAAAGCTCTTATACCGTTTGAAGATGTCCGATCGTTCTTCCGTATCGATATTCTTTGAAATAAACTCCTCGATCTCAAGTGGCTCCCTGCACTTTTGGCAACGTGCAAGGTTCTCTCGAAGAGAAAACGTTGATCCGCAGGCAGTGCATATAAGCTTTTTTTCTAACATCGAAAAAGATCCCTCCCTGTTAATATCCATAATGAAATTATAACGTATAGAAAAACATTATTTTTTGTTTTTTCCTTTAAATTTACATCTTGCATCTGCTTTTTTTTCTGTCATACTATGCCTGCTTGTAATCAAAATATGAAGACTCAAAACCAAATCGGGGAGAGTGAAATCACACAAAAAAATAGTTAGGAGGTTGAGACGGGTTGACACGTGCGGCTATACCTTTGATTCACGTTGAAAATCTGTACAAGAGCTTTGAGGATGGAGAAGTTTTGAATGGAATCTCCATAGACATTCATGAGGGGGATCTGGTCTCTATCATAGGGCCGTCAGGATGCGGCAAGTCAACGTTCTTACGGTGTCTCAATTGTCTCGAGTACATCGATTCCGGAACCATTACTATCGCCGGCGTTACGGTAAGCCGCACCGGCAAGGAAAAGGAACTGGACAAAAGCTTTCTGGAAGCCTGTCATCATATGAGACAGGAAGTTGGAATGGTATTTCAAAGTTTTAATCTTTTTCCTCACCGGACCGTTCTCGAAAATGTTATGCTGGCCCCTATGGTCGTTAAAAAGGCCAGTGAAGAAGAAGCTCATGAAATAGCGTTGAGATTGCTTGAAAAAGTTGGCCTTTCCGAACACGCCCACAAATATCCAGCCACCCTATCTGGCGGACAAACTCAACGTGGGGCTATTGCTCGCGCCCTCGCCATGAATCCCAAAGTCATGCTCTATGATGAACCGACTTCAGCCCTCGACCCCGAATTAGTGGGGGAAGTTCTGCAGGTCATGAAAGATCTTGATAATGAAGGCATGACTCAGATCATCGTAACCCATCAAATGCGATTCGCCCGCAACGCTTCTGACTATATTGTCTTTATGGACGGCGGGGAGATCGTTGAAATGGCTGACGGCGATGTTCTGTTTGAAACACCTCAAAACAAACGAACGAAAGCATTTCTCAGACACTTTTCAGAGGATGTAGCATAAATGAAAAGGCTGATACGATTCCTTTGCGCTCTGTTTATTGTTTTTGCGGCGTGTGGGTCTCCTCTCTACGCTACCGATAAACCTGTGCTCAAATGGGGAGGAGATACTGAGGGGGGCGTACCCTATATGTTCTACGATCCCTTCGATATGGATCGCCTCATTGGCTACGAAGTGGAGATCATAGATGCCATCGCCGATTATCTTGGTATGGAAACCGAATTTGTCCAGAACGGATGGGATAATCTTATTCCTGGCCTGGAACGACATTTATACGATGTCACCCTTGATGGCCTTGAAATCACGCCGGAACATAAAGAGGTTGTAAATTTCTCCATACCTTACTACGCAACCTTTCTACAGATTGCCGTCCGGAAGGGGACAAAAGACATTGAAACCCTTGAAGATTGCAAGGGAAAAGTTGTGGGAACCCTAAAACAATCCTATGCTTATTTCACCCTCGTAGAGGCCGGCATTAAGGACATACGAACCTACGAAGATGAGATCAATGCCTTTAACGATCTCGAAAACGGACGTCTTGACGCAACACTCTTTGACGATCCCATCGGCGTCTACTATGCAGGGTTCAACCCTGAAATAGTATTTGTGGGCCCTCCCGTTGGACGTATGGA
The DNA here is from genome assembly GCF_001896635.1 of Aminobacterium sp. EBM-42. NCBI lineage: Bacteria > Thermotogati > Synergistota > Synergistia > Synergistales > Aminobacteriaceae > Aminobacterium > Aminobacterium sp. EBM-42. The sequence goes on from NZ_MPPC01000003.1 coordinate 59,683, forward strand.
GTATGGAATTGCTGTTCGCAAAGAAGACAAGCAACTGCTTTCAGATATAAATGAAGCTATCGTCTATCTTCGAGACAGCGGGAAACTTCGGGAGATCTATGACCGCTGGAACATGTGGAGCCCCATGATGGCCGAAATGTTTCAGGATTTTTCTCCAAGCAAGATCGAAGCTTCCATGTTCAACCATTGGGCGGAACACCAAAAACCTGACATTACTTTAGCCAAACGGTTAAATCGATACGCAAGCTTCCTGCCTATATTGGGCAAGGCAGCCATCGTTACCATGAAGGTATCCATTGCATCTATGGTTCTGGCTATTTTCCTCGGCCTGCTTTTGGCCATGACTAAAATATTTGGGCCTACTTTGCTCTCTCGTCTGGCCATCGGATATATTGAGGCAATTCGGGGAACGCCTGTCCTGATTCAGCTCTTCTTTATATTTTATGGTCTCCCCAACATAGGGATAAAACTGAGCCCGTTCTTTGCCGGAATATTAGGCCTTGGGCTCAATTACGCCGCCTATGAAGCTGAAAACTACAGAGCTGGGCTCCTATCTGTGCCTCGCCAACAAATGGAAGGGGCTTTGGCTCTTGGAATGACACGGTGGCAGGCTCTGAGACACGTGGTATTGCCTCAGGCCTTGCGAGTCGCCTTGCCACCGGTAACCAATGACTTTATCTCTCTTTTGAAAGATTCGTCACTGGTCTCCGTCATTACCATGGTGGATTTGACAAAGGCCTATGGCCAGCTGGCTACAACCTATTACGACTATTTCGGCACTGGCATTATTGTTGCCATCATTTATTTTTTGCTTGGGTTGCCCTTCGTGCGCCTGGCGCGATGGACTGAAAAGAAAATGGCCGTTGCCGTAAAAGGCGGGAAGAGACAAAAAAACTCCGGCTCTTTAGTCGGGAAAAAACCTGGTTCCTATTGATCAAAATAGTTAATCAGATAAAAGGGCTGTCCACGAAAAGGACAGCCCTTTTTAGATCAACTCGCCCTTTGCTACAAAAATGACGCTTCCGCCCACGTGTACATCAATTTTTCCGCCATCCTGGTCGGATGCAGAGAGAAAAAGAAGAGAGGGACGCTGAAGAGAGTATCCCTGTTCTACCCTCACATCCTCTATTACAGATGCCCCCATGACCTTATGGCGAACAAGATAGGCAGCCAGGCACCCTCCAGAGCTTCCCGTTGCGGGATCTTCTTCCACCCCGAAACACGAGGTAAGAACCCTGACATGAAGATGGTTATGTCTGTGGATAGGTTCTTTGCAATAGATTGAAATTGCGACTTTGCCCATTCTCTCTATGAAATCCTCGTATTCATTACGATTTATGCAGATTCGACTCAGGACCTCTCTTCGTTTAAGAGGCACTATAACTGTGGGCAAACCGGTGGAAACCCATTGGACAGGGGCACCTGTTTCTATTTCCTTTGCATCAATGGACAACACCCTCGCCAGATCTTCGGGGGGATAGACAGGGCCGAACTCTGGCTGGTTCTGCTTCATAATATAAAGATGATCCTTTCTCATCACGGGAATCGGCCCAACCTGGAGGTTTAAAGTAATAAAATCAGGGTTTCCAGGCGCTATTTCCCTGGCGATAACAGCAGCTGTTCCCAAAGTGGGATGGCCTGCAAAAGGGACTTCCCCCCCTGGAGTAAATATCCGTGCAGGATAGCCTCCGTTTACTGGAGAATGATTCAAAATAAAGGTTGTTTCTGAATAGTTCATCTCTCTCGTAATACTCTCCATATCCTCTTTCGAAAGATCTCCTGCTCCAAGAACTACAGCAAGCTGGTTCCCCGAATATTTTTTTTCCGCAAAAACATCTACAATATAAAATTCATGCTTCTTCATGATTGCCCCTCCCTTCATTTTCAATTTTCAATGTCATAAACCAAGCTGCCACCGGTACTCTTTTAACCTGATAAAACAATGTCGGTATCAAAAAACACAAGAAAGCAAAGCGGACTATGAACCTTTTATATATTATACCGTTATTTAACTTGACAAACTAAGTCCAAAGAGTAACACTATAATAGAAATTCGTGTTACGATAATTTTTGAGGGGGTTTTTAGCGGTGAGAATCTGGAAAAAACAAATTATTGTTCCTCTTGTTATGGTTTGCTCTTTATTTGTTTTTGCCTCTCCATTACGGGCACATTTTCAAGTTATTATTCCTAATCAAAATATCGTATCCCAAGATGACAACAAACAAATTGATCTTGATCTTCTCTTCACACATCCTTTTGAACAACACCTTATGAATATGGAAAAGCCCGTTCAATTTGGGGTTCTGGTTCGCTCAGAAAAAACAGATCTTCTGAACTTTCTTAATGAAAAAATATCTAAAGACGGTTTGAAAAGCTGGAAGGCATCTTATGTAGTAAAACGCCCCGGAGACCATATCTTTTACGTAGAACCCTCTCCATATTGGGAGCCAGCAGAAAACAAATATATTATTCATTACACAAAAACCGTTGTTAACGCGTTCGGAATGAAAGATGGCTGGGATGAAGCAGTAGGGCTTCGTGCAGAAATTCTTCCTCTTACTCATCCTTATGGTCTGTGGGCAGGAAATGTTTTTCAAGGAAAAGTTTTAGTTGATGGAAAACCTGTTTCCGGCGCAGACGTAGAAGTCGAGTTTTATAATGATAAAAAGGCCATTAAAGCTCCGGCTGATCCTTTTATTACTCAAGTAGTACGCACAGATGACCAAGGTATTTTTACGTATGTAATGCCTTGGGAAGGCTGGTGGGGTTTTGCAGCTCTTTCCGATGCTCCTGAAACAATGAAAACTCCTGATGGTAAAAATGATGCCGCTATAGAATTAGGGGCAGTTTTATGGCTGAAAACGGTGAATAAAAACTAATGCATATTGCGGAAGGCGTTCTTTCTCTCCCTGTTCTTCTCATTGGGGCAACAGGAGCTGCTGCAGGTGTCGCAGTAGGCTTAAAAAGAATTGATGCAAAGATGATCCCTCGTGCGGGAATTGTCTCTGCTGCTTTGTTTGTTTCATCTCTTATACATATCAACATCGGTCCGACAAGTGCCCACCTGGTTTTGAACGGCATTGGAGGCCTTATATTAGGAATGGGTCTTTTTCCCTCATATCTTGTTGCTCTCTTTCTTCAGGCCCTTCTTTTCCAATTCGGAGGGGTTGTGGTGCTCGGAGTCAATACATGCACCATGAGTCTATCTGGCGTATTGGGAGGTCTATTAGGACGATATGTTCTTCATCTTGGCAAGCCTGCCTGGCTTGCCGGGGCTCTTGCTGGAGCGACAGGAGTAGCTGGCGCCGGTATTTTTACGGCCCTTGCCCTTGCAGGAAGTGGTGAGGTATTTTTCATGACTGCCAAACTTATTCTTCTTGCCCATATTCCCATTATGGGAATAGAGTCTCTTATCGGAGCTTTTGTCGCAGCATACGTCTTTCGCACTATGCCATCTCTTTTGGAGGAATGGGAGAAATGGAAATAAAAACGTTATCCCTTAAATTTGTGAGTATAACTCTACTTCTTTTTTTGTGGACTGGCGTTGCGTCTGCCCATAAATTAAATGTTTTCGCCTATATGGAAAACAACACCCTTGTTGGAGAAGCCTATTTCAATGATGGAGCGCCTGCCCGTCATTCTGCAATACACGTTAAAAATGCTAAAAATAACAGCCTCATCGTCGAAGGAACGACAGACGAAAAGGGGCAATTTTCTATCCCCGTTGATGCAACAGGCATTCAATCTCTTCTAGTCTCGGTAAATGGCGGTATAGGACATCTGGGTCAAACTATAGTAACCATAGAAGCAGCAGAACCAAACGATAGAATTGAAAAAACAGCTTTCGCGGCACCAGAAAGTTCAAATACAACAAGTTCTCTTTCTGAAGAAAAGATTTCTGCTCTCACACAAGAAATTGTTCAGAAAGAAATAGCCCCTATCAGGAACGAACTTTCTCTGCTCCGGAAGGAACTTTCGAAACCTAAATTCAGTGAAATTATCGGAGGGATAGGGTATATTGCAGGCCTTGCCGGGATGGCTTTCTGGGCTGGAGGGCGTAAAAAATATGGGCAATAGCAACTTCCCTTCATTGAATTGCCAAGTTTATATTCCTGATAGTTTTTTAAGTCGAGTCTCTGCAGCAATCAAAGTCGTGCTCGTCTTTCTTTTCGCCTTATGTGTCGCTCTTTTGCCATCAGTTGCCGCTCAATTTTTTCTGCTGATGTATGCCTTTATGCTTGTCACTATTGCCCGTATTCCTATCAAAGTTATTATCACTCGCCTTCTTGCCCTTGATAGCTTTCTTCTTATGATGTGGCTCACGCTTCCCCTTTCCTCTGAAAATGGTGTGCGCCTCGCATTGCTTATTACAATACGAACTCATGCGGCAACTTTGGCTTTTATCTCATTTTTACGAACAACAACAATGCCAGATCTTTTACAGGCACTTCATCGTCTTCACGTGCCTCAAAAACTTATTCTTTTGCTCCATTTTACCTATCGATACGCTCACGTTTTATCGGAAGAAGCACAAAAAATTCACAAAAGCATGGTGTTAAGGGGATTTCATCCCACTGTATCCTTTTCAACTTTTAGAGCTTACGGCAACCTCGTCGGTATGCTGCTTATACGAAGTATCATTCGTTCAGAGCGAGTTTTTAAAGCTATGGCGTTACGAGGTTTTAACGGCTCTTTTCCCTTTTCCACCTTTTGCGCGACATCCTCCCCCCCTGATACTCTTTGCATGGCAGCCCTCTACATTTTGTTGGCTGGGTGTTTTATTCTATGATGCCACTGTTACGTTTAAAAAATATTGCTTTTACCTATCCCAGAAGTTTGCCTCTGTTTACAAATCTCTCTTTCGAAATTTTTGAGAATGAAAAAATTTATATTCGAGGGGAAAATGGTGCGGGTAAAACAACTCTTTTCTCTTTGATAATGGGCCTGCTTCGCCCACAGAAGGGAGACATTATTGTTAAGGGGAAAGTTATTAAAAACCAAAAGGATCTTCGATATTTACGTCAAACCATAGGTTTTCTTTTTCAAGATCCCGATGACCAGCTCTTTTGCCCGACCCTGCTTGATGATGTGCTCTTTGGCCCTCTCAATAGAGGAATAAACAAAGAAGAAGCCTATGAACAAGCTATCAATGTTTTGAAAACCCTTAACATAGACAACCTCGCTCATACCCCTCCTTACGCCCTTTCAGGAGGACAAAAGAGACTCGGGGCCTTAGCTGCTGTTCTTGCAATGAAACCAGACCTGCTGCTGCTCGACGAACCCTCAAGCGGTCTTGATAAAAGGGCCTGGCAAAACCTTGTAGACGTTCTAAATCAACTTGACATGGCTCTCATTATTGCCTCACATGACATTCCCTTTCTAGAGCATGTAACCCGCCGGGGATATGAGCTCTCATCTGGAATGCTCACATTTGCGCAATAGGCATTGACAGGTACCCCTCCTTATGTGGTAATATCGCCACATAAGGAGGGGTTGACTTGGACGCAAACCTACAACGGGAAAAAGCAGCTATTTTCAAAGCCCTAGGTCATCCTGTTCGTCTTTCTATTGTGGAAACTCTGGAAAAGAGAGAGATGTGTGCCTGTGAAATAGCGGAACTTTTTCACTTTGACAGGACGACGATCAGCAAACATTTAGCCATACTCCGCGATCTCCACATTATTGAAGATCGAAAGGACGGGCTGCATATTTACTATTCTCTGAAAATGCGCTGCCTCGCTTCAATGCTTCAATGTGTTGAGCGCGTTATCCAGGGGCATCCAGTTTATGAGGAACATTACTTACAGTGTTTTTGTGCGGCGAGAAAGGAGAGGGAAGATGAAAATACAGATATTAGGAACAGGTTGCCCAAAATGTAAAAAACGGTAGTGCGGAAAATTTTGTGTAAACATCCCCGAGCCGGTCTGTAACCATGAATTTAGCGGATTCTTCGTTCAACAGAGCAGTTTCACCCTGTCGCCGA